>JAYSVR010000273.1:0-50582 GCA_043718445.1 Acidobacteriota bacterium | reverse complement strand
CCTTGTTGGGTTTCTGATCGACAGAATTTCAACTAAGAATCCCGCTTTGCCAAGCCCGCTCCTCTGAAGGAATTTCAACTAGAATTTGGACAATGCCTTAAACTAATTTGAATTGGCCTAAACAAAACCACTATGAATAAAATTATTGAACAACCCATGGCAATTAAACCCCAAGTCAACCGATGAGCGCCTAGTAGCCTTTTCCCGCTTTCAAAAAAAAGTCGCGCCCATAATTTTGGGGTTTGCACAGCCAGTGGCTTCGACTGCCTTCCTGCTAGAAAGTTCAAGAAAACTATATCGTGTAACGGGCTTTCTTCCGGCTGCGTTTGCAGCTTGTGAAACAACTCGCGGCGTTTGAGCCAGCGCCGCCAGCCGGTTTGTTCTGGTGGTGGCTCGGTCGCTACGTCGAGCGTGATGGCTTGGGCTGGATTGGTCAGGACGTGGCGCAAGAGGTCTGAGATTACGCGGCGCACCTGGGTGTTTTGTTCCGGCGTGAATCCGTCAATCAAGACCGCCCGCAACCAATCGGGCAGCGTGCCGTAGCGAAACCACGGCAGCCGCACCAATCGCAACAAATCGCTCGCCCAGCTTTCGCCTTGCGCAGGCAGCAGGCGCGCGCCCAGATAAAGCGTCAGTTCCCACGTCACTTGCGGATAGACCGCGCACGCGCGCAACCACAGCCAGCCCGACTCGCCCAAGTAGCGGCGCAATTGCGCGACTAGCGTGGCGGCTTCTGCGGCGCGCGGCAGGCGGCGTTCAAGCCAGCGTTTGGGGCGTTCGGCCAACAGCGGTGGATAGGGATGCGCCGCCGTGTCGCGCGGTTCCTGCTGCAAGCCGCTGCCGAGCCACTCAGTCAGCAATTCAAAACCATTTGCTGTAGCGGGCAACAACGTGAAGCCTTGCTCTTGCAACCAGGCTTCGCGGTAGCCCCAGTCCGGCCGGTGGTCTGAACCCGGTTCGACCGGCGTAATCAGCGCGCGTTCAGGCCATTGCGCGAACTGTTCGAGCCAGCGTTGCGGTTCGCCCGAAAAGGCGTCGAAGAAGCCTGCGCCGTCGCCGAAAATCAGCAGGCGATGTTCGGGAAAGCGCGCCGCCAGTTCGTTGAGCGACAGCGCGGGCGCGAAAGGCCCTTGCTGGCAGGTGCGCGCGTCGCCCTGAAAATAATATCGCTCGACCCCGATTTCACCGGATGCCAGACGCCGCGCCAACTCATCGCCAACGGCAGCTTGTTCATCCGGCAAACTCAGGCGATCAATCAGCAACAGGTATTCGGGCAGCGCGCGCCGCCTGCCGAAACTGGGCGTAAACAATCCGGCTTGCCGAATCGTCGCGCGAATGGTTGCCGCTACGTCAAGGTCGTGAGCGGCGACGTGGCGATGGCGGCGCAATTCGATGACGGCGCGGCGAAAGGCGGGCGAATCAAATAACTTCACGCCGTCGCGCGCCAGCTTGAGTTGTTGCAAACGCGGAGCGCTGCTGGTTTGCATACGCTCTAACATCAGCTTGCGTCGCCACCAGCGCCAAAGAAACCACGCGGCATACAACAACAGCGGAATCGCGGCAGGCCAAAGAGAACGATTGACGGGCGTGGCGTCAGGGATGGTGTTCGGCGTAGGCGTGGCTACGGCGGGAATCGTAGCGAACGGCAGCGGTGTCGCAGGTGCGGGTGCAGGCGTTGGCGCTTCGTTTTTCGCTACTTCGTCAGGCGGCTTGGGCTTGGTGATAACGGCGCGATATACGCCTACGGCTGCGAGCGACAAGGCTAAAAGCAACAGGGCTGCGACTCGCGGACGTTTGCTCCATTGCCACAACGCGGTGACGGCGCCTTTCCCACGATGGATACGCAAAGGCCGTATTGGTGCGAGCTGCACGGCTTCTTCATCTGCCTCGTTGCCGAGTTCGGCGACACGAAAGTAAAGATGCTCTACTTCGTTGAGCAGATCGTTGGGAAAGTCGCGTGGTGCTTTGTCTATCTCGTCAATCAAAACGACCGAACGTTGCGCGCCATTGTGTTCAAAGCCCGGCGTCAACCACGGCTCGACTTCGACTAGACGACGCGAACGCAGGATGGCTTCGCCCAGCGCATTCCAGCGCATTCCAGCGCATTCCAGCGCAAGTAAGCCAAGGCGTTCGTCGCCGCGCCTGCTTGCCCAGCGCGAAAGTGACTGACGGCGTCATACGTGTAAAACAAATCGCGGGCCGCGCTGTTCGATTTCGTCTCGAATTTCAGCGGCTCGCCGAGTTGCAACGTATGAGCCAGATGCCGCGCGAGTTCGGTCTTGCCCGTACCCGGTTCGCCGGTGAGCAACAGCGGCTGGCCGAGCAGCAGGGCTACGTTGACGGCATCAATCAAGCCTTCGTCGGGCAGGTAACCCGACGGATCAGTCTGACGTGCGCGACTGAACGCAGGCAGTTCGACCGAGCCATCTGCGCGGCGCATCGGATTGGGGTAATAGGGATAGGACATGGGTTAGTTCCTCAATTGAGTTTCTGAATTCAGCAACTCGCGCAATTTAGGCGCGAGTTCTTCCATCGCAATCGGACGGTCTGCGAGCGTGCGGTAAAGTTGGGTGATCTTGTCTTTCGGGATGTCGTATTGGCGGCGCACTTTAGGATGGCCGGGCCAGTCTTCAGCTTCTTTGCGCGTGATGGCGTGCAACTCAGACAAGACCGTCAGCGTGAACTGATCGGATGATTTCGCGTTGAGTTGTTCGACCACCCAGCGCAGGCGTTCGTTAGGCGATTTCTGCCAGAAGCGTAATTTTGAAGTCGTATCTTTCGAGCGTTGATAAGTCAGCGACAGCCCGCAAATCACCAGCCGATGGGCAGGCAGTGCAGGCCACTGTTCCCAAAATTGCAGAAAGGATTGAAACAATTCGTCATTATGCGCCACGCAGTTTTCGGTCAGCCAACCTACGTTCACCAACAGTGGCCTGTCAGAGGCGGTCAGTTTTTTTACGATCAAGTCGCGGTAAGTTTCGTCAGCGTGTGACGCAGACCCTAACAACCGTTCGCCGAGGCTGCGCCAAAATTCCTGCGCAGAGGCCTGCGGCGCGGGCGGTTCGTGCCAATAAAATTCTTCGACGGCGACTTTCAAATTGAGCAGGCCCGGCAGCAAATCCGTGCGTAATCGTTCGAGAAATTTGTCGTGGCATTCATATTCATCGCCGTGAATCACACACAGCAGCGGACGACCGGTGCGCAGTTCACGATGTTGGCGTAACGCTTCTTCCAATTCGCTTTTCTGTTTGCTGCGGTTGCAAAGGTAAGGCAGCGCCTGTTCAACGTCGGCTGACATCGTCCGGTAAGGCTGCGGCGGCTCGCTCTTGCGGGAAAGGCTTTCGATAACGCGGCGGATGCCTCGCGCTACGTTGGCCCATGCTTCATCGCGGTCGGCCCAGCTTTTGATTGGTTTGGCCTCTTTGGGCAAGGCTTGGAGCTTGCTGAACGGAGCCTCCTGCCAATCGCAATCGCTGAGGATAATTGGAATGACGACGGCTTCGCCCGCCGTGTGCCGTTCCATCGCGCGCAGCATTTCCTGGTCGTGGCAATAATCCGAAGCCATAAAACGCGCGCTGATGAGCAAGAGAATGACGCGCGCGTGATTCAATGCCTCGTCAATTTCACCAGCCCATTCTTCTCCGGCCACGATTTGACGATCATGCCAACTGGCAATCAGCCCTTGCCGTTGCAGATTGCTCAAGTGATCGTTGAGTTCCAGCCGCATATCTTCATCGCGGTGCGCGTATGAGATGAACAGCTTGATGGGCTCAGGCGCGCTGGCTTGATTCGGCGTAGTGTTTTTTTCGCTGATATGCACGGCTGATAAAAGCTCCTCCGACGGTGGTTAGGTCTTAGTTGTTTGGCATGGTTTTTCTACTGCCTGGCAAAGCAATAGAGCGTCTTGTGCGTACGCACATAAACCTTCCCATCGGCAAACGCGGGCGTAGCGTGCGCCGCTTCGCCGAAATCATTGACTGAGAGAATCTCCCACTCGCCGCCTGCCCCGCTTGTTTTGATGACGGTGAGTTTACCTTCTTCGCTCAACGCAAACAGCTTGCCGTCAGACGCCACGGGCGAGGCGTAATAATCGCCGAGCGCGCCGGTCAGCCGTCCGCGTTTGATTTCTTTGCCGGTCGCGGCTTCGAGCGAAGTCAGGATGCCGCCTTCTTTCAACAGGTAAAGCACGTCTTGATAGAGCAGCGGCGAAGGCGTATTCGGCAACATCTTTTCGAAGCGCCAGCGCAACAGCTTGTCAGTCATATCGCCTGCTAAAGTCATTGACGGTTCGAGCGCGAACGCCAGCACGCCGTTCACGACCGCGCGTTTCGATTGATAAGCGCGCCAGTCGCGTTCGCCTAATGTGCCGTCACGGTCGAGGTCGAAATCGTTCCAGCCTTTTGCCATCTTGGGATCAGGGACTTCGGTTTTTGAGAGCGTACCGTTTTTGTCGGCGTCGTATTTGGCGAGCATTTCAGCGAACGGCGGAATCGTTTCTTGCTGGCCGGGATCGGCTCCGCCCGCCCAACCCAACACGTAAAGCATCCCCTTGCCCAACACCGGCGTAGGCTTGATCTGCCACGTCAAACCGCGCAAATGCCACACCTCTTTGCCGGTAGCTACGTCATAGGCTGAGAGCCGCAACGAACCCGCGACCAGCACTTGCAACGGCGCGTTGGTGGGCTTGAATAAAATTGGTGTCGAAAAACCGCGCGTGAATTCAGGGCGTTCGATGCGATAGATGACTTTGCCGGTCTTCTTGTTCACGGCAATGAAAAACGAACCGCTTTCAGAATCGCAATTCAGCAACAACTTGTCATCCGCCAAAATCGGCGACGAACCCATGCCAAACGGATTGTTGAACGGCCCCAACGGCAAGCGCCATAGCTCTTTGCCTTCGACGGAATAAGCCAGCAAGCCAAAATCGGTGAAGAAGGCATACACTGCGTTGCCGTCGGTGACTACGCTGGGCGAAGCGGGCGAGTTGGATTTATGCAGTTCCTGTTTGCGCGGACGCAGCGTTTCGCGCTGCCATACGATCTTGCCGTCGGCGCGATTAAGGGCGATGACCAATAGCTTTTCGGCTTCATGCGCCGTGACGAAAATTTTGTCTTTAGTTAGTACGGGCGAAGAGTGTCCGGCAGGCAAAGCGGTTTTCCATACGACGTTTTTCGTAGGGCTGAGTTCCGTTGGCAAGTTTGATTCGTTAGCGACGCCCGCACCGTTGGGGCCGCGAAACTGCGACCAGGTTTGCGCGTTGACTTGAAGTGAAAGGCAGAACAGCAAGCCGAGCGAGAGGCGAAAAATTGTCATAAGAATCTCTAGGCAATACAGGGAGCGTGAGCGCAATGAGATGAAGGCAAGGCGTTGGCAGGAGGGTTTTCTGCCACAAAAAAGCACAAAGGCCACAAAAAAGATTTCATACAATGGAGTTTCGTTTTGTGTCTTCTGTGCATTTTTGTGGCGAAAGCCCTTGCACTGCCTTCACGTTATTTTCCAAAACAATACAGTGTCTTTTGCGTGCGCACATACAGCTTGCCATCGAGCGGCGCGGGCGTAGCGAACACTTCTTCGCCCAACGTATTCACCTGCAACACTTCCCATTCGCCTTGCGCTGAAACGACTGACATCGTGCCGTCCTGACTGACTAAGAATACTTTGCCGTCGGCTCCGACAGGCGACGCGAAGTATTTATCAATCGCGCCTTTCAGCCGTCCCTGCTTGATGACTTTGCCCGTCGCGGGATCGAACGAAATCAGAATGCCGCTATCGTTCACCATAAAAAGCGTGTTTTGATAAAGCAGCGTCGAAGGCACTTGCGGCACGGGGCGTTGATACTTCCATTGCACGGCGCTCGCGGTCATATCGCCTTGTCCGCCCACGCTGGGAAGCCTGATGGCGAGCAAGCCGTTTTCAGAAGCCATCATCGAACGAAAGACGTTCCAGTCGTTGGCATTGAGCTTGTCGTCTTTGTTGGCGTCATAAGCGTCGAACGCCATCTTTACCATGAACCCCATTTTGTCGCTGCTGTTGCGATCAAGGCTTTTCATTTCATCCAACCCAATCAGCCCGTCTTTGTTCACATCGTAAAGTTTCAATGCTTCTTCAAACGGAACCGTAGCGACTTGTTGTCCCGGCTGATTTTGCGGGAAGCCCCAGCCGTTCACATACAGCGTATCGCCCGCCAGGCTCGCCACTGATTTCGATTCGCAGGCCAAGCCGCGTACCCACCACACGCGCTTGCCGTCGGCGACGGAATACGCCGAAAGCTGAAACGATTCGGGAATGAGCAATTGTTTCGCGCCTTGTTTGGGCTGCCATACAGTTGGCGTCGAATAACCCGAAATGATTTCGGGGCGCGCGGTCTTCCACGCGACCTTGCCGGACTTTTTATTGACGGCGAGCAGATAGGCTTCGCCGCCATCGGCGTCCACTGGTAGGATGAGCTTGTCGTCCACCAGCATCGGCGACGCGCCGTAACCGTAATAGATATTCATCGGCGCGAGCGGCAGTCGCCACTTTTCTTTGCCGTTCAAGTCGTAAGCCAAGAGGCCGAAATCCTGAAAGAACACATACACGTTCGTGCCATCAGTCACGGGCGAAGCCGACGCCGGGCCGTTGACGTTTTCGAGTCGGCCTTTATTGACGCGCGGCACTTCGCGTTGCCAAAGCTGCTTGCCCGTCGCGCGGTCAAGGCAAATGACAAAAAGTTGATAAACGTCTTTTTTGTCTTTCGCGGTAGGCGTATGCGCTGTGACAAAGATTTTGTCTTTGGTGAACACGGGCGAAGCATGTCCGGCGGGCAGCGCGGTTTTCCATACGACGTTTTTCTCAGGGCCGAATTCGGAAGGCACGTTCGTAGCGGTTGAAATGCCGTTTCCGTTGGGGCCGCGAAAGCGCGTCCAGTCAGTTTGCGCTGAAGCGGTAAGGCAACCCAGCAAGAGTAAAGACAAGAGCAGGGAAAAGATTCTTTGGGACATAGGGTGACTCCGTTACATTTTCCAACCCGATACGTCTTCGAGCGAATCGCTGTTGGTGTTTTCAGTTTCTTCAGCGGGTTCGAAGCCGTGCAGCATTTCGACGCGCGCGATGAGGTTGTGCATATTTTCCATCATATGGCGAATCTCATCGCGCATCGCAATGGTGTCGAGATGCATGGCGCGCGTTTCCTGACGCATCGCTTCGGTCTCGGAACGCAAGGCATGCAGGTCTTCGCTGATGGTGAAGAGCCAGCTTTTGATTTCGAGCAGGAATTCTTCGACTTTCATAGAGCCTCTATTCTTTTATCAGGCAGCGGCGTATTCCGTCAGGTGGCGCACATCGGCAGGCTGGAAGCCCAACACCAGGTCGTGCGAAGGGATTCCGGCAGCCTCTAGTTCCGTAGCGAGTCCGTGTTCCAATCCGTCTTCTTGAATCCAGACTTTGCCCTCACGGATTTCTATGTGAGCCAGGCAGTAATGGGTGCGTTGCCGATTCCGCCATCCATGCGAAATCAGAACGTAACTATCGCGTCGGCGATCAAAAGTCGCACTGCACGCGATGTCGCCCCAGGCATATTTCAGTTGGGTGTAAGGCAGCAGTGTTGCTTCGATGATGTCGCGGTATTTATTCAGGCAATCCATTGCACAACCTCCTCGGTCAGATCGTCGAAAAGCAATAAGCGTAGTCGGCGATTTTTCAGTAGTAAATTCCAGAAAGGCGCTTGAATCAAGACCGTATAAACGTCCGTGCGAATGGCTAGATACAAAGTGCGTTCGGGTTCCTGATCCGCCAGTATGTCGTGATAAAGAATGAACTGTCCCAAAGCCTGCTCTAGATCAGTCATCCGTGACGGGCTGGCAAAACTTTTTACTTCAACCGCAATCTTTCGTTTGGCTTTTTCGGCAATGATGAATCGTTCTGCCCCCAAATCTACGAACAAGTTCACCTTGGTATCGGGCAAGTTGATCGTCAGCGGATCGTGCGTGATCGTCCAGCCGTCTTTTTCCAACGCCCTGCGAACGTGTTCGTGATAGAGGTCTTTCGCCGCCATAAAATCAAAAAGAGATTCTTAACGCCAACTGCAATTGCCGCGCACTGGTGATGGTTGAACGTACCAATCCGAAACTCGCCAGCGAAGCCGGTTGCCCCGCGCTTGTGGGATCGTAAGTATTGTTCGCCAACGCCGCGCCGCCGTAAACCTGCACGCCCGGCGTACCGAAATTGGCGCGGTTGAACAGATTGAAGGCTTCGATGCGAAACTGAATTTTGGTTGCTTCGCCCAGCCGCGCCCAGCCGGTGTTTTTGACCAGCGACATATCAAAGGTGCGCAGGTTCGGCCCGATGAAAGCGTTGCGTCCCGTGTTGCCCAACGTACCTGACGCCTGCAACGTGAAAGCCTTCGGGTCGAAGTATTGATCGGCGCGGCCCAGCACCGCCGTTTTATAGGTATAGCCCGCCGCCAGATTCGGACGATCAAAACCCAGGCTCGCGCTGTTCGATGGTGCCCATTTCGATTGCGAACGGTTAGCCGAAACAAACACCGTCAACGGATTGCCGCTGCGCATTTGGCCGATGCCGATCAGGTTCCAGCCGCCGAGCAACTTGCCCGTCACGTCCTTTCGGTTTTTGGCGAAAGGAATCTCCCAGTTGAAATTCACGACCCAATTGTGCGCCGCGTGAAAGTCAGCGAGGCCTTTGTTGTAATTCAACCCCGCAGGCTCAGGCAGCGCCGAAACGGTTCCGTTCGTTGCGTCAGAGAAAAATGTCGAAGCCTGAGTCGTGTCAATCGTACGCGAAAATGTGTAAGACGATTGAAAGTCCAAGCCTTTCGTGAAGCGTTTGCGGACTTCAAAAATCAGCGCGTTGTACCACGAATTGCCGTCGCTCTTTTTGAGTTCGATGGTGCTGAAGGCTGGATTGGGGCGCGGCAGGTTGTTCGCATAAAACCACGAGCCATCGGCTTGCCGTGTTGGCGTGGGTACGTTCCAGTCGGTGTTGCGCCACAGATGTATGCCGCGCGAACCCGCGTAACCAATCGTCACCGCCGTGTCGAAAGGCAGTTGGCGTTGCAGGTTCAAGTTATAGACATGCACGTTCGGCGATTTGATGTTGTTCTCAACCGGACGAATCGAGAGCGTTCCGGCCCGCGCGAAAGGCGGATTCGGAAACGTCGGATTGATGATTACGGGACGCGGCGTCGCGGGCGGATTGGTCACCGTGACGATCAGGTTCTGTTGGTTGTTCGTGTTGAAATACTGTCCGTAACCGCCGCGTAAACTCGTCTTGCTGTCGCCGAAAATGTCCCACGCGAAGCCCACACGCGGCGAAAAATTTTTCGTGGTCGGGTTTTGATAGAGCTTGCCAATCGTCACCGTCGGCGCAAGCAGGTTCGGCATATTGATGTCGCGGCGATCAAACGGCACGCTCGAAAATTCGTAGCGCAACCCCAAATTCAACGAGAGCCGCCGCGTGACGCGAAAGTCATCCTGCGCAAAAGCGCCCAACAACCAATAACGCCAGCCGCGATCAAACTGGGCTTCGGGCGTGAGGCCGATGAAACGGTTCGGACGGTTTTCGAGAAACGAACGCAAATCAGGGAAGTTATAAATGCCCAGCGAAAACGTCGGGTTCACTTCGTTGGATTGATAGTTCTCAGCCAGCCCGCCGAATTTCAACGTATGCGCGCTGCGCACTTGCGTGACGGTGTTGCTGAAACTGAATACGTCTTGATCGAGTTGCACGTTCACCGAACTTTGCGGGCCGAAACGCGGCAGGCCGCCGATGTCTATGTTGCCCATAAAACGGCGTCCGGCGACGAAAGGCTGAATCGTCGAAGGCACATCGGCTTGCACGTCTTGCCCAATACGCGTGCGGCTGTAACCGAGCCGCGCCGTATTCACCGTCGTCGCCGAAATCAACCAGGTGTGTTCGACGGTGGCGAATTGATTGCGCGACAAAAACGAACGCGGGAATTGCGGAAAGTCAGTCGGCAGCAACTGATCGGCATCATCAAACGTGTAGCGTCCGAAAAGCTGATGGTATTGATTGATGACCTGATCGCCGCGCAACTGAACATAGGCTTGATCTAAAAGCTGGGCGAATCCGAAGTTGTAACGCGCCAATCCGCCGCCGATGTTCGCGCCGTTGGGCAGCGGGAAAAGGTCAAGAAAAGGTTTGATCGCTGCGTTGATAACGACCGGCGTAGTCACGCCGGGCAAGATGCCTTGCCGCGCGTTGGTGTCGGGTACGAAAGTTGAGATGGTGCGGCCTAAACGTTCGCGGAGCGATTCGACGCCGAAGAAGAAAAAGGTCTTGTCTTTGACGACCGGGCCGCCGAGCGTACCGCCAAATTGATTGCGTTTGAATTCAGGCTTGCCCAGCGGTTGACGGTCAAAGAAATTGCGCGCGTCCATATTGTCATTGCGCAAAAAATGATAGAGGGAACCGTGCAACGCATTCGAGCCAGCCTTGCTGATGGCGTTGATCTGTCCGCCGTAATTGCGTCCGAACTCAGCCGAATAAGAATTGGTTTCGACGCGAAACTCTTTGATCGTCTCAGCGCCTAATGCAGTACCCGCCGCGCTGCCCGCCGGGCCGTTGGTGAAATCGTTGAGCAACGTTCCGTCAAGCAGATAAACGTTCGAGCGAATGTCTTGTCCGTTGATCGTGAGGCCGAGGCCGTGGGCTACGACCGAGCCGCCGTCGCGTTGCGGATAAGCCGTCACGCCGGGTTGCAGCAACGCGAGATCGGTGTAGTTGCGCCCGTTCAACGGCAACTCGCGGATGGCGCGTTCGCCGACGAGATAACTGAGTTCAGAGGTTTGCGTGTTGATGAGCGGTGCGACTGCAATAAGTTCGGTGGTGCTGGTGACAGTGGCTAGTTCCATCTTGAGGTCAATCGTGGATGGTTCGCCGACCGTGAGCGTCACACTTTGGCGAGTGAGTTTCTTGAATCCTTCCTTCTCTACCTGAATTTCATATTGGCCCGCGCGCAATTCGACGAAGGCGTAATGTCCTGCGCCGTCGCTTTCGAGGTTGCGGGAAAGATTGGTTTCGAGATTGCGCAGCGTGATTTTGGCTTTGGTAATCACTGCGCCTTGTTGATCGAATACCGTGCCGGTGATGGCGCTGGAGGTCTGCGCGTAAAGGCAGACAGCGGAAAGTAGTAATAAGGTAACTACTGAAAAAACTTTGTGCATTGGTTTCCTTCTCTTGCTTGTGTTCGTGTCAGCCGCTTGCGTTTGATGAAGCCGCTGAATGTCAGTCGTTCGCTATCAATTATGCATTCTAAAACGCTACGCGAAACGCTGGCAATTTTGTTGTGATTATCTGACAGGAGATCGGTGGCTGATACGAGGTTGGGGATAAGCAGGTTGCCAAAAAGAAAAAGGGAGAGCCAGCGGCTCTCCCTTGCAGGAATTAGGTGATGAAACCGACGTTAGTTGCCGCAACCTGCCGGGAAGATCGGCATCGTGAAGACCGTCGAATTCGAGAGCGTCAACTTGTGCAGGTTGTGTCCGCCCGTGAAGACGGTGTCGGTGGATCCACTTTGTGCCGCATTGATGATCGCGCCCGTCATGCCATTACCGCTGCTGGCCGAAAGTTTGAACCAACCAGCGCGGCCTTGTCCGATAAAGGTTTCAAAGCGCGGCGTCAGGCGCGGGAAGCCGTTGCCGAAGAAATTGCGTAACTGGCACGATGTGACGCTAAAACCGAAACTGGCGGCTCGTTCTGCGTCGTCGAAAAACAGCCCTGAGACTGAGCCCAGCGGCGACAAGCCGGACGATAAATCGCCGCCCAGCCGATTCAAAATCAACATCGTATCGTTGCCCGAAGCGCGGCTCGCTACGTTGCTGCCCGCCAATACGCGCGGCGCACGGTTATAAGCTACGCCGTCAAAACGGATTTGCGCGTTGCTGCTGGTTTCGTCGCAATCCGCCGGATTAGGCGTGAGCGCGGCGAAGGCTTCTGCCGCGAGATTGGCTTCGTGACCGGTGGGGAACTTGACGTATTCGTCACCCATCAGCGCGTTGAAAGCCGCCGGGCATCCGTTGACATCAGTGGCGATGGCGATGATGTAACCCGTCGTACCCGGATCGAAATCGCCCGCCAAAAAGCTCGCCGTTTGATTAGGCGTCAGGCAGATATAGGAATCGGCTACGTTGCAGGAAGAACCGTCCACGAAAAACAGATGGACGTAAGCCGTCGCGCGCGTGTTCGCATTGGTGATGCTCAGGCGCGTGTTTTGATTGGCACCACCAGATGAACTGGATGTGTAAATTGGATAAATCAGGATTGAGCCAAGTTTTTGACTGCTCACTTCTGAGCTTACGGGAAATTGCTGACCCGGCACTGCCAACGGCACAGGCGTGGGTGTCGGCAGCGCACCAGCACCGCCACCTGCATTGGGCACTGGCGTGGGTGTGGGCGTCGGCACAGGAGTCGGCGTAGGCGTCGGCGTCGGCACAGGCGTGGGAGTCGCCGTCGGTGTCGGCGTGGGCGTCGGCACAGGCGTGGGCGTTTCTTTGGGCGTGGCTGTTGGGGTTGGCGTAGCCGTTGGAATGGGCGTCGGCGTTGTCGTACCTGTCACAACGATACAAGACGAAATGGCGCTCGTTCCGTTGCTGCCGCGCGCGGTGGCGTATATGTAAGTACCCGCCGGGAAAGTATCTGTGACGATCATATTGAACTGAGCATCGCCTGCCGTGTTCGTCGTGACGGTCGTGCTGCCGATTAACACTTGCGGGCCGGTGGCCGTGTCGGTCGGATCGCATTCAGGATTAGTGCGGAACGTCACGCTGTAAGAAGTTCGCGCGGAACCGCGCAAACGTCCAGTGATGAATAGTCCGCTGTTAGACGCCGAAGCCGTCAGCAGCGACACGCTGGTCGAGCCGGTTTGAAAGAATGCCGCTGTGCTCTGCCAAAACGTAGCGGGCTGCCACAAAACCGTGAGCGCGAAGATGAGGGCGAATACTTTGATCGTAATCGTCGTGTGCGAAGTTCGCATTGGTAATTCTCCTTAAAATTCAAACACATTAACCATTGGCCTACCTTACATTCATAAAAGGTAAGGGAAAGGCAGACCATTGGACACAAATACGGCTTGTCTTTGAGCCAGACCTGAAAAGGCCCGCACCCGATTGGTTTGCCGTCGTGATTTATCAATTCGCAAAGCGGGCTATAAGTAGCGCCAAAGAATTTTTGGGAGCAGCGCCACGGCACGCGAGACGAGCGCGGTAAGGCGCGTTCGCCGGTGAGACTTTTCTTGAGGGCCATACCATCTGGGGGAAAGGTGGCAAAAAGTCTGAGTAAGGAAATGTAATGTCAAAAAAGCTGACTGATTGCCGATGATTGATCGGCGCGCATAAGACCATACGGATAGCGCAGGCAGCCAAGCTAGGCGGCTCACCTCTTTCCGTCAATCACTTTAATCTTCACGCCTTCAGCTTAATCGCTCGTCCAGGACAATTCCTCGGTAGCGTTTACGGGAAAATGCCGCTCATGTCTTGGCAATTTGCTTCTGACAATGGATACTTCGCGCCGCGTTGAACACATTCCTAACACCACACGGCAGTACCCCTTTTGGCAGCACACGCCCCGCACAAGTGAGTAAATAGATAGCTCACGCGGTTATTCATTGATTTGTCATAAGCGAATTTGGGGAATGCCGCCCTCTGATTCGCACAATCGTGATCGGGTTGCCGCGCTTGATCGTTTGACCGGGCGATTAATCATTAAAATTTGACATTAGATTTTGACCTGAAAATTTGTAAGGCGATTCCCACGCCCGTTCGTTAAGGTCGCCAGATAGGCAGGAGATTCATTAGCTGAAGTAGTTATGGCATTAGAAGCGCGCGTTTATTGCAATTGTTTTGAAGCAGGCAAACTCCTAATTCCGCCACCCCGCCCCGATCAGATATATGTCGCGGAAGATGGCGGTTTGGCTTGCACCGACCTCTATCATCTATACGAATTTGAAGAATGGCTCGAAAAATACGCCTGCGCGCACGTGGGCGGCGTCGCGTTACAGCATCATCTGGGCAGTCCCGGCGTCATCGCTTTCTTACGCGATGAACTAGAACGTACGATAGAAGATTTTCCCGTCCTGCTGGGCAAGGTGCTTTATGATGCGAACCATTCCGGCGATTTCCTTAGCACCGAAGCGTTGAAAGCATTATTCGCCGAAACGATTCATCTGTCGGGTTTGCACAGCGATGATGCGGAAGAAGAAAACCTGTTGCGCGATTTCGAACGCCAACTGAAAGAACTCATCACCTGCGCGATTCAAATGCGTAAACCCATAGTTTTTTAAGCTCAAGCAATTTCACCTTTTATCCCTAAGGACGCTCACCCAAGGACGATCATAATGACTAACGTTGCCCCTCGTTTGACCCGCGTGCAATGGCTGATCTGCATCATTGCTTCGATTGGATTCGCTTTCGACACTTATGAACTGTTAATGCTGCCGTTGATTATTCGCCCGGCGCTCGAACAGTTGGGTGGCTTGCAATTCGGCACGCCGGGCTTTGCCCGGTGGCGCGACTTGATGTTTTACGTACCCGCCGTGTGCGGCGGCATCTTCGGCCTGCTCGGCGGATATCTGACCGACCGCTTAGGGCGACGGCGCATTCTCACGTGGAGCATTTTGCTTTACGCGTTTTCGGCATTGGCGGCAGGCTTTGCGACTTCATTGCCCATGCTGTTGCTTTTTCGCACCACGACTTTTGTCGGCGTTTGCGTAGAGTTCGTGGCCGCTGTCGCTTGGTTGGCTGAACTATTCACTGAACCCACGCGCCGCGAAAAAGTCATCGGCTGGACGCAGGCATTTTCTTCGTTGGGCGGATTCATGGTCAGCCTGATGGCTTTGCTGATTGCCAAAATCGCTACGTCGCTGCCCGCGATTCATGGCGGACACGACAGTTGGCGTTACCTGCTGATTTCGGGAATCATCCCCGCCTTGCCGTTGATCATTATTCGTCCCTTCCTACCCGAATCACCTGTGTGGGAGCAAAAGAAAAAAGCCGGTACGTTGCGTCGTCCCAGTTTTGGCGAACTCTTCCAGCCGCTCTATCGCCGCACGACGATCATCACGGCGTTGATGTTTGCGTGCAGCCTGGGCGCAGCGTTCGGCGCGATTCAGCAACTGCCGCAAATCGTACCCGCCCTCGTGAAAGTAGACGCCAGCCTGTCGCCGCCGCAGCGCCAGCAACTTGTGCAAGCCACCGTTGCTCAGGTGCAAACCTGGCAAGAAATGGGCGGCCTGGCCGGACGCATCTTGCTCGCCCTGCTCGCCGTGCAAATCGTCTCGCGCCGTCGCTTGCTGCAACTGTTTTTGATTCCGGGTTTATTGATCGTGCCGTGGGTGTTTTATTCGCCTGCCGTCTCAAATCTGGGCTTGCTCAAGTGGGGCATCTTTTTTGCGGGGCTTTTCACCGTGGCGCAACTGAGTTTTTGGGGCAATTACCTGCCGCGCGTTTTTCCCGTGCATTTGCGTGGTACGGGCGAAAGTTTTGCGGCCAACATCGGCGGACGCATGATCGGAACGTCAGCGGCGTTGCTGACCACACGCTTCGCTGTGCAGATGCCGGGCGTGACGCCCAACGTGAAGCTGGCTTATGCGGCAGCCGCCGTGGCGTTGTTGGTTTACGCGCTCAACCTGATTTTTAGCTTTTGGCTGCCCGAACCTCCGGCGGAAGACGCACCTGAATAAGTACATTTACGCGATTTAAGGCGAGCAAGAAGATGTCGCTTGCTCCGTCACGAAACAGGCTTTAGATTGTGCCGCGTGCTGGCTGAAATCACGGTCAGTCAAACCAATACCCCTTTGAAACTTAGGACAAGGAGTTTTCAGAATACTTATGAAAAAGATTTTTACGTTGTCACTCACTTCACTTGCGCTGGCGGGCTTTATTGTCACGAGCAGCCCGAACCTGGAAGGTTATCAAGTCGTAGCAGCAGCGGACTCGGCTGCCACCTACAAAGCCAAATGCTCAGGCTGCCACGGGCAAGACGGCAAAGGCGTCGAAAGCATGGGTACGCCCAATATGACTGACGCCAAATGGCAAGCCGGACGCAGCACCGTCGTCATCACCAAGGTCATCAACGAAGGCAAAGGCCAGATGCCGGGCTTCAAGAGTTCGATTAACGCGGCGGATATGAAAGGCATGATCTCCTTTATTCGCAGCCTCGCGCCGAAAAAAGCCGCCCCGACAGCCAAAAAGAAGTAGCGCGCAGCAGTAACTAAATTTGCGTGAAGCACAACGCCGAAGACCCAACCTGATTTTTCATCAGGTTGGGTCTTTTTGCTTTTAGCCTACAGTTATAGTCGCCAATGACGGCAAGCGTTAGGGATTTTTCCTGCGGCGCTTAAACATTTCCCTGATACCCAGCCTGACGAACTAATGCGATAACTGCCATCGAGATTGCCCGCGACTAATTGCTTTGGGCGCAATCTTAATCACGAAGTAAAAAACAACTTAATACGAACGATGAAATGATTGGATGGTTGGGTGCGCATGCCGCGATGTGGCACCAGGTGTTTCGGATTACTCACGACCTCACACGAAGTCAAAGAGGATGTAACTTAGTTAGTTACGATGAACGGTGAACGAATAGGAGCTTTGACCCATGTTACCCACGTACAAACTCGCACGCTTAACGCTAGGTTTAGTTACTCTAGTATTTTCTCTCAGCCGCAAAGTCATTCTGACAATCAGGCAAACCGCACAACGGAGCGAATGGCATAACAGCTACGCTCTCAAGCACAGGCTGGGCGTAAAAATCGCCCTTGCAGGCGTATTGTGCTTGCTGATCGGCAGCGGCTTTTATGCAAGTACGAGTGCGCAAGGCTTAGGCGTACCTCAATTCACCCAAGGGTTTTCTCAGCGTTTCGCGGGTGCGATCAGCGCCAAATTAAATGCGTGGGGATTCGGAGCGCGGGCTAATCCAAATGCCGCGAACACGGCCTTTGCCTGTACGTTGACCCAAACCGTCACCGTGAGCGGATGTTATTACACGGGCGGTTCGTCAAAGGCGACGGTCAGTGTCGAAGTCGGTTGGACCGGCGCGGTGAACGGAAACACCATTACCGTTTCGCTGGATAGCGGCGCGCAGACGCGGACGATCAAACCGGAATCATTATTCGATCCCGGTTCAGGTTCTGCCATCGCGGGGCCCATCGTTACGCCCCAAGTCGTAGCTTTTGAAATTACCGCCGATGGCCTGGCGCATACGATAGATGTTTCGCTCGCCGGAGTGGGCGGCCCTTGCAGCGCGACGCAAGAGACGTTCACTGCGCCGGCGGCCTGCGTGCCGAATCTTTGTACAACCGGTGAATTGGGCGGCACCGTGTTTTTTGATTACAACGCCAACGGCGTGAAAGAAACCGGCGAATTCAACGGCGCGGCGGGCGTGACCGTGACGGCGATTGATAAGAACGGCGCGACCTATACGGCCACGAGCGACAGCGCGGGGCGTTATGAATTCAGCGCGGCGAACAGCAATGCGATTGCGACGGCTGATTATCCGGTGCGGTTGGAGTTCACCAATTTGCCCGCGCTCGGATTTAACACGACGACGCCGAGCGGGACGAGCAACGGCACGAGCGTGCAATTCGCCAGCGCGGCGCAATGCAGCGTTGACGTCGGCGTGATGGATCAAAACGGATTCTGCCAGGCGAATCCGTTGGTGATTTTGCCGTGTTACGTGAATGGCGACCCCGCGCCCAACGTGAACACCAGCGATGCGGGCGATGTGGATGCGCTGATTGCCTTTCCTTACAACATTGCCAATGGCGGGCCGACGCCCGCGTCAATGTCGCATTTGGCGACGGCGCGACAAGTGGGTTCGTTGTGGGGCGTGTCATACAACAAATTCACGAAGCGGCTTTTTACCTCGGCGATGTTGCGGCGGCATGTGGGCTTAGGCCCGTTGGGACTGGGCGGTATGTATGTGACGAACCTGAGCAATCCGGCTGTGCCCACGACCAGTAACTTCATTGACATCACGACCCTGGGCGTCAATGTCGGCACGGCTCCGAATGTGGCGACGCGCGGATTGGTCCCCAATAAATTAGCGCCGAACTATGACACGGCGGTTTACGGGCTGGTCGGCAAGGTCGGCATCGGCGATATGGACATTGCCGAAGACGGCAACAAGCTGTGGTTCGTCAATCTGAACGATCAAAAGCTTTATGGGTTAGACATCACCAGTTACAACACTAGCAGCACGCTGCCGACGGCGGCGGATGTGAGTTCGACGGCGATTCCGAGTCCGGGTTGCGCGAACGGCGTGCATCGTCCGTGGGGCACGAAATTTTATAAGGGCCGGGTCTATGTCGGTTCGGTGTGCGACGCCAGTTCGGGCACGCGCTCAGATTTGAAAGCGCGCGTGTCGGCTTACGACCCCGTGGCGAATAGTTGGAGCACGGTTTTCGATTTCCCGCTCACTTATCCCAAGGGCTATCCCTTTCTTTCCTCCGCAGGTGTGACGGCCAAAACCGGTTGGTATGCGTGGACGGATAATTTCACGACCGCCATGACGCCGACAGCGGCTTTCGGCGGCGGGCAATTGGTGATTCATCCGCAACCGATGTTGTCAGACATCGAATTCGATTTGGATGGTTCGATGGTGTTGGCGATCGGCGATAGAAACAGCATGCAAATCGGCTATTTCAATTATGGGCCGAACTCCCCTTCGACCACGCTGTATTTGTCGTCAGTGGGCGGCGATGTGTTGCGCGCTTATTCATCAGGTAATGCGTTCGTGTTGGAGAACAACGGCAAAGCCGGACCCGTCTCAGGCTCAGGCGTAGGCAACTTTCAAGGGCCGGGTTTCGGCGAGTTTTATAACGACAACTGGAGCATCGGCGGGAACCTGTTTCACACCGAACATTCCATCGGCGCGTTGGCGATTCGCCCCGGTTCGGGCGAAACGATCAACGTCGCAATTGATCCGGTCAACGAGACGTTTAATGCGGGCGGCGTGCGGTTTTTGAACAACACGACCGGCACGACGAATAAGGCTTACAGTGTTTACGCGGGCAGCAGCAACAGCGCCGACGGGCTGTTTGGCAAAGCGACGGGCTTGGGTGATGTCGAGTTGGCTTGCGCTTCGGTCAGCTATCTCGAAATCGGCAACCGCATCTGGATGGACACCGACAGCGACGGCGTGCAAGACCCTGACGAAATGCCTATCGCAGGCGTAACCGTGCATGCCTACACGCCCAACGGACGCGACGGCGTGGCGGGCAATGCCGACGACTTGTTGCCGATTGCGACAGCGGTCACGAATGTTGACGGCGAGTATTATTTCACCTCGCGTGACACGAATAGCGACAACCTGCCGGATAGCGATGCCGCGTTGACTGACAACGTAGGCTTGATCGGCGGCGGTTCGGTGAATCCGACTTATCCCGCGATTCAACCTTTCACGCGCTACGTGATTCGGTTAGATCGTGCGGCGGATTTTCAAACGGGCGGCGCGCTGTTCGGCAAAGCCATCACGGCGGCGAATGCTGACAGCGGCACGTTCGGTACGCCGGGCGATTTGCACGATTCAGATTTCGGCGGCGGCAACGTGATGAATATCGCGGGCGGCAACTTCCCCGAAATCGAAGCGCAGCATCTGGTGAGCGGCGTGCCGACCAATGGCACGGGCGCTTTCGGGCAAGTGGATCACACCTTTGACGCGGGCTTTGCGCCTACACTTTCGTTAGGCAACCGTGTCTGGAAAGACCTCAACAACAGCGGCACGATTGACGCGGCAGACGGCGCAAGCCCCGGCGTTGACGGCGTGGTCGTGCGTTTGTTGAACTCGCCTGCGTTGACGCCAGCGGCCCCCGATCAAACGACGGCGGGCGGCGGATATTATCGCTTCGACAATTTAGCGCCGGGTGATTACGTCGTAGAAATTCGCGCCTTGAATTTCACCGGGGCAGGCGTCTTGAAAGGTTGCGTCTCAAGCGGAACCGACGCGGGCGACCCCGACACAGACGTTGACGACAGCGACGACAACGGCCAGGGCATTGCGCCCGACGTGACGAACGGCATTCGCAGCGCCGCCATCACGTTGAGCGTGAACGGCGAACCCCTCAACGACAACGATCCCGCGACCAATCCGGTGGCGGGCGAAGCGACCAACGGCAATTCAAATCGCACAGTGGATTTCGGCTTCGCGCCGACGTTCTCGCTGGGCAATCGCGTTTGGAAAGACACTGACAACAGCGGCACACTCAACGGCACTGAAAGCGGCGTCAACGGCGTGATCGTGAAATTGCTGAAAGCTGATTTGTCCGCCGCCACTGACATCAGCGGCAATCCCGTAGCCAATCAAACGACGGCGAACGGCGGCTATTATCGTTTTGATAATTTGCCGGCGGGCGATTACGTCATCGAAATCGTAGCGAGCAATTTCACTGGCACGGGCATGCTGACGGGTTGCGTATCGAGCGGCCCAGTGGCGGGCGATCCTGACATCGTCGTCACTGACAGCGACGACAACGGCACGGGCATCGCGCCCGACGTGGCGAATGGCATTCGTTCGTTGCCGGTGACTTTGGGGCCAGCGCCGGGCAGCGAACCCACGAATGAAACTGATTTAGGCACGGGCGATCCGACCGAGCCAAACGGCAATACGAACCTGACAGTAGACTTTGGCTTCGTACCTACTTTCAGCTTGGGCAACCGCGTATGGAAAGACGTTGATAACAGCGGCACGATCAACGCGGCTGACACTGCGACGCCGGGCGTCAACGGTGTCATCGTCAAACTGCTCAAAGCCGATTTGACGGGCGCGACTGACAGCAATGGTGCTGCCGTCCCGAATCAAACGACGGCGAACGGCGGCTATTACCGCTTCGACAATTTATTGCCGGGCGATTACGTGGCCGAGATCGTAGCGAGCAATTTCACCAGCACGGGCGCGTTGTTTAACTGCGCTTCGAGCCGCGTGAACGAAGCCGACCCAGATAGCAACGGTGACAGCAACGACAACGGTTTGGATGCGCCCGTGAGCGGCGCCATTCAAAGCGCGCCGGTCACGCTTGGCCCCGCGCCAGGCACTGAGCCTACGACGGAAAGCGACTTGGCGACGGGCGACCCGACGGAGCCGAACGGCAATACGAATCAGACGGTAGACTTCGGCTTCATACCCACCTTCAGCCTCGGCAATCGCGTCTGGAAAGACCTCGATAACAGCGGCACGATCAATGCGGCAGATGGCGCAACGCCGGGCGTCAACGGCGTCGTAGTGCGCCTGTTGAAAGCCGACGGCGTGACCGTAGCAACCGACATCAACGGCGTCACCGTGCCGAATCAAACGACGGCGAATGGCGGCTATTATCGTTTCGATAATCTGGCGGCGGGCGATTACATCATTGAGATCGTAGCGGGCAACTTCGGCGGCGCGGGCACGCTCTTTAATTGCGTGAGCAGCCGCGTGACCGAAGCCGACCCTGACGGCGGCGCTGACAGCAACGACAACGGCGCAGACGCGCCGGTGAGCGGCGCGATTCAAGCGGCGGCAGTGACGCTCGGGCCGGGGCCGAATACCGAACCAACAACCGAAACCGACTTGGCGGCGGGCGATCCAGTGGAGCCGAACGCGAGTACGAACCTGACGGTGGATTTTGGTTTCGTGCCTACGTTCTCACTCGGCAATCGCATCTGGAAAGACCTCGATAACAGCGGCACGATCAACGGCACTGAAGCAGGTGTTGACGGCGTCATCGTGCGCCTGCTCAAGGCTGACGGCGTGACCGCGGCGACTGACATCAACAACGTCGCAGTGCCGAATCAAACGACGGCGAATAGCGGATTCTTCCGCTTCTCGAATATCCCGGCGGGCGATTTCATTGTCGAAGTCGTGGCGAGCAACTTCGCCAGCGCGGGCGTGTTGTTCAATTGCGTGAGCAGCGTGCCGCAAGGCAACGACGCTGACACGGATGTAGACGACAGCGACGATAACGGTGTGAATACGCCGGTGAGCGGAGCCATTCAAACTTTGCCCGTCACGCTTGGCCCAGCGCCGAACAGTGAACCGACGACGGAAACCAATCTCGGGCCGACTGATCCGGCGGAACCGAATGGCGGCACGAATATGACCGTTGATTTGGGCTTCGCGCCGGTTTACAGCTTGGGCAACCGCGTGTGGAAAGACACCGACAACAGCGGCACGCTCAACGGCACGGAAGGCGGTGTTGACGGCGTAGTGTTGAAATTGTTGAAAGCCGATCTGACTGCGGCGACCGACATCAACGGCGCTGCCGTGCCGAACCAAACGACGGCGAATGGCGGCTATTACAAATTCACCAATCTGGGTGCGGGCGATTTCATCGTCGAGGTCTTGGCGAGCAACTTCACCACGACGGGCGCGTTGTTTAGCTGCACGAGCAGCGTGCCGACGGCGGGCGACCCTGACACAGACGTTGATGATTCAGACGACAACGGCACGGGCGTTATGCCTGATGCGACGAACGGCATTCGTTCGCAAGCCGTCACACTCGGCCCTAATCCGAACAGCGAACCTACGACTGAAACTGATTTAGGCGCGGGCGATCCAACCGAGCCGAACGGTTCGACGAATATGACGTTGGACTTTGGCTTTGTGCCGGTATTCACGTTGGGCAATCGCGTGTGGAAAGACCTCGATAACAGCGGCACGCTCAACGGCACCGAAAGCGGCGTTGACGGCGTCGTGTTGCGTTTGCTCAAGAGCGATGGCACGACCGTGGCGACTGACATCAACGGCGCAAACGTGCCGAATCAAACGACGGCGAATGGCGGGTTCTATCGTTTCATCAATCTGCCGTCGGGCGATTTCATTGTCGAAGTCGCGGCGAGCAATTTCGCCAGCACAGGCGTGTTGTGGAATTGCGTGAGCAGCGTGCCCGAAAGCAACGACCCCGACGTTGACACCGACGACAAAGACGACAACGGCGTGAATGTGCCCGTGAGCGGAGCGATTCAAACGCTGCCCGTTACGTTGGGGCCGGGGCCGAATACCGAGCCGGCGAATGAAACCGATTTGGGGCCGGGCGATCCAGCCGAGCCGAATTCGAGTACGAACCTCACGATAGATTTTGGCTTCGCGCCGATCTATTCGTTGGGCAATCGCATCTGGAAAGATCAAAACAACAACGCGCTGCTCGATGGCGCAGAAGCAGGCGTCAATGGCGTTGTCGTCAAATTGCTCAAGGCTGATTTGACGGCTGCCTTAGACATCAACGGCGTCGCCGTACCGAACCAGACGACGGCGAATGGCGGTTACTATCGTTTCACCAATTTGCCGACGGGCGATTTCATCGTCGAGATCGTGGCGAGCAACTTCACCGGCACGGGCGCGTTGCTCGGCTGCGTGAGCAGCGTACCCGTTGCGGCTGACCCTGATACCGTTGTGACTGACAGCGACGACAACGGCGTCGGCGTGGTGCCGAACGCTACGACGGGCATTCAGTCGTTGCCGATTACGTTGGGCAATCTGCCGAACAGCGAACCGACGAATGAAACCGATCTCGGCACGGGTGATCCCACCGAACCGAATGGCAGCACGAACCTGACGCTTGATTTCGGTTTCGTACCGCCGATGAGTCTGGGCAATACGGTTTGGATGGATAGCAATAACAACGGCGCGATTGACGCGACTGAGCTGGGCAAAGACGGCGCGCGAGTCGAACTGTTCTTTGACGCCAACGGCAACGGCACGTTGGAAGTCGCAGAGCAAACCGTGGTCGCTACGCAAACGACTTCGGGTGGCGGACGTTATTTGTTCACTACGTTGACGAACGGCAATCCGCTGACGCCGGGCAAATACTTTGTCGGCATCGCGGCGTCGAATTTCACGACGGGCGGCATGCTGATTGGGTTTAGTTCGAGCGGTACGACGATCTCGAACGCGGGTGCGGTCAGCGAAGCCGTGATTGCGGCGAACGGTGCGACTGACAGCGATGCCGACAACAAAGACGACGGCGCGAAAGTGACAGCGGCGGGCTTCTATCAAGGCGGCGTGTTGAGCGGCGTCGTGATGTTGGTCGCGGGCGCAGAGCCAACGAACGAAACCACCGAGCCGGGCGCGGTGACGGGCGGCGTGACACCAACGCTGGCGAACACTTATCAGGGCGCGGCGATCAACGACAACAACAGCAATGTAACGGTTGATTTCGGGTTCTATAACCAATGCCTCGGCGACATCGTTTTCCACGACAACGGCGCAGGCAATCTGGCGAACAACGGCGTGAAAGACGCGGGCGAAAATGGTTTGTCAGGCATCGTCGTGAAGTTGTTTGCGGCGAACGCGACGACCGAACTCAACGTCGGGCCGGATGGAATTTTAGGCTCGGCGGATGATGTGGCGGGCGGCGTTGTGACGGGAACGAACGGCGAATATAAATTCGCGGGACTGCCCGCGGGCGATTACGTGGTGAAGATCACGGCTCCGAATGGCGCGACGAGCAGTTCGGACGTGACGACTTCAGGCACGCCGAACAATTCAGAAAACACGCCGGACGATGACAACGGCACAGGCTTTGGTGGCGGTACGATTACGAGCGGGGCGATCACGCTGACGCCCGGCACGGCAAACGCCACCGAAGGCATTACGGTCACGGCGGGGGTTACGAACAATCCGACGCTCGACTTCGCGTTGATTCTCACGCCGCCGGTGAGCTTGGGCAATACGGTTTGGCTCGACCTCAACAACGACGGG
This sequence comes from Acidobacteriota bacterium, assembly GCA_043718445.1. Lineage (GTDB taxonomy): Bacteria > Acidobacteriota > Blastocatellia > RBC074 > RBC074 > JACPYM01. The sequence continues at coordinate 25,901 of JAYSVR010000273.1, read as the reverse complement.
CAAATCAATAACGGAGAAGTCGGCAAAGACGGCGTGCTGGTTGAACTGTTCCTCGACGCGAACGGCAACGGCACGCTCGAAGCGGGCGCAGAGCGCACTCCGGTGGCGCGTCAGTTGACGAGTGGCGGAGGCTATTACCTCTTCACGCAAACGACTGACGCGGCGGGTTTGGGTACGGGCACGAAGCTCGTCGCCGCGAGTTATCTCATAGGCATTTCACCCTTCAATTTCAGCGTTGGCTTGGCTGGCGCACCTGTCACCATTGGCGGCAAGCCTTTCGTCGCGGGGATGATGGCAGGCTATCAAAGCTCGGCGACCAACATCTCGAATCTGGGGGTGATGACGGACGGTACGGCTGCGTCGTCGGCAGATGCCAATCTCGACAACGGCGAAGACGGCTTGAAACAGAACGGGAGTTCGTTCTATCAACTCAGCAACGTCTTCGGCGTGATGTCGGGTGCGGTATTGGTGGTGGCGAATGGTGAACCGGTTACGGAAACGACGCAGCCTGCCGGTTTAATTGGTGGCAATACGCCGCCCAACGATGTGGCGATGGGTTATCCGATGGGCCACGCCAACACGATCAACGGCACCGCGGCGACGCAAACGATTCAAGATGACGAATCGAACGTGACGGTTGATTTCGGGTTCTATCAACAATGCCTCGGCGACCTGGCTTTCAACGACGACGGCGCGGGGACTCCGGCAAATTACAACAATGCGTTGAAAGACGCGCTCGAAGCCGGCTTGAAAGATGTCGTCGTGAAACTCTTCGCGGTGAATGGCACGACTGAAATCAACGTCGGGCCTGATGGCATTGTCGGCACATTGGATGACGCGGCGGGCGGCATCTTGTCGCTGGCAAGCGGCGCTTATAAATTCGCGGGACTGCCGCAAGGTGATTACAAAATCACTGTGACAGTGCCGACGGGCTTTAAGTCGAGCAATGACATTGCGACGACGGCGAATCCGAACAACGGCGAGAATACGCCGGATGACGATAACGGAATTGGTGCGGCGACTACGACGGCGACGACGGGCGTGATTACGATGACGCCGGGCACGGTCAACGCGGCTGAAGGCATCACCGCGACGCCCGCGACTGGCACGACGAATAATCCGACGGTGGATTTCGCGTTGCGTCCGCAAGGTTTCAGCATCGGCAATACGGTGTTTGCCGACGTGAACAACAACGGCGCGATTGAGCCGATGGAAAAAGGCTTGCCGAACGTGAAGGTGTGGCTGTTCTTCGACGCCAATTACAACGGCAGCTTGGATGTCGCTGAGCAGACGCCTTATGCCGTCGTGACGACGAATGTGAACGGCTATTACCTGTTCACCGAAAGCACGAATGCCGCAGGCGTAGTCAACGGCTTGCCGCTGCTGCCCGGTATGTATTGGGTCGGCATTGCACCGATGAACTTTGTTTCAGGTGGTGTGCTGCAAAACTGGTCATCAAGCGGGACTTCAATCAACAACACGGGTTCCGTGTCAGAAACGTTGATCGCGGGCAATCAAGTCTCGAACGACGACAAAGACAACTTTGACGACGGCGTCAAAACGGCGAGCGGATTTTTCGCGGGCGGCATTATGAGCAACAAGCTCACGCTCGCGGTCATCAGCGAACCGCTCAACGAAACGACGGCGGGTATGCCCGGAGCTACGGGCGGAGCTACGCCTGGTTTCACGAATGCAGTCAACGGCGAAGCGATTCTTGATTCGCATAGCAACATCACGGTGGACTTCGGTTTCTATGCGATGTCGCTGGGCAACCTCGTCTTCATTGACCGTAACAACGACGCGCTCTTTGTGACGGGCGACCCAGTGATGCCGAACGTGAACGTCCGCTTGTTGGCGGGTGACGGCGTGACGGTGTTGGCAACTACGACGAGCGACGCGAACGGACGCTATTGCTTCCCCGGTTTGGTCGAGGGCGAGTTCTTTGTGCAGATTGATTTGCCCAACGGTTTCGTCTCGAGCAAAGACATCGCTTCGAGTTCATCGCCGAGCATCAATCCTGACAACGACGACAACGGATTGAATACGAACTTCACGGGTACGACGGTGACCACTGCGCGTATCTTGTTAGATGCGGGCGCGGCTCCGACGGGTGAAGCCGACAACGGTCAGCCGATCAATGGCCTCTTTGATTCATCGCCCGACGCCGACGCGAACAAGGCCGTAGACTTCGCCTTGACGCGGCATTACAGCCTCGGCAATCGCGTGTGGCGCGATCTCAACAACAACGGAAGCATTGACGTGGCCGACGGCGCGACTCCAGGTGTAGACGGTGTGAAAGTTCGTTTGTTCTTTGCGAACGGTTCGCCCGCGCTTGACGCTTCAGGCGTAGCCGTACCCGATCAAACGACGCGCAACGGCGGATTCTATCGCTTCGACCGTTTGGCCGAAGGCGACTATATCGTCGAAGTCATCGCATCGAATTTCACGACGGGCAATCCGCTCGCGGGACTCACGAGCAGCACCGGCAAGAACAACATCGTCGGGCCGTTTGAATCCGCGCCTGACCCCGACAACGACGCAGATAGCGACGACAACGGCTCAATGGTCGTGACCGGCGCGCGTTCGGCGGCGATTTCGTTGGGCAATGGCACGGGCATCATCGAACCTGCGGCAGAAGCAAATATCGAATCGCCCAATCCGACTGGTGAATCGCCCAACAACCAATCGAACCTCACGGCTGATTTCGGCTTCACGCCGTTGATGACCTTGGGCAACTTGGTTTGGAAAGACCTCGACAACGACGGCGTGAAAGACGCGACCGAAGTCGGCGTCGGCAACGTGACGGTTGAACTCTATGCCGATGACGGCAACGGCGTGTTCAACAAGTTGACTGACACGCTCATCAACACGGCAACGACGCTGACGGTTGGCAACATCGGTGAATTCAGCTTCACCAATCTCGTAGCGGGCAATTACTTCATTCACGTGCCGACGACGAATTTCGGCACGGGCAAGCCGCTCGATTTCTGTCTGTCATCCACGGCGACCGAAGCCGACCCGAACGGCAATACCGACAGCAACGACAACGGCGTAGATTCGCCAACCCCAATAACGACGGGCATCACGACGGGCTTGATTACGTTGAATGGCGACGGCGAGCCTACGACGGACGGCGACGGCAACAACGGCAATCAAACCGTAGACCTCGGCTTCTTCAAGCCTTTCAGCTTGGGCAATCTGGTTTGGAAAGATTTGGATGATGACGGCGTGAAAGACGCGACTGAGCCGGGTGTAGACGGCGTGCTGGTCGAGCTATTCAAAGACCGCAACGCGAACGGCGTGCTTGAAGTGACGGGCGCTGACGCTCCGGCGTTGCGCACGACGACGACGACGAACGCCAATGGTCTGAATGGACTGTACAACTTCACCGAACTCGAACCGGGTGATTATTTCGTACGCATCGCGGCGAGCAATTTTGCTGCGGCTGGCGTGCTGGTCGGTTGCACTTCTTCGACACCGAGCGAAGCCAATCCGAACGACAACGTAGACAACAACGACAACGGCGTGAATTCGCCTACGCCTGCGGTTGACGGCATCGCGTCGGGCAAGATCACGCTCACGCCGAATGGTGAGCCTGATACACCGGTTGACGGCGACGGTACGTTTGGCAATCAAACGGTTGATTTCGGCTTCTTCACGCCGGTCAACGTCGGCAATCTGATTTGGAAAGATTACGACAACGACGGCAAGAAAGACGCGACCGAGCCGGGCATTGATCTTGTGACCGTTGAACTATTGCGCGATACGAATGACAACGGCTTGATTGATGCGACTGAGACGGCTGTGGTGGCGACGACACAAACTGCTAACGGCGGCGTGTATTCGTTCAGCAACCTGATGCCGGGCAATTACGTCGTGCGCATCGCGGCGAGCAACTTCGCAACTAACAACAGCGGAGGTGCAGTGCTGGCTGGTTGCCTGTCCTCAACAGCGACGGAAAGCGATCCGAACATGGACGAGGACAGCAACGACAACGGATTGAACAATCCTGACCCGGCGACGAACGGTATTTCGTCAGGCGTTATCGAGTTGGTTAGCGACGAACCAACCACGGACGGCGACGGTGCGAGCGGAAATCTCACGATTGATTTCGGCATCTATCCGCCGCTGTCACTCGGCAACTTGATCTTCAAGGATCAAAACAACAACGGCGTCAAAGACGCCAACGAAGCTGGCGTTGATGGCGTCGTCGTAGAACTGTTCCGTGATAACGGTGACGGCGCTTTTAATGCGGCTACTGACACGTTGCAGGCCACGACGACCACGGCAGGCGGCGGGCTTTATCAATTCGCCGTCACGGTTTCGACTGATTATTTCGTGCGCATCGTGGCGAGCAATTTCAACGGCAACGGCGTGCTGACGGGCTGCTTCTCTTCGACGACGACTGAAGCCAATCCGAACGACGACTTGGACAACAACGACAACGGCATTGATTCGGCTACGCCTGCAACGACTGGCATCGTCACCGGCAAGATCACAATCGCGGGCAACACCGAACCGACGACTGACGGCGACGGAGCCAACAGCAATCAGACGATTGATTTCGGCTTCTTCGCGCCGGTCACGTTGGGCAATTTGATCTGGAAGGATTTCGACAACGACGGCGTGAAAGACGCGACCGAACCGGGGATGGACGGTGTGATCGTTGAATTGTTCCGCGATAACGGTGACGGCGTGCTGACTGCGGCTGATGCGTTGGTGACGACGGCGACGACTGCGGGCGGCGGGTTGTATTCATTCACCGGATTGCTGCCGGGCAATTACTTCGTGCGCGTCGCGGCGGTGAACTTCACGGCAGGCAAGCCGCTCGAAGGTTGCTTGAGTTCGACTACGACGACGCCGAGCAACAGCGATGTTGACGGCGACGACAACGGCGTTGATGCGCCGACACCGGCGACGACCGGCATTGCGACGAGCGTGATCTCGTTGCTGGGCGGCACTGAGCCTGTGACTGACGGCGACGGAGCCAACGCGAATCAGACGATTGATCTGGGCTTCTTCGCTCCGCTCTCACTGGGCAATGCGATCTGGAAGGACGTGAACAACAACGGCCTGAAAGACGCGACTGAAGCTGGCATCAACGGCGTGATTGTTGAATTGCTCCGCGATGCCAACAACAACGGCACGATTGATGCGAGCGAACAAACCGCTGTGGCAACGGCAACGACGGTGAACGGCGCTTATTCATTCACGAATCTGTTGCCGGGCAATTACGTCGTGCGTGTGGCGGCGAGCAACTTCACCGGCACGGGCGCGCTGCTTGGTTGCGTGTCTTCGAGCGGGGCGCAACCTGACCCGAACACCGACACCGACAATGACGACAACGGCATTGATAATCCGAACCCGGCGGTGAACGGCATCTCGACGGGCATCATCAGCTTGATCGGCAACACCGAACCGACCAACGACAGCGACGGCCCGAACGGCAATCAAACGATTGACCTCGGCTTCGTCACGCCCGCCAACCTGGGCAACCTCGTGTGGAAAGACCTCGACAACGACGGCGTGAAAGACGCGACAGAAGCAGGCGTTGACGGCGTGACGGTTGAACTGCTGCGCGATCTCAATGGCAACAACGCGATTGATGCCAATGAGCAAACGGCTATCGCTACGCAACTGACGGCGAGTGGCGGCAAGTACCTGTTCCTGCAACTGGGGCCGGGCACTTACTTCGTGCGGCTGGCGGCGAGCAACTTTGCGACGGCTGGTGCGTTGGCAAATTGCTTCTCTTCGACGGTGACGGTCAACGATGCCAACACCGATCTCGACAACGACGACAACGGCGTTGATAACCCGACGCCTGCGGCGGGCGGCATCACGTCCGGCCCGGTCGTCTTGCTCGCGGGCACTGAGCCGACCAACGACGGCGATGACGCGAACAGCAACGCGACGGTTGATTTTGGTTTGTATCCGCCCATGACGCTCGGCAATGCGATCTGGAAAGACTTCAACAATAACGGACTGAAAGACACGAACGAACCGGCAGTAGACGGCGTGACGGTTGAACTCTTACGCGACGCCAACAACAACGGCACGCTTGATGCCAACGAGTTGACGGCGATTGCAACGACGACAACCGCGAACGGTGGAACGTATAGCTTCACCGTCGCGCCGGGCGCTTACTTCCTGCGTATCGCTGCGAGCAACTTTGTGGCGGGCGCTCCGCTGGCAGGCTGCTTGTCTTCGACTACGACAACGAATCCGAACACCGACATCAACGACGATGACAACGGCGTAGACAATCCGACTCCCGCAACGGGCGGCATTGTCACAGGCGTTATCACGCTCGTCGGCGGCAGCGAACCGACGACGGACGGCGACGGCAATAACGGCAATCAAACGATTGATTTCGGATTCTATGCGCCGCTCACCGTTGGCAACTTGATCTGGAAAGATTATGACAACGACGGGACGAAAGACGCCAACGAACCCGGCGTTGACAACGTGCTTGTGGAGCTGATCCGCGACACCAACGGTAATGGGACGTTGGATAGCGGAGACGGGGCCGCCGTGGCAACCGCAACGACGACAAGTGGCGGCACGTATAGCTTCACTGGCGTGCTGCCAGGCAATCACTTTGTGAAGGTGGCGGCGAGCAACTTCGCCACTTCTCCTAATCCGGGGCCACTGAGTGGTTGTCTGAGCAGTACGGTAACCAACCCGAATCCGAACAGCGACACCGACAATGACGACAACGGCATTGATAACCCGACGCCCACCACGAGCGGCGTGGCGACCGGTGTGATTACGCTGATCGGCAACGGCGAACCCACGACGGACGGCGACGGAGCCAACGGCAATCAAACGATTGACTTGGGTTTCTATCCGCCGCTCACCATCGGCAATTCGATCTGGAAAGACCTGAACAACAATGGTCTGAAAGACGCGACTGAAGCTGGTGTCAACGGCGCGACGGTTGAATTGTTGCGCGATGCCAACGGCAACAGCGTGTTGGATGCGGCTGAACTCACGGCGATTGCGACAACGACGACCGTCAACGGCGCATATCAATTCACGGGCTTGACGCCAGGCGCTTACTTCGTTCGCGTGGCGGCGAGCAACTTCATCGGCAGCGGTGCGTTAATTGGATGTTTGTCTTCGACTCCGACGACGAACGATCCGAACAACGACGCTGAAAACGACGACAACGGCATTGATAATCCGACGCCTTCAACCGGCGGCATCGTCACGGGCGTCATCAATGTCAGCGGCAACACTGAGCCAACCAACGACGGCGACGGCCCGCACGGCAATCAGACGATTGACCTGGGCTTTTTCACGCCCGCAACGGTTGGCAACCTGATCTGGAAAGACACTGACAACAACGGCAAGAAAGACGTGAGCGAAGCGGGTGTAGACGGCGTGAAAGTCGAAATCTTCCGCGACGTGAACGGCAACGGTTCGCTCGACGTTGGCGACGGCGTGGCACTGGCTACGACGACGACGGCCAACGGCGGGCTGTATAGCTTCAGCGGACTCTTGCCGAGCGGTTACTTCGTGCGCGTGGCCTCGACGAACTTCGGCGCGGGCAAGGTGCTGAGTGATTGCGTGTCGTCGGGCGTGACTTCGCCTGATCCGAACAACGACGTAGACAACGACGACAACGGGTTGGATAGCGCCAACCCCGCGACGACCGGCATCACGACGGGTGTGATTACGATTCAAGGCGGCAGCGAACCGACCAATGACGGCGATCCGGCTGATAGCAATCTCACGATTGATCTCGGCTTCGCCTTCCCCGGCTTGAGCCTCGGCGATTTGGTGTGGAAAGACCTTGATCGCAACGGACGCAAGGACGGCAGCGAACCCGTCATCGCCAACGTCAAGATAAATCTTTATCGAGACGTGAACGGCAACGGTGTTTATAACAGCGGCGTTGACACGCTGGTGACTTCGACAACGACGAGCAGCACGGGTCAATACGCTTTCACCGGCCTGACGCCTGCTAATTACTTTGCCGAAGTGGATGCGTCGAACTTCGCGGCGAGCGGTGTGCTTTACAACAGTGTGAGTACGCCGGGCGCTCCCAATGCGAACAGCGATACCGACAACGATGACAACGGCTCTGACAGCATTACGCCGCAAACCCAACCGCCGATCTGCACCTTGACGCTCACGGCAGGCGGCGAACCCACCAACGACGGCGACGGATCGAACAGCAATCAGACGGTTGATTTCGGCTTCGCTACGTTGTTGACGGCGAAGGTTGACGACCCCATCACTTGCACGGGCGCGAACACGATCTTGCAAGTGCGCGCCGAACTGACGAACACCGGCACGGTGACGTTGCCCGATTCATCCGGCCCTGAGTTGGTAGCGGATTTGCCCGCCACCGTTTCAGGCGTACCTGGCTCGTGCGTGATCACGGGCGGCACGGGTACGTGCGTAGTCGAAAGCCGCCGCGTCGTATTCAACGGCACGGTCGCCGCAGGCAAAACGGTCTTCCTGACTTACAAAATTCAGGTCGGCAGCAACGTTGCACCGGGCACGGAATTTTGCATCACGACCACGGGTAATTTCGACAGCAACCTCGACGGCACGAACGACACGTCAACCAGCGTCACGGTATGTGACAAGGTGGATTGTCAAGGCGCAGGCCCTGGCGCTCCGTTCACCGGCTCGGGTTGTTCGGTGTTGATCTATCCGACTTACACGTCGAACGCTTCGAATCCGGCGGCGGGCAACACGCGCATCGCGTTGACCAACACCAATCCGACCGAATCGGTAGCGGTGCATATGTATTTTGTGGACGGCACGAGTTGTTCGGTGGCTGATTCATTCATCTGCCTGACGGCGAATCAAACGGCGTCGTTTATGACTTCCGATCTCGATCCGGGCACGTCAGGTTACGTGATGATGGTGGCGGTTGATCCGAAAACGGGCTGCCCGACCAACTTCAATTACTTGATCGGCGATTCTTATGTGAAGTTCGACAGCGGTCACACCGCGAACCTGCCAGCGGAATGCAGTTCGGCACTGTCGGCCCAAGCCTGTGACCCGAACGCACACGAAGCGCAGATTCGTTTTGACGGCGAGCAATACTCACCGCTGCCGCGCACGGTCGCCATTGATAATCTGGCGAGCCGCGCGGATGGCAACGACACGATGCTCATCCTCAATGCGATTGGCGGCAGTCTGGCAACGGGCGCTGACCGCTTAGGCCCGATCTTCGGGTTGTTGTATGACGACGCCGAAAAGGCTTACAGCTTCACGTTCTCGCCGACCACCTGCCAGTTACGCGCACGGCTGGATAGCACCTTCCCGCGTACGACGCCGCGCTATGACTCACTCATCGCAGGCGGTCGCACGGGTTGGATGAAACTGTCTGCGCAAAACGATCGCGGACTGGTCGGCTCGGTCTTGAATCGCAATAGCAACGCGGCTTCGAGCAGTTCAGCTTTCAGCGGCGGACACAATCTGCACAAGCTCACGACGACCAACGCCGCGAGTGTCACCGTGCCGGTCTTCCCGCCCACGTGCTGATTGAGTGAAAAGTGAAAAGTGAAAAGTGAACTCAGGCAACGTCGTAACGACAAGCCACTGTTCACTTTTAACTTTTCACTTCTCAGGGGGTGTTGGCGGTCTTGCACGCGAGCAATGCAACGCGATTGTGTGTGAGAGCCTGTCGCGTGTCGCAGCCCTTGCGCCGCAAGGCCGCCCAGACTCTGCCCAATGTTTGAAACGTTTTTAAGTTCTTCGCGGCGACGGTTCTGTAGGGGATGCCAGAACCCAAGCCAGACGAGGAGCGGTTGAGGCGAGCAATCCCACGAGGATTCGCCTCAGCCGCAAAGATTAACGAAGTGCGAAGGAGAAGAAAATTTTCCATTTTTCATATGAGATTTTTCATTGGTCATCGTCGCTGCCGCAGCAATGACAAATCTCAAATGGAAAATGGAAAATGAATTTCTTCCCAACGCTTGAGCCAACGCTTTGAATTTCCTCGCGGCGACGGTTCTGTAGGGGATGCCAGAACCCAAGCCAGGCGAGGAGCGGTTGAGGCGAGCAATCCCACGAGGATTCGCCTCAACCTCCATCATCTTGAATTTCCTCGCGGTAACAGGGTTCTGTAGGGGATGCCAGAACCTAAGAGGCTGGCGAGGAGCGGTTGAGGCGAGTGACCTCACGAGTGTTCGCCTCAACCGCCACATAGTTAGTGAAAAGTGAAAAGTGAAAAGTGAAAAGTGTTCAAGTCAGACCGACAAGTTATCAGCCATTCACTTTTCGTTTTTAACTTTTAACTTTTTCAGAGTTTCCGAGTCAGGTCAGTGTCGGTAAGTCACAGGCTTGGCGCGGTTCAGCGGATGAAGCGGAGAGACAGAGGGGATTGCTTCATTCGTGCTTGAACGCCGGTCAGCATATGGCAAGCATGCTGACCGGCTTTTTTTCATGGGAAGGACTGAAAAAGGAAAAGCGCGGCTTCGATGTTTAACCGAAGCCGCGCTCACCGTCCTCGCGCAAACCGCATGGTTTGCGCGTAACGCCGCTTTATTGCTGCCGTCACCGAAGCGACGTTACGCAGCGGTTATAAGCAATGCGAATGCCACGGTCAGAGAAATCAGGCGTACCGCGATTTTGCAGAGGTTAGCGGACTGAGGTGATTCAGCGACGAATTATGGATGAGGCAATTTAAGACAGCGCGCCACTTTCCTGTCTCAGCTTGATAGTTCGGCGGCTGACGGCAACGTAAGTGAAAGCGAGGACATACGCCGCAGAAAGCGTATAAACAAAGCACATCTTTAAGAAAGCGCGCGACCTTCGCTGAAGCTGTTGCTGTGGCATTGAAGTTGTAAGAGCAATTGCGGCATCCGCTGGATGCTATCCATCTCCTGTAGTGGGTGTCGTCCATACGCATGGAAGACGCCTGGGGTTAATGATCTGTGTGATGGCAGATCGAAACTGAGCGCGGGCTTTGCAAAAAGTGCCGCGCTATTTTTTATCTCATCCAATCGCCCATTCGTATGGCTTGCTTTCAGTCTAATTTCCTTCGCCGAAAGATTCACCGACAAGATTTTGAGGGCGCAAGCGCGTTGATTGACGCACGATAAGGGCAGGCATAGAGTGCGCGGCGGCTGGTTCACCGGATGTTTGAACGTGATGGTAACGCGCGTAAATCCGCTATCAGTCTCCCCTTACGCCGTGGGCAAGCGCCCGCATCATCACGCCCCCAGTACACAGCAGCTATCAGCAAGGCAAAAAGGAGTTACGATGACAATCCACGATCCCCATTCGATTTCCACTCAACCGCATCAACACACAGCTGGTTGCCACATTATTCCCCCTGACATTCTCAATCGTCTGGCCGAAAGCGGAAATTCCGCGACTCGTTCCGGGGCGATTGATTCATTGGAGCTGAGCGCCCGCATGCGTGGTCGCCGCGAAGCCTTGATGGGCATGACGGCGATGGCCGTCTCAACCGGTACGAAACGACGCACGGTTTATGACGCGCAAAACAGTCGCACTTTGCCGGGCAAGTTAGTGCGCAACGAAGGCGGTGCGAGCAGCAAGGATGTCGCCGTCAACGAAGCCTTTCTCGGAGCAGGGAAGACTTACGATTTTTTCTCGAAAGTTTTTGCGCGCAACTCGATTGACAATCGCGGGATGCGGCTCGATTCGACGGTGCATTTCGGACGCGGCTATCAAAACGCTTTTTGGGATGGTCAACAGATGGTTTATGGCGACGGCGATGGTGAGATTTTTAATCGCTTCACGCGCAGCCTCGATGTCATCGGCCACGAACTCACGCACGGCGTTACCGAATACGAAGCCGGTCTCGTTTATGAAGACCAGCCCGGCGCGCTCAACGAACATTTCTCTGACGTATTCGGTTCGCTCGTGCGGCAATACGCGAAAAAGCAAACCGCTGCCAAAGCCGATTGGTTGATCGGCGCGGGCTTGTTCACCAAAGCCGTCAACGGCCTGGCAATTCGTTCGATGAAAGCGCCGGGCACGGCTTATGACGACCCGCAAATCGGCAAAGACCCGCAACCAGATCACATGAAAAAGTTCGTCAAAACGACGCGCGATCACGGCGGCGTACACATCAACTCGGGCATTCCGAACAAGGCTTTTTATGAAGCCGCGATTCGACTGGGTGGTAACGCATGGGACAAGGCCGGACGCATTTGGTACGAGACGCTGTGCAACCGGATGAATACGCAATCGTCGTTTCAGGATTGCGCGAACGCTACGCACGACGTAGCGCGTCAGCTTTTCGGATTGGATAGCATCGAACAACGCGCCGTCCGCGAAGCCTGGGAAGCCGTCGGCCTCAAAGTGGCAGCCGCTCCGACGGTTGCGACTCGGCGCGGACGCTGAAAAAGGAATCACTATGCGAATCGTTTGTGAACGCAGCGGCGGCTTTGCGGGATTAACTACGCGCACCGAAGTAGACACCGACGCGCTGCCCGCTGCGCAAAGACGCGAACTGCAAACGCTGATCGAGCAGTCTCAACTGCTCGATCAGCCCGTTGCCAAAAAACGTAAAGCCAAAGCAGTAGCCGACGGGTTTCAATACGACCTAACCGTTACCACCGAAGATGCCGAACGAGTGCTTACACTGGATGACGGATCGGTTTCTGAAGACATGCTGGCTTTGCTGGATTGGTTGGTTGCTTATCGTCCAGCGAAAAAACGTTAAGCTCTTACGAGGCATTGTTATGAATCTGAATCAAGACGGCGCGAACAATTTTAGCGATCAATATCGTCCGCGCTCAGAACAGGAACTGCGCATTGACGAACTCAAACTCAAAGTACAGGAAGTCACCGAGGGCGAATTCTCTACCGGCTATGAATCGCCCGACTGTCCGCCCGACATCAAAGAGGCTTTCTGGGAACACATTCTGGCCTATGAAAGCGCGCCGCTGACTACCTCGTTGATTCAGTTGGAAAAAGCCGGGATAACGATGCCTCCGGCTGACACGTTAGATGATGAGGAATTGTCGTCTAAGCTATGGGGAGTGATACGCCAGCTCAATGAACTGGGTACTACTCTCTGCAATACCGACCACCTTTCAGATCGTGAACTGTATGAGCATCTGCGCACTGAAAGTTTGTGTGAAGAGATGCCGAATCTGCCCGGTGGCGGCTGGTATCTTGATCTGGTAAGCAGCGGCAGCGACGAAGACACATATCTGTATATGAAGTATTACGCCGACGAAGAAAGCCGTCTTAGATGGGCGAAAGACTGGCCTGATTATGAAATGCCGCCGCACGAAGACCCGCCTTATCAACGAGATTGGCTATTGCCCAAAGGCAACCTGCAAACCTTCGCGCCTGACGACGAAGCGTGAGCCTTTGCGGTGCTTACCAATCCTGAGGGAGAAACCAACTCATCAAATGCTCATCATCCTGAACGGCTCGCTCAACGCGGGTAAAACGACTACGTCAAAGAAACTCTGCGAACTGTCGCCGCGCACCGCGCACGTCGAAGTTGATTCGTTGCGCGAGTTCATTGCATGGATGCCGCTCGAAGAAAGCATTCCCATCAACCTCGCCACCGCTATTGCCGTCACAAAAATCTTTCTGGCGCACGGCTTGAACGTAGTGTTGAGTTATCCGCTGCGCGCCGAAGATTACGCGATGATGCAGCGCGAATTTGCTGATTTTGCCGACGTACATTTCTTTACGCTGCGTCCGCCGATGTCGTTGAGCCAGAGCCAGCGCGGCGCGCGTGTCTTGAGCGAGTGGGAGGTTTCGCGCATCGCTTATCACTACCAAACCGATGGCGCGAACCCGGATGTCGGCATCGTGATAGACAACTCGCAACTCACGCCCGAAGAAACCGCGCGACTGATTCTGCAACACGCTGGGGCCGCGTCTTGACCCTTTTCGCAACCGCGTGATACTCACTGCCTGCAATACCCTTACAACGCAATCCAACGTATTTTCAGGAGTAACACGACGTGCATTTATTTTTTCGGGCAGCCTTACTGTCTTTAGTACTGTCTGGGTGTCTTACCGCAGCGGCTTTCGCGCAAACCGCTTTTGAATACTTTCCCGACGCGCGTTATGACGCGCAGATTCCTACGTTAAAACAAGTCGTCGGCCACGACATCGGCGAACGCATCACATTGCATCACGAGATCGAACGTTACGTGCTGGCCTTGCAACAGGCTGCGCCGACGCGCGTCAAGGTGATGAAATACGCTGAGACGTGGGAAGGCCGCGGGCTTTATAACGTCATCATCGGCTCGTCCGAAAACATTGCGCGGCTCGCCGAAATTCAAGCCGGAATGCAGCGTTTGAGCGATCCACGCAAGACCAACGCCAACGAAGCCAACCAACTCATCGCGTCGCTGCCGTCTATCGTCTGGCTGATTCACGGAGTTCACGGCAACGAAATTTCGAGCGTAGACAGCGCGCTGCAAACTGCTTATCACCTGCTCGCCGCGCAAGGCGATGAACTCGTGACGAATGCGCTGAAAAATACGTTGGTGATTATTGACCCTACGCAAAACCCTGACGGACGCGACCGTTTCGGCAACTTCTTCCGTCAAAACATGGGTCGCCAGCCTGACGCCGATTTGCAATCCGCCGAACACAACGAGCCGTGGCCGAGCGGTCGCGTGAATCATTATCTATTCGATATGAACCGCGACTGGTTCACGCAATCGCAGCCCGAAACGCGCGGGCGTGTGAAAACTTATTTGACGTGGTTTCCGCAAGTCGTAGCCGATTTGCACGAGATGGGTACGAACAGTTCTTACTATTTCGCGCCGCCCGCCTTGCCGTGGAATCCGAACCTGACGAACGGCCAACTCGAATGGCTGGCAAAATTCGGACGCAATAATGGCAAGTGGTTTGATCGTTTCGGCTTCGATTATTTCACGCGCGAAGGCTACGACTCGTTCTATCCGGGTTACGGCGAAGGCTGGCCGATGTTTCATGGCGCGATTGGAATGACTTATGAACAGGCCAGCGTACGCGGCTTGCTCGCGCGGCGCGATGACGAGACGACTTTCGCTTACCGCGATTCGGTTCATCATCATTTCATCGCTTCGCTCTCAACGATTGAGAACGCGGCGAACAACCGCGAGAACCTGCTCAAACACTTTTATGATTACCGCCGCACTGCCATCGAAGAAGGCCAGCGCGAGGCGGTGAAGGAATACATCATCACGCCGGGTAACGACCCCGGACGCGCTGCGCGACTGGCTGCGACGCTGATGCAATGCGGCGTCGAGGTCAAAGTGGCTTCGTCGTCTTTCACCAACGGCAAGGCGCGCGGTTACTTTGACGAAACCGTGCAAAGCCGCGAATTTCCGTCGGGCAGTTACATCGTCTCGCTAGCGCAACCCGCCAAGCGCCTCGCCAAAACGCTGATGGATAAAAGCACCGAGCAAGACAAAGAGTTTTTGGACGAACAGAAAAAGCGCAACGGTAAACGCCAGAATGAAGAGTTTTATGACGTAACGGCCTGGTCATTGCCGTTGTTATTCGACGTGCCGTGTTACATCGCCGAGCAAACCTCGAACGTGCAGGCTTCGCTTTTGAAAGACCTGCCCAAGCCCGTCGGCAAAGTGCGCGGGGAAGCGGCGAAGCTGGCTTACCTGATTCCGTGGGGTTCGCAAGCGGCGGCGGCGGCATTAGGCGATCTCTTTCAACAAGACATACGCGTTCACGCCATAGACAAACCTTTCAAGCTCAACGGCGTTGATTATTCGCCTGGTACGTTGCTCATCAAGCTCAAAGACAATCCGGCGAACTTGCGCGCGCGCCTGCTGGCCTTGGCTGAAACGCACGGCGTCGAAATTCATCCGACCGATTCGGCGTGGGTAGACGCGGGCGTCAATTTCGGCAGCGCCAACGTGCGTTACCTGCCCAAGCCGCGCATTGCGTTGGCTTACAACACGCCCGCCAATGTGAGTTCGACGGGCTGGCTGCGCTACACGCTCGAACAGCGTTACGGCTATCCCGTCACGGCGATTCGCGCCGATATGTTGCGCACGGCGGACTTGAGCAAATACAACGTGTTGATTTTGCCGAGCGGCAATTACGGCACGGTGTTCAGTGATGTCATTAAGCTGCGCGAATGGATTCAAGCGGGCGGTACGTTGGTCACGTTGGGCGCGGCTTCAGCGTGGCTGACTGATGAAAAGGTCGGGCTGTTGCCCGGCAAACTTGAGAAGCGCGAGAAAGCTGACGCTGGCAAAGACAAAGACAAAGACGCGGCGAAAGCTGAACCAAAACCAGAAGCTGCTGCGCCTGCAACAAAAGACCCTGTTGGCAAAGCCATCGAACCGGCAGAAGAAAACGTAAGCAGTACGCCGGGCGCGATCTTGCGCGTCAATCTTGATCGTGGGCATTGGCTCGCGTTCGGTTACGGCGAATTCACGACCGCGATGGTAGATAGCAACCGCATCTTCCCGCTCGTCAAGCTCGACCGCGGCACCAACGTAGGCGTTTACGCGCCAGCAGACAAATTCCTAGTGAGCGGCTTTATGTTTGAAGACGCGCGCCGCCAGTTGCCCAACAAGGCTTACCTGATGCACGTGCCCACCGGACGCGGCCACGTTATCGCGTTTGCCGAAGACCCCAACTACCGCGCGTTTATGGACGGGCTGAATGTGATGATGATGAACGCGGTGTTTTTGGCGGCGGGACATTGACCTTGATTGTTGTTGCTCACGCAAAGCCGCAAAGACGCCAAGTGTGCTTTGCGGCTTCGCGTCTTTGCATGAGTTAAATTTGATTTTGTGCGGGAGGATTGATGAAACGTCTCTTACAGGAGCTTACTTTTCCGTTGATTGCCGTACTCGCCGCTTTCGTCATTGGCGGCTTGGTCGTACTGGCGATTGGCGACAATCCGTTCACGGTCTATCGCATCCTGTTGTCTTCGGCGTTTGGGTTTTATGACGCGCTGGGCAATTTCACGTGGGACAACTGGGGCTATACGTTGTTTTATGCGACGCCGCTGATATTCACCGGCCTCGCCGTAGCCCTCGCCTTTCAATGCGGCCTGCTGAACATCGGTGCGGAAGGCCAGCTTTACGTCGCTGCCTTTGCCGCTGCGTGGGTTGGTATTACCTTCAAATCGCTGCCCGGCCCGGTACTCGTGCCGCTTTGCATGATCGCGGCGATGTTGATGGGAGCCATCTGGGGCGGCATCCCCGGCGTATTGAAAGCGCGCTTCGGTTCGCACGAAGTGATCAATACGATCATGCTGAACTTCATCGCCGTGGGCTTGGTGAGTTGGCTGACGCAAGCGTATTACAAAACGCCCGGCGACCCGATCATGCAAACCGTCGCCATCGCCGACCAGGCGCATCTCGCGCGGTTGCATACCTTCCTGCCCGCTTTTCCCGCACGCATTCCGCTGAACTTGGCGTTCGTCTTGGCGCTGCTCGCGGCCTTTTTGGTTTGGCTGTTTTTGTGGCGTACGAAATGGGGCTTTGAGATTCGCGCGGTGGGGGCAAGTCCGGCGGCGGCGGAATACGGCGGCATCAGCGTGTCGCGGCAAATCATTCTGGCGATGGCTTTGTCAGGTGCGCTCGCCGGCATGGTCGGCATCAACGAAGTGCTGGGCTATCGCTATCGTTATTATCACGACTTTTCGCCTGGTTACGGATTCACCGGCATCGCTGTCGCACTGCTCGGACGCAATCATCCGCTGGGCGTAATCCTCGCGGC
Organism: Acidobacteriota bacterium; assembly: GCA_043718445.1. GTDB lineage: Bacteria > Acidobacteriota > Blastocatellia > RBC074 > RBC074 > JACPYM01. The sequence continues at coordinate 8,252 of JAYSVR010000273.1, read as the reverse complement.
GATTCTGTTCGGCGCTCTCATTCGCGGCGGCCTGTTCGTAGACATCTTCACCGACAAGGTTTCTAAAGACCTGGTGCAAGTGCTGCAAGCAATCATCATTTTGTTTGTAGCGATGGAGCTTTTATTCAAACGGATGTTCGCTCATCGGCTGCAACGTGCGTAGCCTTTGGAGTGCGGCGGCTCGACGCCGCTTTGTTACTCCACTTGGCGATTGCGCTATTTGGCAGATACGCGAGGCTTACGTTTCCCGACTTGGCAAGCGAGCGAATGACAAGAGTGGGAAGCATCTGGTGGCAATCATCGTTCGTGATGATCGAGTGGCATAACAAAGCGGCGTCGAGCCGCCGCACTCCATAGGCATCGCCAAAAGAACGTGTATGGTTGAAAGCGAAACTGGCTGGCAGGTTTTTGAAAACGTACTCGAGTCGCACGAATGCGATGACTTGCTCGCCGCGTTAGTTACAGTCCCGCAAGGTCGCGCAGGCGCGCGGCACTTGATGAGTTGCACTGAAGTTGCTGCGCTGGCGAACGATGAACGCTTGATGTTATTGGCGCGACAGTCATTGAACAGTGAAAGCGCATTGCCTTATCGGGCTACGTTATTTGCCAAGACGGGACGCGCGAACTGGTTGGTCGTGTGGCATCAGGATACAGCGTTGCCGCTGGTTTCGCGTTTTGACGCCGCAGGCTGGGGGCCGTGGTCGGTGAAAGAGGGAATTCACTACGCGCACGCTCCGACCTGGGCGTTGCGCCGCATCGTAGCGTTGCGGATTCATCTTGATGCTTCTACGACTGCGAACGGACCACTGCGCGTCATTGCTGGTTCGCATCAGGCAGGCGTGTTGAGCGATGTCGAAGTGGCTGATTACGTCAAAGCGAACGAGGCGACGGAATGTTTGGTGGGACGCGGTGGCGTATTGCTGATGTCGCCTTTGCTGATACACGCTTCGTCAAAAGCGCAAACGGATGCGCCGCGTCGCGTGTTACATATTGAGTATGCTGATAAGTTGGAGTTGGCATCTGGCATTTGTTTGGCGAAGGCTTGAGTGGCCGCTCAAACGTGAGGTTGTGTTAGTCTTTTCTTGAAGGAGTATTTTTATGGCAACTGCAACACTTACCAAAAAAGTAACAGAGCAGCGCAGCCGTGCGGATGTACCGGCTATCAGTAACAACCCTGAACGATTGAGCGGTCAATCCGTAATCGGTATTCATCGTGTTTCTATAGCGGCGTTGCTTGATTACGTGGACGTAAAAGCTTTCACGAGCGATTACGACACGATCAGTCAAGACGAAGCGCAAGCCGCCATTGATTTGCTGAAAGACATGGCTGAAGACGGATTGCTGGGCGAACCCGTGGCTTTCTGATGAAACTCCTGCTTGATGAAAATATGCCTCGCCAATTGACCCGTTTTTTCGATGAACACGAAACGACACACGTCAAATATATGGGTTGGCAGGAGCTACAAAACGGAGAACTACTTACCGCGATGCGTGAGGAAGGCTTCGATGTGCTGGTGACGACGGATGTCAGCATTTTCAACCAGCAGAAAGCCCGTCATCACGGCGTCGCCATCATCATCTTGCGCGTTTTTAATAACAAGACCGAAAGCATCAGGCCGATGGTTGATGTTGCCCAAAGCGCAGCCCGCACGTTGCTGCCTGGCGATGTCGAGTACATTTATGCCGAGCCTCGATTACGCGAATTGGACCAACGTCGCCGTCGCGGTGAATTCGCGGGGGTAGGAAAGGAAAAACGATGAGCGCCTTATTTCAAAAAATGAACCTGAAAGATCAAGCTGAGTTGCTGGTGTTGAATGCGCCTGCCAGCTTTGAAACGGAACTGGCTGCGTTAAAAGACGTAGCGGTTGCGCGCGATGTGAAAGCCGTAAAGGAAATTCAATTCTCGCTGGCCTTCGTCACCAAGCAGGCCGAAGTGGACAAGTTCGCCAAAGCCATCGCAAAAAAGATCAAAGGCGATGCGCTGGTGTGGTTCGCTTATCCGAAAGGTACGTCGAAAAAATATAAGTGTGAATTCAACCGCGACAACGGTTGGGCGGTGATGGGCGAGTTGGGTTACGAACCGGTGCGCATGGTGGCGATTGACGAAGACTGGTCGGCGCTGCGCTTTCGCCGCGTAGAGTTCATTAAAGTGATGAAGCGCAATGAGAAGATGGTGCTTTCGGCGGCGGGCAAAGTGAAAGCGGCTAAAAAATAATGCTGAAGAAAAAACGCTGAATACGCTGAAAAGCACTGAATAGGCGGAAGGTCTTCTGTTACCAGCTAAAACTTTTCCGCAGCTTCCGCGCCTTTCAGTGTATTCAGCGATTTCTCTGAAAGCTCTGGCAGCGAACACATTATGCTGAGAAACATTTTTAACTATACGTTGATTGCTTCTACGTTGCGGCTGGCGACGCCGTTGATATTGGCGTCGCTGGGCGGGTTGTATTCCGAACGCAGCGGCGTCATCAACATCGCTTTGGAAGGCATGATGTTGGCCGGAGCCTTCACCGCCGCCGTCGTGACCGTATTCACGCACAGTCCGTGGCTCGGTTTGCTCGCGGCAATGGCGGCGGGCTTGCTCGTCGCGTTGTTGCACGCCGTAGCGACGATCAACTATCGCGCCGATCAAGTCGTGAGCGGCACAGCCATCAACATCCTTTTCCTCGGCGTACCCGCGTTGCTGTCGGGCGCGTTGTTCGATTCAACAGGAGCTACGCCGCAATTGCCGAAAGAGGAAGTGCTGCCCGACATCGTGTTGTTCAATCCTGAGAGTTCGCCTGCGCTGGCTTCGGTGTTCAATCAAAAGCCGTTGGTCTATCTGGCGTTTATTTTGGTCGGCGTGACTTATTACGTGTTGTTTCAAACGAGCTTCGGCCTGCGGCTACGCGCGGTGGGCGAAAACCCCGAAGCGGCGGATACGGCGGGCGTGAACGTGCGGCGGATGCGCTATGCGGGCGTATTGATTTCAGGGGCGTTGGCGGCGTTGGGCGGAGCTTATCTTTCTATCGGGCAGAATTCGTTGTTCACACGCAATATGACGGCGGGGCGCGGCTTTATTGCACTGGCGGCGTTGATCTTCGGCAAGTGGCATCCGGTAGGTGCGTTGCTCGCCTGCCTGCTGTTTGGCTTGGCCGAGTCGGTAGCGATTCGTATGCAAGGGACGGTGAACATTCCGAATCAGTTCATTCAGATCGTGCCGTATGTATTGACGATTGTGGTGCTGGCGGGATTTGTGAGCCGCGCGTCGCCGCCCAAAGCGCTGGGCGTGGCTTACGCGAAAGATTGAAAAATCCATGCGAACTTTCTGCTCCGCAATCCCGTAAGGCGGCATGCGCAAATAGGGACTGACCGTGAGGAATGAGGTTGAGGCTTTACTGAAGGCTTTGAAATTGCGGCTTGAAGCAAGCAGTAAGACCAGCTTGAAAACTCACAAGGCCGTCCCTAGAATGCCGAACATCTTCTGAAGGGAGAAGCGAGCGTGTAATGGAACATTTGCAGTTTGAAGAATTTATCACTGATTACTTAGATCATAATCTGGATCGCCCGACGCGGCGCATCTTTGCCGAGCATTTGTTGGCGTGCCGTCCGTGCCATTCGACTTTCAATGACGTTCGCATGGCGATTGACGCTTGCCACAGTCTAAAAGAAGCGCAAATGTACGAGATTGCGATGCTCACCGATGTCGAACAGCGCATCATCGGCGCAACGACGGCGGGCGAAATGCTCAGTTGCCGTACGCTCGACGCGTTGATTTCAGATTATTTCGACGGCGTGATTGAAACGACTTACGAACACGTCTTTCAAGAACACTTCGCGGTCTGCGACAGTTGCCATCGCCTCGTGAAAGGTGTGCGCGAATCTATCGAAGAGCGTGAACAAATCGAAGTTCCGCGTGAACTTTATGGTCGGATTTACGCGGCCACCGTGGGCGCTCGACGCGTTGCGTGAGCGCCCACTCACTTCTCCCCCCTCTGTCCTAAAGACATTCCCAGATTGCATGCCGCAAGCAAACAATTACTTTCCGTCCTTCTGCCTCGCCGTTGCTTGCCTTCTTGCGTCATTAGTCGCATCTACACAAACGCAGGGCCAAACGCCGCTTCCCACCCCGCGGCCCGTTGCGCCGCCGGTTAATTCAAACGCTTCGCCCGAACGCATTGAACGCAAAGTGGACGATCCGATTGGCTATGCCGAAGAGCAGCGCCGCGCTGAACGCCAGACGAATACCAAAGTCGCGGCGCTAAATTCCGGCGTCAATCAAACTGATTTATTCGACATCGTTTCAGAAGAGCAGGAATCGCAAGGCGATATGGTCATCGCTTCGGGCAACGTGCAGGCGACGGGGAACGGGATGTTGGTCATCGCCGACCGCGTGACTTTCAACAAAGCCACCAACGACCTCGTAGCCGAAGGCAATGTTTACTTTGAACAAGAAGGCCAAAAGCTTGTTGGCGAACGGCTCGAATTGAACGTGAGGACGAAACGCGGTTCGGTGTTTTCGCCGACGGGCTTCACCAATCGCACGCCGGATGGGACTTCGGTCACGATTGACGCTTCGCGCGCCGACAAAACGGGCGAAGACACCTTTAATCTTGAAGACGCTACGTTGACGGCTTGCGCTGAGCGCGTACCTAAGTGGTCGTTCACCGCCAAACGTGCGCGCATTCGCACCGATCATCGCGCGAAGGTTTATAACGCTTTCTTTCGCGTTAAAGGTGTACCGATCTTGTGGTTGCCTTACGCCTCGGTTTCGATCAGCAAGAAAGACCGAGCCTCGGGCTTTCTGATTCCCAGTTCGGGCCAGTCGAATATCAAAGGCCGGACGTTTAAGGTCGCCTATTTTCAAACGTTGGGGCGCAGCGCCGACATCCTGTTGCGCGGCGATTATTACAGCAAGCGCGGCGTTGGGTTTGGCTTCGACTTTCGTGCGCGTACGAACGAGACTTCGCACATTTATCTCGGTTCGTTTTTGGTGTGGGATCGCCTGTTCGGCAAAGTGTTTGACCAGAATGGCAACGAACAGCCCACTGCCAGCGGCAGCAGTTTTTACGCCGAAGCCGTACACAATTTCAAAAACGGCTTCACCGCTGTCGCCGACGTAAACATCACGTCTTCTTTCAACTTCCGCAACGTATTCGCCGAAAACGTAACGACCGCCATCTCGCCTGAAGAGCGTTCGATTTTTTATCTGAATAAAAACTGGCGGTCATATAGCTTCAACGCACTGTTCGGCGAACAGAGCTTTTTCATCGGCAATCAGATAGTGAAAGTTCGCCAGTTTCCTTCAGCGGAACTGAATAAACGCGCTACAAAAATTTCGCTGAACTTTCCGGTGTATTTCGCTTTCGAGTCTTCGCTGGGCGGCATACGTCGCAGCGAAACGTCGGACAACACGACCATTCTCAAATCGCCTTCGATTGTGCAGCGATTGGATTTCTTTCCGCGGTTGACCTTCCCGCTTAAGTCTGTCGCGGGTTTCACGCTGACGCCGAGTGTGGCGTTGCGTTCGACGTTTTACAGCGACAGCCTAGCATCGAATACGCGCACAGTGGTGGGGCAAAACCTGTTGCGCCATTACGTAGATTTCACCGCTGACCTGCGCGCGCCTGCGTTCGCCAAAGTTTTCAAGCGTAAAAACGGCGAACCGTGGTTCAAACACGTCATCGAACCTTATGCGGTTTATCGCCGCCTCGCTGGCATTCAGGATTTCACGCGCTTCCTGCGCACAGACGAACGCGATGCGATTGCCGAAACCAACGAAGTTGAATACGGCATCTCGAACAAGTTTTTTACACGCCGCAAATCGGCGGACGGCAAAAGCACGCAAGCGCATGAATGGCTTGATCTGACGATTGCGCAAAAATACTTTTTCGACCCTACGTTTGGCGGAGCCTTGCAACCGTGTTCGCGCGCCACTTATGACCGCTCGCCCGCCGCTTGCGTACGCAACCAGTTTTCCCCGATCAATACGCTGACGGGCTTTGCTTTCGGCGGCATCCGCCGCGACCTTTCGCCTGTGAACGTGCGTGCGCGCATTCGTCCGAATGATTTGATGTTTGCCGACGTGCGGTTGAATTACGACACGCAATTCAACGCCTTGCGTGAAGTCATTTTTGGCGGCGGCCTCGTGAAAGGCCGCCTGCTATTGAGCAACAACTGGTATTACACCCGCCGCGTGCAAATTGACGAACGGCGTTATGGTTTACCGGCTGATCCTTCTTCGCTGCCGGGCAATCAAACCGACATCTCAGCGTTTTGGGGCAATCCTACGCGGGGGCTTTACGTAGGCTCATCGCTGGTTTATGACCTGCGTCGCAAAGAGGTGTTTCAGAGTAACAATCTGATTTTCTTACAAACCACTGGCGGCTATGCGTGGGATTGTTGCAGCTTCCAGGTGCAGCGGTTCACGTTTAATGCCGGACAACGTTTTGAGAACCGCTACATTTTTTCCTTCACGCTCAAAGGCATCGGCACGTTCGGTACGCAAAACATCGGCCAGCGGCGTTATTGAGCCTCCGCCCTGCAACGAATTCGACCCGTAAAATCCTTGAAAAATCAGGTGTTTCAGCCGGTTATCACTGCAAGTTGAAGAAAATAAACGAAATGCCCGCCCCAAGCGCACAATTTTGTGTTATAGTCCGCGCAATTTTGGTGCGAAAGGAGTTTACAAAGTGTCATATCGAGAAGGTAATAAAGTCATTTATCCGCGAGTTGGAATCTGTCGTGTCGCTCGCGTAGAAGAATTTACGGTGGTTGGTACGACGGCTAAGGTTTATGTGTTAGAGCCGATGGACGACAAAGAGGGAACGCTGGTGCGCGTGCCCGTGAACAAAGCCGAAAGCGTAGGAATGCGTAAGTTGATGGAAAAAGAAGACTTGCCCAAACTGTTGCGCTTTCTTGGCAAAGACATCGAGGTCGCCACCGATCACCGCAAGCGGAGCCAGAAAAACAGCGAACGCATGGCTTCGGGTGAAGTTTACGAAATCGCTGACTCGCTCAAGACCATGTCGAAGTTGAGCAAGAGCAAGACGCTGTCGCCCGAAGAGCAGCAACTCGCCGGACGCGCCCGTCATTTGTTGCTGCGCGAAATTTCGCATGTGACCAAAATGACCACCGAAGAAGCCGAGCAAATGATCGAAGACGCGCTGCAAGGCAAAAAGCCCAAAACTAAAAAGCAGGCCGCTTAAGCGTCACAATTCAGAGAATTACCCAATAAAACCGCGTGTCTGAACATCTTTAAGATGGACAGGCATGCGGTTTTTGTATTTCGCTCTCAGCTTGTTCCTCTGTTGCACTCTTAAAACGCGAAAATATTTTTTCAGGTAAATTTCAGCAACTGAAGGCGTGATTTTTCCTAGTTTGAAACGACTCAATAAAAGTCGTTTTGTGGCAGCTTTGCCACGACATATTGAGGCTGCTGCGCGTGAAGCTACCATCTGTAGCTCAATTAATTTTGAAGCAATCGCTTAATTAGTGAAGTGGTTTTTGAAGTTGCAGCAGTGAAACTATTGTGTTTTAAGGCTTTACAGCTTTTAGGGTGCGTGCTACCTTCCGACTCGCTCCTAGTTCAGCGAGCATATTTAAATTCAAGGCAAAATCGAAACACTAGGCTTTGGGAGAAGCAGCTAGCGATTTTGTTCAGCCTCTCAATAGAAGCAGACTAATTTTCACAACTTAAGGCAAATGGCACGGTGACGGTGAACGGAAAGTTGTAGCTCTTCAGGCTAATTCCGTTTCAGATTCGTTTATCGTGACGGCTCGTTTGCGCCAATCACGTATTGGCAATTTTGTTCGATTACCTATGCGAGACGCGCCCCGATTGGTAGGGCGGCGTGGCGCATAGCGTGGCGACTACGCATTTGCGCGACCGTGTTGCGAAGCGGCATGGTCGAGCACTTTATGAGGTGCCGGTGGGATTCAAATTCATCGGCGAACTCATCAACGCAGACCAAATCATTCTCGGTGGCGAAGAGAGCGCCGGGCTGACCATCAAAGGACATTTTCCAGAAGAAGACGGCATCTTGCCTGCTAGTTGGGCCTGCTTGCTGGTGACTGAGATGGTAGCCGCGCGCGGTGCAAGTTTGGGTGAAATGATTGCAGAGGTCTTTCGCAAGGACGGCGCGCTTAATTGTGAACGCGTCGGCATCAAACTTACGCCCGCAGTCAAAGAGCGTTTAGCGCAACGGCTCGCGGCTGATCCGCCCACTGAAATCGGCGGACCCCCGCGTGACCGCATCAATAGCGTGAAATATCTC
>JAYSVR010000272.1:0-1947 GCA_043718445.1 Acidobacteriota bacterium | reverse complement strand
CGCACAGTTTGTTGGCGCATTTTGCGGCGTTGCCTGAGCCACGGCGGCGTCCCGCTGAGTGTGACCACTTGCTCCTGGACATCATCAGCATCGCGATTCTGGCGGTGATTTGCGGGGCCAATGACATCACCGCCATCGCCACGTTTGGACAAGCGCGCGAGGAATGGTTGCGGACGTTTCTGGCCTTACCACACGGCATTCCCGCACACGATACGTTTGGCCGGGTGCTGGCGCGGCTCAAGCCCGCGGCCTTCGAGGCCTGTTTTCGCCAGTGGGTGGCGAGTGTCGTGCAGTTGACAGCGGGCGAGGTGGTGGCGCTGGACGGCAAGGTACTGCGGCGGTCACATGCGCGGGGTGAGGGGCGTGCGGCCCTGGCCTTAGTCAGTGCGTGGGCGCAGCAGAATCGCTTGACCCTGGGACAAGTTAAAGTCGCGGAGGATTCCAATGAGATCACGGCGGTGCCCGCACTGTTGCGGCTGTTGGAGGTCAAAGGGTGCATCGTGACCGTAGACGCGCTCAACACCCAGAAGGACATCGCCCAACAAATCCGGGCGCAAGGCGCAGATTATGTGCTGGCGCTGAAAGGCAATCACGGCTTGTTGTACGACGCGGTGCGCGCTTTGTGTCAGGCCGTAGAAGAAGACCGCACGGTGAACTTGCCGTTTGCTACGCACACGACACTGGACGGAGAACACGGGCGGATTGAGACCCGGCGCTATCTCAGTGTGGTGGCCCCAGAGTGGTTGCCGGGGTTTGCCGAGTGGCGCGATTTAGCGAGCCTCGGGATGGTCGAGGCGACGCGTGAAATCGGCACCAAAGTGACAACGGAGAAACGCTATTACTTGAACAGCCTGCCCGTGGATGCGGTGCGTTTGGCGGGGGCCGTGCGCGGGCATTGGAGTGTGGAGAACAGTTGTCACTGGGTCTTGGACGTGGTATTTCGAGAAGACGATTGTCGCGTGCGCACCGGACACGCCGCCGAAAACTTTGCCGTCCTGCGGCGATTGGCCAACAGTTTGTTACAGCAGGAACGAACCACCAAAGGCGGGATCGCCCAGAAACGTTTTCGCGCGGCACTTGATCCACGGTATTTGCTCAAGGTGCTACAGCCCCCACAAGCTCAACACTTATGATGCGATTGCCCTGCGCTTCTTTGCGACAATTCCGGCTTGTCGAAAACCAGCGATTGACGCCGCGTGTCCTGCTCGCGTAGAATTCACTGCACTTTACCCCTACCAACTCGGTAAGCCCTGTGACAGGCTAATGTCTTATGAGGCAGATGAAGCCGAGGCTGACAAGAAGCGGATGCTGTTTGATGAAGCTGATGTGAGCTAAATGATTCGGGCGCTGCACCATCATGGCGCCCACTGAAATACCGAGGAGAATTCCTATGTTACTAACCTTCAATCGTTCCACCTTGCGCCGAATCGCGCAGGTCGTGATGTTTACCTTGCTGTCTTCGTCGTTCACCGTATTTGCCCAGGACGATCCGCAGAAAGACAAAGAGCGAGATAAGCGCAAGCGCAACCAACAACGTGCTGGCGAGAGAGAAAAGATGGCCAGCGTGTACAAAAAGTGGATGGATGAAGATGTCGCATACATCATCACCGATGAAGAAAAGAAAATCTTCAAAACACTGAAGACGGATGATGAACGCGAGCAATTCATTGAGCAGTTTTGGTTACGCCGCGATCCTGATCCTGACACCGACGTCAACGAATATCGTGAGGAATATTATCAGCGCATCGCCTATGCCAACGAAAACTTCGCCAGCGGTATTCCCGGTTGGAAAACAGATCGTGGGCGCATTTACATCATGTTTGGCAAGCCCGATGAAAAGGAATCGCATCCTTCCGGCGGCAGCTACAATCGTCCGATTTGGGAAGGCGGCGGCACGACTTCGACCTTCCCCTTTGAAAATTGGTGGTATCGCTATATCGAAGGCGT
>JAYSVR010000271.1:0-5564 GCA_043718445.1 Acidobacteriota bacterium | reverse complement strand
GGCGTCGAGGTGTAGATGTTGTAGAACAACACCGAACCAGCCTTTTGATCGCTAACTTCCGAAGCCGCCGGATAGGGCGCGCCCGGATCTGCCGCCATAGTCGCCACCGACATCAGCGCCAGCGCAAACAGTGAAAATAGAATCTGTGTGAGCTTGTGTGAGATTCGCATTGTTGAGTTTCTCCTATTCATAATGTTTTCTCTACCACCTATCGCTTGCTTGCAGCGATAGGTCCGCTTAATCAAGTGACAGGTAGTTTATAGTTACAACCAAAGAAAACCTTAGCCACAAGAAACTGCGAAGCGGCCTCTTGACTTAGGTTTCCGTGAAAAAAAGCAAAATCCCAGTGAGTTATTGAGATTACCGAATGTCCCTCTTCAAGCATTTGCGGCGGCAGATGAAACGCAAGTCACCCCGCAGGAATAATTTTTCGATTCAGGAGTCCGCAAACATTAGGAGAAGGGCAGTGAAGAGCTTTCTATCGTATCTACCGGAAGTGAGAGGAAAGCTCTAGCACGAATGGCTTATAGCACGCGAAGCTGACTCAGGCAACAGGCAGGTGGCACAACTGGCATTTTTTGCCAAATTAATTACGAAGATTGCCATGCGAGGGTGCCTGTTTTGAAAAAAAATGGCAATTTTGCCAGCCTTTACCTTCAGTGTTGTTTCGAGCGGTACCTTTGATCCGAGCGGTAGTTTTGAATTGAGTAAAGTAGGGAACGCTCAGGTAGTTGCGTATTCTGTAGAGGCATTGTAGAAAAACGATCCTGCTTGACCGAAACTCCAGGCTCTCTTGCTGTATCCCTGTGATTCATTGTTCTCACTTGATTTGCCGTTGATTTTGTATGTCCGAGCACGCGCGCATTTCGTCGCTTTCCAGGCCACTGACGCAATGGCTTCTGTCCCAGTTACGACAGGGGGGCGTAGCGTTTCCGCCAAACGTTTCAGACGATGCAATGCGAGAGCTTATACATTACACGGCTGACGCAGGATTGCAGCCGTGGATGTGGCATCGGTGGCAGGAAGCCGGACATTCGCTGTCTTATCCACTTGCGTTGCAAGACGAGTTTCAGCGCCGCTATTTGATGGAGCGCATCAATACACGGGTTCGTACTGATGAATTGAAGCGCGTGTTGGCGGAACTGGAACAGCACAACCTTCGGGTGTTGGTGTTGAAAGGCATGGCGCTGGCGCACTTGCTTTATCCTGAGCCAAGCCTTAGGCCGTCCAGCGACATTGATTTGTTGATTGCGTCAGCAGATCAGTCTCGCGCTGAAGCGTTACTTCAGGCGTTGGGTTACGCAAAGGTCGCAGTCCATACCTTCGAGGCTTCGTTTTATCGGCAAGTGGAAGCGCTCGAATACCGATTAGATCTGCACTGGAAACTAAGTGATTCGCCGTTTTTCGGCCCCCTGTTCGATTTTGAGGATATGTATGGTCGCGCGTTGACGCTTGGCCGCTTGGGGACATTTGCCAAAGGTTTAGAACTGACAGATGCATTGTTGCACGCCTGCATACATCTGGTTGGTCATCGTGAATGGGATCACCTGATCTGGTTGCTGGATATTGATTTGCTGGTAGGACGGTTAACGGAATCTGAGTTCGAGATTTTTGTTGAACGCGCACTGGCCAAAGAATGCGGTGAAGTTTGCGGTGTAGCCTTACAGCGAGTGCGCGAAACTTTCGGAACAGAGTTGTCTGAAGCCGCGTTGCAGCGGTTGCTTGGGCGACGCGAACCCAGCGCCTATTTGCTGAATCCAAAACGCGATTTGCACAGGGAATTCGAACAACTGTTTCGGGTTAGTCCCTGGCGGCGACGGTTCGCGCTGTTGTGGCAAGTCTTTTTACCACCTATCGCGATGATTAATTCCGAATACAAACCGGACGGCGATAAATACCCTGTCATCATTCATCTGCGCCGATGGAGCCGATTGCCATTCAAGATTTGGAGGCATTATCAAAAGAGGTTATTGGGGAGGTTCTTTGCGTCGCGTCGCTAACCTGACGGCCTTGCCGTTTCACTCTGTAGTAAAAGCCTTTGGAGTGACGCTTTGCTTACGCACCGAACGGCGCGCGCTATTGACGCGGTTCGCCTCGGCTTGGCCTTACGGATGCATTCCGACTGAAGCCTCAGCGTTCGATCGCGTATACGCCATCGTCGAAAACGGTGCTGGTGGATGGAAGCTTTACGCCGATTCGCGCAAAGTTGCTGAAGGGGCGGGTGCGGCGGAAATAAAACGCCGGTTGCGCGCCCACGCCCAGCTTTTTGTAGCGGCGACGAGTGAGCAATACGTTTTTATTCACGCCGGCGTCGTAGCGTTCGGTGGTCAAGCCATTGTGATTCCCGGACGCTCTTATTCGGGCAAGACAACGCTGGTGGCGGAATTCGTCAAAGCTGGAGCCACGTATTATTCCGATGAATACGCGTTGTTGGATCAGGCAGGTCGCGTATACCCATATCCTCGTCCTTTATCCGTGAGAGCAAAGCGTACGGGGATACAGCGTGATGTCGCCTCAGAAAGTTTGGGTGGGCCGACTGGCAATCAGCCTTTACCTGTCGGATTGATTTTGCTGACTAAGTATCAGGCCGGAGCACAATGGAATCCCGTCTCAGTTGCGGCACGGGAAGCGTCAAAAGGCTTGGCGCTTAATGCGGTCGCCATTCGACGTTTCCCTGCCACTACGATTAAGGCCATAGCCTGTGCTTCAGCTACGGCGAATGTGTTGCAAGGTGTGCGAGGCGAAGCTCAAGCCTTGATTGAAAGCGTAAAGCAGCGCCTTGCCAGCCAGTTCAACTTACCCACAGGTTAGGGTTACGGATTCCCGTTTCCTTCATTGCCCGTACCGTTGCCGCCGCCACCACCACCACCGTTCCCGCAATTACCGCCGCCTTGACCTTGGCAACCACCGCCGACTCCTGCTCCGCCTCCCACACTCTGTGCGTGGGCAGGTGATGGTGCAGTGAGCGTGCTGATAAAAGGCAGCGCCAATGCGGAAGCCAGCGCAGTCTTGCGGATCATGGCGCGGCGCGAAAGTTGATCTTGCGGTATCGCCAAGCGCGTTTGCAGCAAGCCGGTTTTTTCGAGTTCTTCCAGCGCCAGCCAGACGATGTCTGCTTTGTTGCGGTTGTCGGTACTGACGGTGAGTTGAGCAGCGATGGCGGTGATAGAGGTTTTACCATCGCATTGATTCCAGACCGCTGCTGCGACCGGACTTAATACGTGCAGCTTGTTTTTCGTCGTGTCGTAAATCAACACTTCATCGGCCATCGGTTCGACGACCATGTTTGCTTTTTTAGACAGGGGAAACTGTCTGGGGGATGTTCTCGGCATGACGGTGTTCTCCTAATGGGGCAACCAAAAGTTAAAGTTTGAGCCAGCTTGGAGGGTCGAAATGTTTGCTTCGATGGGTAGGCAACCCATCTGGCAAAGCGGGATGGAAGATATGTCTGGCTTTTAATCTTGTCAATCGTCAACAGTGAAAAATTTTCACAGTGGGCAAAAAAGAGCCGCAAACCTTTCAGCTTGCGGCTCTCGTCTACGGTGAATGGGCTGGCGATTTATTCGTTGCCGCCTTCGTTGTCGAAGGCGAATTCCTCAACCAGCAATTCTTCGGCTACTTCTTCGCCGAGGAAGTTATCAGCATCGAGAAAATCGTCTTCCGTCGTTTCGTTATCATCAAGGGTTTCTTCTTCAGTCACTCGCGGCAGCGCGCGCCCGGCCGTGGCTGCGACCATTTGCTCAATGTAGCTTTGCGTATCGTCCGACTCTTCGACTTGCAGGTCTTGCATCGTCGAATCGTGCGCCACGCGGACGTTGCGGTAATACTCCATCCCCGTGCCCGCCGGAATCAGGCGACCCATGATGACGTTCTCTTTGAGGCCGCGCAGGTAATCAATGCGCCCTGAAATCGCGGCTTCGGTGAGTACGCGCGTGGTTTCCTGGAACGACGCGGCAGAGATGAACGACTCGGTCGAGAGCGAAGCCTTCGTGATGCCGAGCAACAGCGGTTCGGCCACAGCGGCTTGGCCTTCGGCGGCTTCGACGCGGGCGTTTTCGTCGGCAAAGCGGAAGCGGTCAACTTGCTCTTCGAGCAGGAAGTCGGTGTCGCCTACGTCTTTGATTTTCACCCAGCGCAACATCTGGCGGACGATCACTTCGATGTGCTTATCGTTGATATGCACACCTTGCAACCGGTAAACCTCCTGAATTGCGTTGACCAGATAACGTTGCAGCGCAGGCATACCTTGCACCGAAAGGATGTCGTGCGGATTGAGTGGGCCGTCCATCAGCGGTTCGCCCGCGCGGACTTTGTCGCCTTCCTGCACGTTGATGTGCGTACCGCGCGGCACGCCGTATTCACGCTCTTCGCCGTTCTCGCCGACGATGAGAATCTTTTGCGAGCCTTTGGTGATGTTGCCGAATTTGACCGAACCGTCAATCTCGGACATCACCGCCGTCTCGCGGGGTTTGCGGGCTTCAAAGAGTTCAACGACACGCGGCAAACCGCCGACGATGTCTTTGGTACGCGAAGCTTCGCGCGGAATCTTCGCCACCGTGTCGCCCGGTTCGACTTTGTCGTTGTTGCTGACCATCAGGATGGCGCGCACCGGCATGGTGTAAGACTTCAGCACCTTGCTCGTATCGTTGCGGATTTCGATACGCGGCTGGCGTTTTTCGTCCGGCGAATCAATGACGATGGGACTGGTCAAGCCGGTTACTTCGTCTACTTCTTCGTGAACGGTGACGCCATCAATCAAATCGCGCCAGTGAATCGTGCCGCCCATTTCGGTCAGAATCGCGGTGGTGTAAGGGTCCCACTCGGCGATCTTCTGGCCTTCTTCAACCGAATCGTGATCCTTGTAATTGATCGTCGCGCCATAAGCGATAGGGAAGCGGTCAACTTCACGTCCGCGACTGTCGGCGACCATCACGGAACCGTTGCGGTTCATGGCGATGATCTTGCCTTCGCGGTTCACGATGGTGTTCAGGTTGTCGTAACGAATAACACCCGCCAGACGCGATTCGTGGAAGGACTGCTCGCTGACGCGCGACGCCGTTCCGCCGATGTGGAAGGTGCGCATCGTCAACTGCGTGCCCGGCTCGCCGATGGATTGCGCTGCGATGACGCCCACGGCTTCGCCGATTTCGACTACGCGACCCGTTGCCAGGTTGCGCCCGTAACACAGAATGCAGCAGCCACGCCGCGATTCGCAGCTCAACACCGAACGAATACGAACGCGTTCGATACCGGCGTTTTGAATCTCGGTCGCGGTGTCTTCGTTCATGTCAACGCCCGCTTTGGCGAGCAAGTCGCCGGTTACGGGGTCAACTACGTCTTCGATGGCGACGCGACCGATGATGCGTTCGCGCAGGCCTTCGACGATGTCGCCTGCTTCGATAATCGGTTCGGCCCAGATGCCCTTGATCGTACCGCAATCGTTTTCGCTAATGATTACGTCTTGCGCTACGTCAACGAGGCGGCGTGTCAGGTAACCTGAGTCAGCCGTCTTGAGTGCCGTGTCAGCCAAGCCCTTGCGTGCGCCGTGCGTCGAGATGAAGTAC
>JAYSVR010000028.1:0-2868 GCA_043718445.1 Acidobacteriota bacterium | reverse complement strand
ACGTCGTCTTGCAATCGTTGGTTGATGGTGTTCGCTTGGCTCATAAACTCAAAAGTTTTGGGTAATGACAAGGCTAACGGTCGGGCTACGGACACGCTCCGCGTTGATCGTTAGCGCCGTCGCGCTTTGCTCGCGGCCTTTTGCGTCAGGCGCAAAGCCAGCCCTTCGCTTTCGGCAAAGCGGCGAAAGATTTCATTGAAGGTTTCGCGGTCGCGTCCGCTCAAGACGGCTGTCGCATCGGCGGTTTCGAGCGCGTAAGGATAGCCGTTGCCCACGATCACTTCGCCACGCACGAGATTGACGACCTGTTCGAGCAAGCCTGCGTCATAAACCCAACGCGGAATTTCGAGCCGCGCCGGAGCGTTGCTGTTCGTCTTGAGGTAAACGAAGCCAAGCTCACGGCGCAAGTCTTCGCCTAACTGTTCGAGTACGCTTTGTTGAATGCCGCGCGAACTGCCGCGCGCGCAGATGAAATAAGGCGTACGCACACCCCATTGGTTAAGCGCCGCGTTGAGCAATTGCGCATCGTGCGACCGCGTAGCCGCAGGCAAACCAAACGCACAAGCCAGCATCGTCGTCAGGTCGCGCGCGTGGCTGCTGTCAACGTAACCCACCACCGGCACGCGCGTTTCTGCCGAACAGTGCAACAGCTCGCGCAAGGCGGTGAGATATTGCGTCCGCGTTTGTTGATGCAATTGTTCGACGAACGAGATGACCAGCGAACTATCAAAAAAGACCAACGGCAACGGCGCATCTGAAGCGTTCGCCTCACGCCACGTGCGCATCAAGCGGCAGAGCGTTACGACTTCCAACTCAAAGCGTTTGAGATTGACGACCTGTTCAGAGATTTTCACTTCGCCTTCGTAAGCCAACAACAACTCGTCGGGCGAGAGAATTTGCACGGTCAGGTTCTTTTCGTAACGGCCCGCCGGTTCGTGCGGATTGACGAACCACGCGGCTTGCACAGCGGCGACGGGAATGTTCAGGTCTGCGTTGGGCAATATCTGGCTGCCATCGGCGGCAATGGTCGTATGGCCGAGCAACGCCTCATGCGCCCACGCGCGCGCGGCTTCGTGATGGGCAAAGGTTGTCGTGAAAGGCAGCGCCAGCACGGCGTTGAATTCATCCGTCGGCAATGCACCGGGCGCTTCGTGCGCGTTGAGCTTGGCGTTCAAGGTTGCGGCATCATATTGGCTGAGTTCAGCCAACGCCTCTTTGTAAGCGGCGAGTTCCTTTTGGTAGGCACCGTCATACGCGCGAAAGCCCGCGCGTTTGTTTTGCAATTGTTCAATGATGCGTTCTGGCAAAAGCATAAATTACTCAGCGATGCCGCAAGACCTGGCCCGGCAGTGCGTTGGTGACTTGGCCTGCTTCAATAACAGGTACGCCGTTGACCAGCACGTGCGTGATGCCAACCGACTCAATTAACGGTTCAGTCATCGTTGAACGATCAATCACTTTGGCGGCATCAAAAACTACGACATCAGCATGCCATCTGACTTTGAGTTGTCCGCGTTCGCGCAAGCCGATGCGCGCGGCGGGAAAAGCACTCATCTTGCGAATCGCTTCTGCCAGCGACAGCCATTTGCTCTCGCGCACGTAACGCCCCAGCACGCGCGGGAACGAACCCGCGCCGCGCGGATGCCTTCCACCAATGCCGCCATCGCTCGCCACCATCACCCACGGCTGTTGATAAAAGGTGCGGATGTCGGCTTCGATCATGGATTTGCATACGACACTCGCGCCGCCGTCTTTGACGATCTCAAAGTAAACCTCCGTCGCCGTACGATGGCTGGCTTGCGCGATTTGTTCGAGCGTTTTTTTCTCGTAATCACGATGCCGCGCGCAATTCGTAATCAACACGTTCGCGCCGCCGCCTACGTCAGCCAAGCCTTTGCTTACTGCTTGCGCATCGTCGTGCTTGCGACTCGGCACTAACACCGTAATCGTCGAAGCCCACGCTTCGTAAGGATAACAATCCGCCGTGATGTCTAATCCGGCTTGGCGCGCTTCGGCAATCAATGCGACGGCTGCTTGCGCTTTGCCCCACACGCCAACCGTACCGAGTTTGATGTGCGAAATCTGTACGGGCACTTTGGCTTCACGTCCGATGCGAATGGCTTCGTTGAAAGCATCGAACGTGAGATCGGCTTCATCGCGTACGTGGCTCATATAGATGCCGCCGTGTTTCGCCGCGACACGCGCGAGTGCAATGACTTCTTCCGTCGTAGCCGGATTGCCTACGTCGTATTCCAAACCTGAAGACAAACCGACCGCGCCTTCGCGCATGGCTTGTTCGACAAGTTCAGCCATCTTCGCAATCTCGTCTGGTGTCGCCGCGCGTTGAAAGTCTTTGCCCATCACGCGCTGACGCACGGTCGCGTGACCGACGAACGCTGCGACGTTGACGGCGGCACGTTGCTGTTCAAGTTTTTTCAGATAGTCGGCAATCGGAAAAGGTGAATCGCCATCGGGGCCTACGACTAAGGTCGTGATGCCTTGCAACGTTTGGCTGCGCGCGGTCGGCTCATTCAACAAGCCACGTTCAGAATGGTTGTGTATGTCAACGAAACCCGGCGCGACGATCAGCCCCGTCGCGTCAATCACTCGTTCGTTGGCTTGCGGCTTGAGCTTGCCGATGGCGGCGATGCGTTCATTGACGATGCGCACATCAGCACGTCGCGCCTTGCTGCCCGTGCCATCAATCACCGTACCGCCGCGTATCAATAACGATTGAGCGTTGCTTGCGACCGTCAACGCAACGCACAGCGCGAACGCATAAATGGTCTTGCTCATCGTTGGCCTCGCAATTGACGCGCAGCGTTATCAACGTGTTCAGACATGGCGTTGAGCGTTGCGGCGACGACT
>JAYSVR010000270.1:0-18812 GCA_043718445.1 Acidobacteriota bacterium | reverse complement strand
CGGCTCTGACGGCTCTGACGGCTCTGACGGCTCTGACGGCTCTGACGGCTCTGACGGCTCTGACGGCTCTGACGGCTCTGACGGCTCTGACGGTGTTTGCTGGCGCGCATACAGAGCTTCGGCTATCGTGACGCCACACAACGCAAATCCAATTGCAATCAACCCGTCAACTCAAAAACCTGTGAGGAATGCTGCGATGATTACTCGTCAAATGAGCGCCCTTTGTTTAGCGGTACTGTTATTCGCCAACCCGATTTTCGTCATTCCCCAAGCCGCCGCGCCTGCCCGCCAGCAACCGGGCCAAAAACCTGGGAAGACTGCGCAAGGTACGTTATTGCCTAACGGCTGGACGCTCACGCCCGCCGGCACGCAACTCGGCGTGAGCGACTTGCCGATGAATATGGAATTGAGCCGCGATGGGCGCTGGTTGCTCGTCACGACCAACGGCAACGGCGATCAAACCGTAGAGATCATTGACCTCACTACGCAAAAGAGCGTGCAAACCATCACGGTCAAAAAGTCTTGGCTGGGTTTGGCTTTCGCGCCCGATGGCAAGCGGTTCTTTGTGTCGGGCGGCGATGACAACGAAGTGCTGATCTTCGATTTCGTTAGCGGCAAAGCCACCGAAGCAGGCAAGCTGAATCTCGGCAGCGACAGCTATCACGCAATGGATGAAAAACAACGCACGGCAGCGCGGCGCGCGGGACGCGGTGAATACGCTTTTCCTTCGGGTATTGCGGCTTCGCCCAATGGCAAGTGGTTGTATGTGGCTGAAAACCTCTCGAACAAAGTCGCCGTTATTGATCTCGCAACCAAAAAGGTCGTCACCAAAATTGACGTAGGCGAATACCCTTATGATTGCACGATCACTGCCGACGGCAAGCGCGTGTATGTCAGCAACTGGGGTTCGCGTAACGTTGGCGTGATTGATACTGCAACGAATAAGGTCATCGGTACGATTGCGACGGGCGATCATCCGAACGATCTGGAACTGACGCGCAACGGCAAGCTGCTTTATGTGGCGAACGCCAACAGCAATACGGTGTCGGTGATTGACACGGCGGCGATGAAAGAGATCGAAGCCATCTCGACTGCGCTGCATCCAAAATCGCCTGCGGGCAGCACTCCCAACGCGGTCGCGTTGTCGCCCGATGAAAAGACGCTTTACATCGCCAACGCTGACAACAACAACGTAGCCATCGCCGATGTGAGTCAGCGCGGCGCGAGCAAGATCAAAGGTTTCGTGCCGACGGGTTGGTATCCGACCAGCGTTCGCGCGAGCCGCGATGGCAAGCGCATCTTCGTCGCCAACGGCAAAGGCACTGTGTCTGCCGCCAATCCCAAAGGGCCGCAACCGATTGCTGGACGTTCGCGCGCTGATGGGCCGGTTGAATACATCGGCAGCTTGTTGAAAGGTTCCGTCGCGTTGATTGACGTGCCGGGCGCGGCGCAACTGGCGGCTTATACCAAAAGCACATATGCCAATTCGCCTTACACAGACGAATTGCTGCAAGCGGCGCGCGCTCCCAAAACGGCGACGGCGATTCCCGTGCGCGTAGGCGACAAGTCGCCGATCAAGCATGTGATTTATGTCATCAAAGAGAACCGCACTTACGATCAAGTGCTGGGCGATATGAAAGAAGGCAATGGCGACGCGAGCCTCTGTTTATTTGGCGAAGACGTGACGCCTAACCAGCACGCTTTGGCGCGCGACTATGTCCTGCTCGATAACTTCTATGTTGACGCCGAGGTTTCCGCCGACGGACACAACTGGTCAACGGCGGCTTATGCGACTGATTACGTTGAAAAGACCTGGCCGACGAATTATTCCAGTCGTGGTCGCTCTTACGATTACGAAGGGCAAAAGAAAATCTCGCGTCCGACCAAAGGTTATATTTGGGATCATTGCAAAGCGGCGGGTGTAAGTTATCGCAGCTATGGCGAATTTGTGGACGAACGCGAAGGCAAACCCGGTGGCGGCGGTGAAACCGGAGCCGAATTACCCAAGACGCTCAAAAAAGAAAACTATACGAACGAAGATGCTTTGCAGGGGCATTTCAGCCCAACCTTTCCCTCGTGGGATTTGAACATCCCCGATGTAAAGCGCATCGAAGCCTGGCAGACGGAATTCCGTGCATACGAAAAGGACGGCAATTTGCCGCAATTCCAAATCCTTCGCATTGGCGGCGATCACACACAGGGCACGCGCGCCGGAGCCTTGACGCCGCGCGCTTACGTCGCCGAGAACGATCAAGCCGTCGGCTTGCTGGTTGAGACTGTCACGAACAGCGAGCGTTATGGCAAAGACACGGCGATTTTCATTCTCGAAGACGACGCGCAAAACGGCCCCGATCACGTAGACGCTCATCGTTCCATCGCCTTCGTCGTCAGCCCTTACACCAAGCGCAAGTTCGTTGATTCGACGATGTATACGACCTCAGGCATGTTGCGTACGATGGAATTGATCTTGGGCATTCCGCCGATGAGCCAATACGATGCAGCGGCGACGCCGATGTTCAATTGCTTTACTGACAAGGCCGACCTGACGCCTTTCAAGCGCCTGCCCGCCCGCATTGATATGGACGAACGCAACACCGCGCGTTCGCCCGGCGCGCAACAATCGGCGCTTTGGGATTTCAGCAAGGAAGACACGCTGCCCGACATTCCCTTCAACGAAGTCATCTGGAAATCGGTCAAAGGCGTTGACTCGCCGATGCCCGCGCCCGTGCGCAGCGCGTTCGTTCGTGTGATCGAAGACGATGACGAAGAAGAGAAAGAAGAACGCGAACGCGTCACGCGCCGCAAACTTGCGCGGCGACGTTGATCCTTGTGGTAGCATCGCTTGGTCGAACCTGTTTTAGGAGATTGTGTTATGCAAGTTGCCACTGCGCCTGATTATTTAGCTGCCATCAAACACTTGCCGCCCGGCACATTTTTTCACGCCGACAATGTGTCGTGGGAAGTGTATGACCGTTTGCTCAACGCACTCAGCGAGACCACTTCAGTTCGCGTTTTTTACGATCAAGGGAGGTTGGAAGCCATGTCACCTTTAGGGATGCACGAAAAGCCCGCTAAAGTTTTGCAAGCACTCATTACAGCCATACGTTACGAGTTCGATATTGAAATCGAATCTTACGGCCAGACCACCTTGCGCAAGCAACTGAAAGCCAAGGGTGCAGAACCAGACGATTCGTTTTACATTCAGCACGCCGCGCAAGTGATTGGCCCGCGTGAACTCGACCTGGCTACTGACCCTCCGCCTGATCTGGTGATCGAAAGCGATTTAACCAGTTCGTCGCTGAATCGCTTTGCCATTTACGCGGGGCTGGGCGTGCCTGAAATCTGGCAAATCGTCAATCAAGAAGTCATCTTTTGGGTACTGACAGATGGCACTTATCAGGAAGCCGCCGAAAGCCGCGCGTTCCCGTTTCTGTCGTCGGAAAGATTGAATGACTTTGTGCGCATCGGAATCAACCAGGGGCAACATCGCGCGGCGCGGGCTTTCCATCATTGGTTGAAAAATGGGCTGAAAAAACAGACCCCGCCCACCGCTTGAATTCGCGCAAAATATGCAGCTTGACGCTGGTCTTGAGCGGGAACTAGACTCGCGTCCGCTCCAAACCTTCCAACTCGGTTTGCGGAGAAGAAACCAGACACCACGGCTCAAGGCAGTATTCAACGAGCCGTTATTTTTTGGACTTTGACGCGCGGCATCGCCGCCTGACTTGCAAGGGCTTTTGCATGGAGCCGTTCATAGCCCACGATCTGTTAGGCGTCACGTGTGCCGCGTCGTCATCAGCACCGAGGAGAGTTATCCCTTATGAAATACCGAATGTTTAATGCAGCAGTCGTGCGTTCGCTCGTGATGAGCCTTGCGTTTGGCTTGTGCGCGCCGTCGTTAATGTCTTTTGGGACGGCCTTTGCGCAAGACGACAAGCAAGAGAAGAAACGCCAGAAAGAACAGAAAGACCGCCAGAAGAAAGCTATCGAAGAAACCGTCAACAGCGTATACAAACGCTGGCTCGACGAAGACGTGCGCTGGATCATCACCGACGAAGAGCGCAAGACTTTCAAAACGCTCAAGACCGATGACGAACGCGAACAGTTCATCGAACAGTTCTGGTTGCGCCGCGATCCTGACCCTGACACCGATTCGAACGAATACCGCGAAGAGTATTACCAGCGCATTGCTTACGCGAACGAGAAGTTCACGAGCGGCATCCCTGGCTGGAAGACCGACCGCGGACGCATTTACATCATGTTCGGCAAAGCCGATCAGGTTGAATCGCATCCTTCGGGCGGCAGTTATGATCGTCCCACCTGGGAAGGTGGCGGTACGACTTCGACTTATCCGTTCGAAATTTGGTGGTATCGCTACGTTGAAGGCGTAGGCTCTGACGTAGAAATCGAATTCGTTGACCCGTCGGGTTCGGGCGAATATCGCATCGCGCGCAACGCGAACGAAAAGGATGCGCTGCTTTATACGCCGAACGCAGGGTTGACGTTGGCCGAGCAGTTAGGGCTTTCATCCAAAGCTGACCGAATCGCCTTTGGCGGCATCGGTGGCGGCGGACAGGGCGGACAGGGCGGAAACCAGATGTTCGGTCAACGCGCCAAAGACCAGCCGTTTGAAAAGCTCGACTTGTTGGCGCGATTGTCGCGTCCGCCCAAAGTGAAATTCAGCGACTTGGCGGCGTTGGGCGAATCTGAATTGCCGAAAGCCAGCTTCGATATTTTAACGGCAGGCTTGGTCATTAACTGTTTGCGCGTAACCGAAACCTCGGTGCTGACATCGTTCACCGTGCAGATGGATAATCAGGATTTGGTTTATAAAGATTCGGGCGGCATTCAACAGGCGGCGGCGAATATTTACGCGAAGATCACCGCTGTGTCAGGGCGTCGCGCCGGACTGTTTGAAGACGTAGTGACTTCGAGTTATGTGCCCGAAGCGTTAGAGCAAGGCCAGCAGCAGAAGTCGGCTTATCAGAAAAATGTCGTGTTGCCGCCGGGCAATTACAAGATTGATCTGGTCGTACGCGATGTGAACAGCGGCAAGACGGGCATCATCAAGCAGGGCTTCGTCGTGCCGCGTTATAACGAAGCTGAGTTGTCGCATTCGACCATGATTCTGGCTTCGCGCATCGAACCGCTCAATGGCAAGTTGCCTACGGGACAATTCACGTTGGGTACGTTGAAGATCATTCCGAATGCTTCGGCGGAGTTCAAAAAAGACCAGCCGCTCGGTATTTACATGCAGGTTTATAACGTGCAGGTAGACCAGGCGACCTTACGTCCCAGCGTAGACATTGAATACATCGTCTCGAAGGGCGGCAAAGACATTGCGAACATCAAAGAAGATGGCAAGAACAGCTTGAGTACGATCAACAGCCAGCAAATTACGTTGGCGCGTACGATTGCGCTCAAGGATTACGAGACGGGCTTCTATGACGTATCGGTCAAAATTACTGACAACGTCGCGGGCAAGACGATCATTACGCCGAAAGATACGTTTCAGGTGAAATAAACGAAGCCCGGCGTTAAAGCCGACAGACACAGCAAAATGACGGCTGCACGAAAGGCGAAGAAGTGTGACACACTCCTTCGCCTTTCGTTTATGGCAGGTTCTGGCGCTCGTCATGGTTTTTCAATGTTTCACGCTACTGCTTCAAACCCGCCGTCCAGTTCAGAATCACGCTAACGGGCGCAGGCGTTCCCACCAGCGTCCCAACCAAAAATCGTTGCCCGTCCGGTGTCACGTCATATTCACTCGGATTACTAAATAGCAGTGGCATCAGGTGTGTTTTGAATAAAGCAACAGGCGCACCTGCCACAAAAATCGTGCCGCCTGTTTTCACCGCCACGGCCATCATCTGCCCGTCCGTGGCGACATAAAACAGTTCCTGCCCGTCACGTCGCCAACGAGGGTAATTGCCACCTTGCGGAGAGACCCGCACCTTATTGCCACCCAGTTTTCCTTCTGCCGTGAACGATTGCACATAGATTTCATAGTTGTTCGATTCATCCGAGACGTATGCCAGCCAGTGCCCGTCAGGAGAAAACTGTCCTTGGGATTCAGCGAACTCGGTTGCCAGTAGCGTGTAGTACTGACGATCACCAAAGAGCGGCAGACACCAAATGTCAGAGCGATTCTTTTGTGAGGGATAATTGTAGACAATGAACCGCCCATCCGGCGACCAATCCGTGGTACGTGCGGGAAGATTCATTAACCGCTCTTCTGTTCCTGTACCGTTCACCGCTGTTTTGAAAAGGCCACTTCTTTCTAAATCTGGAGCACCTCTAAAATAGGCCACATGGCTCCCATCCGGCGACCAGATGGGACACTGATCGTACCAGGGATTCGTCGTCACCCGGAGGGGGAGATTACGCGCCAGATCAATCACCCAGATGTCGTCGTTGCGTACCTGCGGGTCGCTGAGAAAAAGGGCAACTTTTTTTCCGTCGGGCGAGAGGCTCGGGTTATGTCCGTTTGTCACATTGCTGGGCGGGCCTAACACACCTCGCTGGTTGCCCTCACGGTCAAACCAGACAAGCTGATAAGGCGGTCGCCTATCTCCCTGCCAGACCAGCACGCCATTCGTCGAGACAGAAAAAGGGACGCCAATGATAAGCGCATTGTTATTCGATTGAGTGAGAGGCATGGCCTCGCCTTTTACTTCCAATCGCTTGACATCGAACGCCTGTGCCATTAACGCCCCATTACGCACAAAGACTAACCATCCAGGCGACGCATACAAGGCCGGCCCGCCATCGGACAGCACCTGTTTCACTTCGGTGGAATCGAGGGAACCAACGAAAATTTTCGCCTCATTCACATTGTCAATGAGGCGATAGAGAAAGTGGCGACCATCAGGCAGGAAATATGGATTCAGGTGTGTTGGGATGTACGACTTAAAATCCAACGGCACTTTCTGTGGCTGACCGCCTGTGGCTGGAATCTGGAACAAATCACTGCCGGAGGCTAATTGAAAGAGGATGACACCTGTATGGCTCCAGGCTGCGCCGTGAAATCTAACCGCATCGGCAAGCGTTTGCGGACGCCCGCCGTCCAGATCAAGTCGTCTCAGCTTCCCTTTGGAAGCGAAACCAATCGAGCGGCTGTCCGGTGACCAGAAAGGACTCATCGGGTCTTCTGTGCCGGGGAGCAACTGCGCGTCTGAGGAATTGAACGAGCGCACCCAAAGTTGCCGTTTGCCGTCGGCAGAGCGACCGGTAAAAAGTAGTTTCTGTCCATCGGGTGAGACGATCACGTAATCCCACGGCGCATTGTCAAACGTCAGATTCTCTGGTGGCACAAAAGCCAAGCGCACGGCGCGCGGGTCATTGGTTGATGAGCGTTTGAAATATGCGACGCCCAGCGACGCCAGCAACGCCAGACCAGCCACAATCATCCAGATGCGTTCACGCCCGCCCACACGCTTCACCCGCGCAACGAGCAACGGCGCGGGTTCCGCCCGATGCATGCCTGCGGCAACTGCGGCGGATAATGTTTCGTCTGCAAGACCAGCGTCACTAGCTACCTGTAGCCGCTGCTCCAAGCCATTCATCGCACCGTTCCGCCCAGCCTTTCCAGGCGGCGGGACAACTTCATTGTTCAGTTCGCGCAGTTCTGGCGCTTCCGCCTGCCCGCTCGCAGACATCGCCTCCAGGATGGAATTCAACGATGAGGCGTGTGTTATGACGACAGGGGGCGAGTCGTCATCTTCTTCCTGCTGGCTGCCTCTCTTGCCATTCATCGCTTCCACCTGCGCCAGAAGCCGATACCCACGTCTGGGCACCGTCTCGATATAGCGCTGTCCGTTTTCCCCCTCACCCAGTGCCTTGCGGAGTTGGGAAATGTGCCAGGTCAGACTGTTCTCTTCGACAAACACATCGGGCCAGACGGCTTGGATCAATTCCTCTTTGGTCAACAAGTGGCCGGGCTGTTCGACCAGCGCCAACAAAAGGTCAAAGGCCTTGGGCGCGAGTGGAATAACTACGCCGTCACGCCGTAGCAGCCTTTCCATCACGTCCAGGCGGAAGGGGCCGAATTCGTATAAATGCTTGGTTCGATTGTCCATAGCGACTCTCAAATTATCCTCACAACTTCCCCACAACTTGCACAGCTTTTTCTCAGACTACCCACAAGACTTTATCGCGGGGGCTGGCGTAACCTCCGCCGTGCATTGAATTTTAAGACGGTTAGTCATTGTAAAGCGCGGCTGCGGAGTGAAGCAATAACACGCAATCTCGCAAACTTGTGGCAGTAAAAATAGGATCAATGCAACCGGCGGCGCTCGGATGAAGAGCATTTGCCTGTCATTGCGACGGGCAGGAATTTGTTCGTTGGCCCCTCTTCGCGGGCCTGCAAGACCAGTCAATAACCAAGGAGAAAACAGTCATGCAAAAACTCATACTATGGTTCGCCATCATGTTGCTGTGCGGCGTTGCGCTAACTGCGCAGGCGCAGACTTCGGCAACCGCGACCATCACAGGCACAGTCGCCGACGCTGGCAACGCGGTCATCACCGGAGCAGAGATAGCTTTGCTTGATACCGGCACCAACCAAGTGCAGAAACTGGTCACCGGCTCCGTCGGTCAGTATGCCTTCACCAAAGTCTTACCCGGCAATTACAAACTAACGGTCACGGCCACCAGCTTTCGCCAGTCCGTCGTGCCAGCGCTCAAGATCGAAGTCGCCAAAGCCTACACCGTTAACCTGACACTGGAAGTTGGTAGTGTCAGTGAAATCGTGCAGGTTACGGCTGGCGTCGCGGTTGAATTGCAGAAAAACGATGCGACCGTGGGTGCGGTGATCGGCGGCGAACAATTGCTGCGCCTGCCCAACCTCAATCGCAGCGCGGCGGCGTTGCTCACCTTACAACCGCTGGTGCAACCGTTCCGCGGCGGCTTACTCACTCAAGGTGGTCAAGTGGCAGGCGCGCGCGCCGATCAGAGTACCTTCAACCTTGACGGCGCGGACGCGACCGATTTGATGAACGGCAACAACGGCTTTGTGGGCGGCCCCGGCGCGGTTGATTACCAGGGACCGACGCCGATGATTCCCGTCCCGGCGGAAAGCACCGAGGAGTTCCGCGTCAGCACGACCAATCCCAACGCCACCTTTGGACGCTCGGCGGGCGGGCAAGTCTCGCTGGTGACCAAACGCGGAACGAACCAATTGCACGGCTCCGCTTATTGGTATCACCAGAACGACAACCTGAACGCCAACCGTTGGCAGGCGAACCGGCTCGGCATCAAACAACCGGAGTTGAAGGACAACCGCTTTGGCGCCTCTTTGGGCGGGCCGCTCTGGCGCAATAAGACTTTTCTTTTTGGTCACTACGAAGGGCGGCGTTTCCCTCAATCGGCAATCGTTGCGCGTCTGGTGCCGACCGCGACCCTCAAACAGGGACTCCTGCGTTTCCGCGAT
Organism: Acidobacteriota bacterium; assembly: GCA_043718445.1. Taxonomy (GTDB): domain Bacteria; phylum Acidobacteriota; class Blastocatellia; order RBC074; family RBC074; genus JACPYM01. The sequence goes on along the minus strand of JAYSVR010000270.1, from coordinate 9,382 downwards.
GCGGCGGGCAATCTCAACAGCTTCGATCTGAAAACCTTCGATCCGCGCACTCTCGGTATCAGCCCGGTGGTGCGCAGTTTCTGGAACAAGTTTCCGGCAGGCAACGATCCGACGCTCGGCGATGGGCTGAACACAACGGGCTTTGCGGCCCCGACCGATACCACGCGGCGCATGGATTTCGGCGTGGCGCGGCTGGATCACATTCTCAGCGCGAAATGGAACCTCAGCGCGACTTACCGTTATGCCGTGCAGGGTGCCAAAGAAGCGACACAGGTAGACATCGCTGGCATCCTGCCCGGCAACACGGCGGGGCAGGCGGCGTCATTGGGGTTTGTTCCAGTCCAACCGCGCTACGTCAGCGCCCGTCTCACCGGCCAGCTCTCGCCCAGGCTGGTCAACGAGTTCGTCTTCGGTTACGCGCGCAACTGGTGGTCATACATACGGCAGGGGCCGATTCCCCAGACCACCGGCACGGATGGCGCTTTGCAAATCGCCACCGGCACGCTCAGTCAGGGCTTTGATGTGGACGCGGGCAGTGCGCGCAACCGCACCTGGCGCGATCACGTCTGGCAATTCGGCGACCACCTGACTTGGGTCAGGAACAACCACAACCTGCAATTCGGCGGCACCTGGCGGCGCATGCCAGCCTTCCAGGAACGCAATGAAAAGACGGCCAGTAGTTCGCTGACCGCGTTGGTTTATGATCTGAATGCGCGTACCTCGACCAGTGTCCCAGCGGCCAATCGTCCGGCGACCTGTGGCGGCGGCGTGACCACCAACTGCCTGCCAACGGGCGATGTCGCTCGTTGGAATGATCTTTACACGGGCGCGCTCGGCATCGTGGATAAAGCCAGCGTGCTGGCGGCGCGCGACAGCCAGTTGAATTTGCTGCCGCTGGGCACGCCGCTGCGGATTGAGGGGCTGTTCCATGCCATCGAGTTCTATGGCAACGATGTCTGGCGGCTGCGTAACAACCTGACCATCACCGCCGGACTTACTTACTCGCTGCAAACCCCGCCGGTTGATAAGAACGGCAGGCAGACCCTCATCATTGACACCGCGACGAAGCAGATCATCACATCGAAGGATTACCTGGAACAGCGCCGTCAGGCCGCGTTGCAAGGCAATATCTACAACCCGACGCTCGGCTGGTTGCCGATCAATGACTCCGACCGTGATCGCATCTACCCAGCAGACCGGAACAACTTCGGGCCGCGCATCTCGGCAGCCTGGACGCCGAACTTCCGCGACGGCTGGCTGCATAAACTCACCGGCGAACAAAAGACGGTCTTGCGCGGCGGCTATGCGCTCACCTACGACCGCATCAACGGCACGTCAGTCATCGCCTTACCCATACTGGGCGTGGGGTTCGCGCAGACCATCGTCTGCGAAGGGCCACGCCGGGACGGCACCTGTGCGCAAGGCAGCAATCCAACCAACGCCTTCCGCATCGGCGTGGACGGCGCGACCGTGCCGTTGCCGCTTGTGAGCAAAGGCATCTCGCCCGTGATCCCCGGCGGGAGTGTCGTGCCGGGGTCAAATACGATTGCGGATACTTTATCCATCTCGATTGACCCGGACATCACCGTCGGTTATGCGCACAGTCTCGATTTCACGATCCAGCGTGAATTGCCAGGCAATTTTCTGGTCGAAGTGGGCTATGTGGGAAGGTTGAGCCGCAATCTGCAACAGAACGTCCAACTGAATACTGTGCCGCTGTTTATGAAGGACAACGCTTCGGGCCAGACCTTCGCGCAGGCTTACGACGCGGTTGCCACGGCCTTGCGCAGCGGTCAGACAGCGGCGGCGCAGCCCTGGTTCGAGAATCAATTGCGGGGCGCGGCCTTCTGTGGAACCGGCACTTGCACGGCGGCGCTGGTCGCAGCGCAGGGCGGCAACTTTCAAATCGGCGCGGTCAATACGCTCTTCAACTTCCTGAATGCCCGGCGACCGACGGGGCCAATTATCAACCGGCAAGTGACCGGTCTCTCCGTGCGCACGGATGGCGGGCTGTCGAACTATCATGCTTTGTTCGCCAGCGTGACCAAACGCTTTTCCAGCGGGTTCAGCTTCACCGCCAACTACACGCTCTCGCGGGCGCTGGATCAATACGGGCTGAACCAGGAGAACTTCCCCAGTGCCAATTCCAACAGTTATGACTTCAACGCCGACTACGGCCCGGCGAACTTTGATCGAACGCATGTTTTCAACAGCGTCTTCAACTATGAGTTGCCCTTCGGCAACGGTCAGCGCTGGAGCATCAGTAACGCTGCGCTGGATCGCGTTATGGGCGGCTGGTATCTCAGCGGCATTTACACCGCCAACAGCGGCCTGCCGGTAACTGTTGGACAACACACGCAAGCGTTTGGCGGCGACCCGCTCGATAACGCAATCGTGTCGGGCGCGCTTCCGAGGGGTAAGCTGGATTTCAGCAATTCCGTCAACGCCTCCACTGGTGTGAGCGGCGTCGGCACGAATGCCGGCGGAGCCGGGCCGGGACTCAACTACTTCGCCGACCCGGCGGCGGCCTACAACAGCTTCCGCTATATCCAGCTCAGCCAGGACACGCGGCACGGGCGCGGTGTGCTGCGCGGCTTTCCGCGTTGGAACTTTGATCTTTCCATCGGCAAGAAAACGCAGATCACGGAGCGGGTGAAGACAGTTTTCAGCTTTGACATGATCAATGCGCTCAACCGCGTGGAATTCAACGATCCCGGCATGGATTTGCGCAATCGTGGCGGCTTCGGTGTGATTACGTCGCAGTTCGCCAGTCCGCGGCAGATTCAGGCGGGCTTGCGGTTGGAGTTCTAAGGCGAGTCCTATTGGTTGCTTTGATTGCTTGGCGGGGCTTTGCACAAAACCCCCTGAAAATGGCGGGCTTTTTGTGCAGATTGAAAAATCGTAGCGAAAAGCCCTTTAGATTCGCTGCCACTTTTACAAAATTCACCGGCTTTTTGTGCAAGTCGGGGTTTTTGTGCAAAGCCGCTTGGCGGAGCTGCAGGTGGGCGACTCCGCATCTTGCCGTTGTAAATTTGCCAGACCCCAGGAATGAAGAAACTCAAAATGCCAGCCACGTTCGGATTGCACATCGTTGTCAGACCTCCTTGCGGATGACGATACGAAAACGGAGGGCGGCAAAGTTCGCAGATTCCGGCTTCACAGATTTTATGGGGCAGATTCAAGACCCGCCTCACATCATATTCATGGGATCAACCTCGATATTTACCATCCGCAAATCGAAGCCGCTTTCTTTGACCGCAAGCATCGCGGCGTCGAGGGCTTCGCGCGCCTGGCGGCGATAGCGCGTTTTGATGAGCACCTGCAAGCGGTGTTCGCCTTTCAAGCGCGCGAGCGGCGCGGGCGCGGGGCCGAGTATGCGCAAGACGTTTTCGGCGTCGGCCTCTTTGATGAGGCGCGCGAGTTCGGTGGCGACAGTGGCGGCTTTGGCGAAATCTTCGTGATGAATCAGCACGTTGATGAGCGCGACGAAAGGCGGATAGCGCATCTCGCGGCGAAAGCCGATTTCGTGCTGATAGAACTTTTCGTAATCCTGCGTCTGGGCGAATTCGAGCGCGTAATGTTCGGTGTGATAGCTCTGAATAATCACGCGACCGGGCTTGCTGCCGCGTCCGGCGCGCCCTGCGACTTGGGTGAGCAATTGAAAGGTACGCTCGGCGGCGCGGAAGTCGGGCATGCTCAAACTGGCATCCACCGAGATTACGCAGACCAGCGTGACGTTATGAAAGTCGTGGCCCTTGGCGATCATTTGCGTACCGACCATCAGATCAATGTCACCGGCACCGAATTCGTTCAACAGCTTTTCAAACGCGCCGCGTCGCCGCGTTGTGTCACGGTCGAAGCGCGAGATATTCATCGCGGGGAACTCGGCTTTCAGTAATGCTTCGATTTGTTCTGTGCCTTCGCCGACGAAGGCGATGAAAGGCCCTTGGCATTCGGGGCAAGCGCGCGGCACACGTTCTTGATGGCCGCAGTAATGGCAAATCAGGCGGGCTTCGGCTTTGTGATAAGTGAGCGATACATCGCAATTGACGCAATGCGGCGTATGCCCACAGGCGCGGCACAGCGCGAACGATGAGAAGCCGCGCCGATTGAGCAAGACCAGCGTCTGTTCGCCGCGCGCGTAGTTCTCAGCAATCGCAGCTTTGAGTTCGTCAGAGAAAAGCTGTTGCTTGCCGTGGCGCGCAAAGACTTCGCGCATGTCTACGATTTGCACGGCGGCGAGCGGACGTTGCGCGATACGTTCGCTGAGCCGCACATAAGTGTATTTGCTCGCGGGCTGATGCGTATTGGGTTGCGCGTTGTGAAACGATTCGAGCGAAGGCGTGGCCGAACCGAGAATGATGATCGCGTTGGCCTTGAGCGCGCGCATGATCGCGGTGTCGCGCGCGTGATAGCGCGGCGATTCGTCCTGTTTATAAGTCGCCTCGTGTTCTTCATCCACGACGATGAGGCCGAGATTTTCGAGCGGCGCGAAAATGCCCGAGCGTGCGCCGATGCATACGCGCGCTTCGCCGGTGCGCAAACGGTTCCATTCGTCTAGGCGCTCGCCCTCAGACAAGGACGAATGCAGGATGGCTACGGCATCGCCGAAAGTCTGACGCAAGCGGCGCGCGAACATCGGCGTGAGCGAAATTTCGGGTACGAGCATCAACGCCGTCTTGCCGCGTTTCACCGTCTCAGCCATCGCGCGAATATAAATTTCAGTCTTGCCCGAACCCGTCACGCCATGCAGCAAAAAGGCGTGATAAGCATCACCTTGCAATTTCTCAGCAATCGCGTCGAGCGCGGTTTGTTGCGGCTCAGTCAGTTGCAACGAATCGGCGTCAACATTCAGGCCTGGCACTTTTGCCAACGGATCGCGGCGCACTTGCCGCGTGAAGATTTCGAGATAGCCGCGTTTTTCCAGCGTACGCAACACCGAAGCACTCACGTTGGCTTGTTCAATCAACTGCGCGTGACCGAGCGGTTCGGCTTGCAGCAATTCAATCACGCGCTGTTGCGACTCGTTGAGCGGTTTGTCTTTTTCGTCAGGCGTACGCGGGAGCAAGCGTACGGCTTGTTGGGTTTTGGGTTTGACGGCGGCGTCTTGCATACGGCGCGTGACGGTGAGCAATCCGTCTTTTTCGAGTTCACGAATGACGGCGGAGGCTTTGGGCTTTTTGAAAACTTTGACGAGTTCGCGCGAGTTGAGCGGACTTGCTTCGTCGAGCATGCGCAGCGTTTGTGCTTTAGTCGTTGCCGCGCGTTTGGCAAACGTCGTCGTCAATGCTTCGCGTCCGGCGGGCGTAATGCTTAAAAAAGATTCGGCTTCAGCGTTGATGCCAGCGGGCAGGCAAGCCTTCAACACTTCGCCCCACGGCGCGTAGTAGTAATCAGCAATCCAGTGACTGAGTTCGAGCAACTCGGCGGTGATGAGCGGTTCGGTGTCGAAGAGTTCTTCGACTGGTTTGACCTCGTAAGTGGCTTCGTCTTGTCCGGCGGCGGCGAGGGATTCGTGCGTGGCTACGATATAGCCGGTGAGCAGTTGCTTGCCGAATGGGACGAGTACGCGCGCGCCGGGTTGTGCCTCGGCGGCAAAACTTTCCGGCAAGGCGTAAGTGAAGGTCTGAAAGACGTAAAGCGGAATGGCGACTTCAGCGAACATACTTTGTCGCCTGGGTGCGCCCGCATCCTGCGGGCTGTAAAAGAAGCCGCGCAGCGTTCCTTATTCCAGTCTCTCGCAACCCGAACACTGAACTAAGGAAGGCTTCGCCGCTTTTTTTACAGCCCGCAGGATGCGGGCGCACCCAGGGCTAGCGTTTGATTTGATAAACGCGGTATTCAGGTTGATCTACGACCTTTGCATAATTCGTAGCGAAAAAGTTTTCATCCGGTTTCAGGTTGGCACGCTCGACGGGGCCGATGACGACGTAATCAATTTTGTGTTTGCTCATCAACTCCATCGCAATTGCGCCGCCTTTGTAAATCATCTGGACTTCGGTTTCGCGCGTGCCGTAATCAATCCCGTGCGTCCACAAATGTCCGGGGTAACCCATCAGCGATTGCCGACCCGTCAGCGCAATGACGGAATTGTGAATCGGCGCGTGCAGCACGCGGGCGCGCGGCGGCGTTACGTTGCGAATCGCTTCTGCCGCGTTCAGGTCGGCTTGCGAATAAAGACCTACGTTCTCGGCAGGCGAAGCGGCGCGCAGCACGTCGAGTCCGCCAGAGAAAGTGAGCAGGATGAGGACGAAGCCGCCAATCATTCGCGCCGCGATGCCTTTTTGTTGAACGAGGCTTGCTACGGCAAGTGCCACCAGCGGAACCGAAGCGAGCGCCCAATAGATCAACACCTTGATGTTGTCCCACGGCCACGGCGCGAGCAGCACCAAGTTAGGCAGGATGAACCAGATCAGGAACGGCAGATAAAACTTGCGCAACGTCGCCGTCGAAAGCCGCTGCGCGCCCCAACCCAGCAAGAGCAAAATGATGAATACGCCTGCGTTGACGCCCCAGAAAAGCAGTGGCGAATTTTGCTCTCCTGTTTCCCACCAGAGATGCGGCTTAAAGAGCGAACTCTTGACGCCCGTGCCGCTGAGATAAAGCGCTTGTGGCAAAGCCAGCACGCCCGCCGGAATAAAAAAGTGCAGCCATTCGAGCGAAAAGAAAAGTAGCGCCATCGCCACACTCGCCAGCATCACGGCGAAAAATCCGTGCGCGTGCAACATCGGCAGGAAGCCGGTCAGCACGCCCGCCGCGAGCAAATGGCGCTTGCGGTCTTCGCTGGGCATTTCGCCTTCGCCCCAAGCCATCCACCACAACGCGATGATCATTGCGACCAGCGGCAAGCCGAACAGCATCGAACGTTGCGGAATCAACAGCGTCGTAAACACGTTGCCCCACCGCAGCGGATATTTCGTCGCGCCGATCAGCAAGTCAGCGTTCATCGTGTAAGTGCGCGGCAAGTGCGCCAGAAAGTGCAGCAAGCCTGAACTCATTTGCCCCAAATCCTGAAAGAAATTCAGAAAGCCGAGTCCGCCGTTGAACAAGAAAATCACGGGCGCGAGCCGTGCGGCCAAGCGGTTATTCGTCAGGCGATAAGTCAGGAAGTTCAGCAATCCGACCAATGCCAAAGCGAGCGGAACGTTTTCGAGAAAGAAAGCTGCGCGCCAGTCTGCGCCCAAACGAATGAAGGCCGCCGTTAAGAAATCAATCAGGAAAGGGTAAGTGAACTTTCCGCCCGCGAAGATAGGGTTTTCAGGCGGCAGGTTGTTGCCGTAAGCAAACGAAGTGATGACGCTCAGATGAAAAGGCAGGTCGCCGTAATTATTGGCGGGCGAAGTGTGCAAGCCGTCGTTGGGGACATACATCACGACGCGGCTGAAGAGAAAAATCAGCAGCGCCGCCCACGCGGCGTAATAAACGATTTCGCCCGTGCTGCGATTGGTCGCGCGCAGGTCTGCGTTAAAGCGGGCGGGCGAAACTTTGCGCCACAACACGAGTGCGCCTGCGGTGAGCAGAATGAGTGCGCCGAAAATCGAGAGCAGGTTCAAGCCCAGCAACAGCGACAGCAAAAAGCACAGCCACGAATAAGCCGCCAAGCCGAGTACGGCTCCGGCACACAATCGTGTCGGCAGCGTAGTTTGTCCGACCACCAGATAAGTCGCCAGCGTACCGACGAAGATGGCAATGATGACGATCAGGATTGCGAGAATTGTACCCATGAGAAAAATGAAAGATGGATAGTGTGGGATTGTTTGAAACGACGACAAGATAACAGGACGCGGCACGCTTGGGTATCGCCATATGAATCCAGTGTTTCATTCGCTGCGAATGAAACACATAGAAATGGGTTTGACCCTGCCGGTCGCGGATTTCTATAGTGAGTTCGTTACCTACGCAACATCGGTACTAACCAATAACCCGAAGGAGGGTACATTTTGAAGACTGACGCAGTGATTGACCGAGCAACAGTGGGGTTCACCGTGAAGAAAGAAGCCGAGGCAAAGCTGCCTACCGAATTCGGCACCTTTCGCATCGTGGGCTTTCGCAGCACCAACAGTGACGAAGAATTCGTCGCCCTCGTCAAAGGCGACATCAACCCTAAGACTCCCACTTTGGTTCGCATCCATTCCCAATGCCTGACCGGCGACGTATTTCATTCGCTCAAGTGCGATTGCGGCGCGCAACTGCAACGCGCGATGCAAATGATTCAGGCCGAAGGCACGGGCCTCATCGTTTATCAACAGCAGGAAGGCCGCGGCATCGGCATCATCAACAAGATTCGCGCTTATGCTTTGCAGGACGAAGGCGCTGACACCATCGAAGCCAACGTTCGGTTGGGCTTTGACGTAGATTTGCGTCGTTACGATCAGTGCGCCGAAATCATCAAGCTGCTCGGCGCGCAGCGCATTCGGCTGATGTCGAACAATCCCGACAAGGTCAAAGCCTTGCGCATCGCCGGACTCGAGGTCACCGAACGCGTACAAATCGAAGTCAAATCATCGGCCTCCGCGTTCAAATATCTAACCACCAAAAAAGAGAAGATGGGACACCTGTTGCAACTCAACGGGATTTTCTGAAGTAGCGCGGACTTCAGTCGGCGGACGTAGGGTGGACTTCAGTCCGCCCGTCACGCAAAGACGCGCCGACTGAAGTCCGCGCCACGTTCACCGACTAAAGTCCGTGCTACGAAGCAGCCGATAAACCGCTTGCACCGGCAGCCCGACCACATTGGCGTAATTGCCTTCGATGGCTTCGACAAAGCGCGAAGCAAAGCCCTGAATGCCGTAAGCTCCGGCCTTATCGAACGGCTCGCCCGTCTCAACGTACCAATCAATTTCAGCTTCCGTCATTGCGGCAAATCTGACGCGCGTGACGGCGACTTCTGACACGACGCTGTCGTTGTTGGTTAGTGCGACGGCAGTGAGGACTTCGTGCCATTGGCCTGAAAGCAATCTCAGCATTCGTCGTGCGTCTTCGGCATCAACGGGTTTGCCTGCGATTTCGTTGCCGCCCTGTGTCTTGAAGACGACGGTCGTGTCTGCACCGAGAACCGTCTCGTCAGGACGGGCTACGGCTTGGGCTTTCTGCCGCGCGAGACGTGTGACGTAATCGCGCGGCGACTCGTCCGGCAACTGCGTTTCGTCAATGTCTGCGACGCGCACGGTGAATTCGAGGCCAGCCGCGCGCAGCAAATCAGCGCGGCGCGGCGAGGCCGAAGCAAGAATGATTGTCATGGTTTTAATCGCTTGAAATAGAGGACGGTTTCATCGCTTTTAATGTAAGAGGCTATCCGAGAACCTTTTTGACATAACTGTTGATTTATCAGAGAGTTACGGCATTGCCGTCTCAAAGACAAAGGAGCAAAACTATGTCAATC
>JAYSVR010000269.1:0-18844 GCA_043718445.1 Acidobacteriota bacterium | reverse complement strand
AATTGCATGGTAGCACTTTAGCCATTGAGGCTCAGGGCTACAAGTTCAAGTGAAACAATGAGTTGTGATGATGGATGCCATCGCAACATGTCTAATGGCATGGTTATTCCCGTGATTAAGCGGATTATCACCGGTGACGGAGCGCGCCATGAGTTCGTTTATAATTCCTGGGGACAGGTGAATGAAATCGCCACCTATGGCGAAGCCGACAACAAACGCTCAGTTATGTTTTATGCTTTTCCTTCGACCGGCACGCCGCAAAGCGATTGTCCGCTCTTTACCCAACGCAACGATTACATCGCTAACTGGGCAGGCTCGAATGCGACGCCGGGTTGGGTCGCGACGTATTTCTACGTCGCACCGGACGAGAGTTACGGCCAAATCGGATATCCGAACGGCGTCGTTTATAAAGAATTTCACGGCAATCTAAACGACCATGAACGCGGGTTGTTGAAGCGTACCGAAACGCTCGAAGGTTCCGCTCGGCGACAGTTCACGGTTTATAACTGGCAAAGCGACGGCGCGGCGGGCGTGTTTCCGCCGATTCGCCCACGGATTATCGAAACGAAAGTGTGCGACGACCGTAACAGCAACAACACCTATCAAGGCGGCACCGACAAAATGCGCCGCACTACGATTTCTTACGTTCAACTGCCGAACCTCATGTACACGACCATTCGCCTGCCCGAATATATTCGTGAACATAACGAAGGCGACACCGGTTCGTCGGCTTATCGCACGCGCAAGCTGAGTTATCTGTCGAATACCGAATACATTTCCGGCTCGCGGCGCATCGTCGGCCTGGTTTCGCAGGATTGCCTTTATTCCGGCGATGTGGGGACGCTGATTGCGCGCACCGATTACAACTATGATTACAACACGACCGAAAGCGGATTCGTCTTTTTGCAAGACCATTCCGGCGCGGTCAGCCAGCACGAAGGCGCTTCTACCAACACCGCTTACCAAACCGGCGGGCAACCCCGGCGAGGCAATCTAACCAAGGCGATGCGTTACAGCGTTGACAGCAATGGCTCGCCGAGTATGCCGATTGTTTACAAAACGGGCTATCACAGCACGGGCACCGTGGCGTGTTCGACCGACGGCATTGATACGCATAAGACCAGCGTCTTTTATAACGATTCATTTACCCACGGGTATATGACCGCGCCGAGTCCGGCGACCTATGCTTACCCGACGCGCGTGCAAGACCCTGATAATTTTTCTTCGATGGTCAAATACCACTACGACCACGGCGGCGTGACCGAAGCGATTGACCCAAAATCTTATGCAGGCACTCAAACCACGAAAGTCGTTACGCTCTATGACACCAAAGGCCGTGTCGAACGCACGGTGGTGGTAAAAGACGGCGCGCCCTATTCCTATTCGCGCAATGTTTACAGCAACGACCACAACTGGATGCAAACGCTCGCTACCGTGCGCGTCTCGCCGCCAGCGATCAATCAAAATGCTTCAGAAGAAACCTTCGTGCTGCACCTGCTTGATGGCGCGAGCCGTGAGCGCATCACCATCAGCGAACATCCGGGCAGTATGGGGACGTTGAAATCGCAATATGTGGTTTATGACTTTATGGGGCGCATCAACGAATCGTCGAACCCGACGGAGGTTAACGGTTACTGGGCACCTGCGGGCTTGGATGCGGCGGGCTACTCAGTAATGCGTTATGAATACGATTGGAAAGGACGATCAACGGTCACTTACAACCAGGATTACCACGCCACGAATAACCCCGCTAGCAAACGCACCGTCAGCTATGGAGGATGCGGTTGTGCTGGTGCGCTCACCGTCACCTCTACCGATGAAGTAGGAAGAAAAACTGTGTCTTCTTACGACATCTTTGGCCGGATGGAAAAAATGGACACTTATAAAGCCAATGGAAACGACATTTGCCTAACGGAAACTTATCAATATGACGTGCGCAACCTTCGCACGGAACGGAAAGTGACCGACCCCGCGCCTAACACATACAGAATTTGGCCCACGATGTATGACGGATATGGGCGAGTTTGGAAAGAAAAGGCCCCGGAAGACGAAGCTTATTCTGAATTTGATTACTACACCGATAACACGCTTAAAAGCAAAAAAGACCCCAGAGGTGTCGTCACAGACTACCAATACTTCAACAGACCGCTCGTTAAAGAGGTGAAATATACCTTACCGGCTTCCCCAACGGCTCCGATTCTGGCGTCAAACTGTTTGCTCTTTGAATATGATGAAAACGGCAAACGCAAGAAAATGACGGAGAAGCCTGATTTGGTAGCTGCGACTCCTGCCTGGGCGGAAACTACGTACAATTACGATACAATTAACCGCATGACGAGCGAGGTGAAATTCTTTAAAGACGTAGCTGACACGAATAACAATCCCTACACGTTTAGCCTTACTTACTCTTATAACCAGGCAAACGAGCCAGTAGGTTTGGATTTTGTTTCGTCAAGGAGTGGAGTAGATAATTTTTCGTTCACGCATAATTACGACAAAACCGGCAGAGTGATTGGCGTCGCAGCGAATCCGCAATCTGCTAATCCCACGCTTTTAAGCGGCGTGGAATACACCGCTTGGGGAGGATGGAAAAAGGCCGTTCATAGCCACGGAGGCTCGACAACAAATGAATTCACCAACAGGATGCAATACAGCAGTTACAAACTAACTACACCGCATAATGCGACCGGCATACTGGAAAGGATGAAGTCGAACTACGGATATTATCTGGATGGCAGACTTAAGACAGTAGAGACCACTGAAAATACTAATTTTGATAGAGGCTACACCTATGATGACGTGGGACGAGTAAAAGACGCCTTTACCAGCAATGATGCCACTAACTTTCGCGTTTATAACATCCCTCCAACTCCACCCGGACAGTTCGACCAGGATCCCTACTATCAGTCCTCTACCTACAATGTCTGGGGGCAAATCACGCAACGTTCGGGCAAAGTTTGGAATGTAGATGATAATCGCACGCAAAGTTATGGGACGGATGGACGCCGCGTGGGTATCTCCTACGATAAAGCGGGTAACATAACGAATGATGCAACGAATACTTACGACTACGATGCCGCAGGGAGAAGCGTGCGCCTCAAAGCCGTAGGTTCTACTGATACCTCGCGTAACTGGCATGACGGCGATGGGAGGGTGGTTTGCTCAAACCCATATCCCGCCAAAAAAGAACTCTGGATTCGATCCTCTGTTTTGAACGGAGCCGTGATCGCAGCGGTACAAGGCGGAACGCCAGGAACGAACAATTACTACAAGTATGCACCGTTAGGGGCGGTGATTGACCAAAACTATTTTGCGGGCGACCAGTTAATTGTTCAGGATACCTACACCTATCCCAATAACAACGGTCAGCGTGACTATTCCCGCAGTTGGCGGCATCTGAAACCGCTGATCGGCACAGAGGCTATGGTAAACAGCGGGTTGGGATTTACCACCTACACGTTCACCAAGATAGCAGAGAGGAACGCGGACGGTTTGAATGTTGGCTTGGTAAACCCAGCGCAACAACCAACGAATTCTCCTGACTATGAACTTCCGACTGTCAGCTCCCTTCCTGGCGGACAGCAACCTGTTATTTTAATTGATGGACAACCTGTCGAATTGCACTTGGCGCACGCCTTTTTACGCCTTGGCGCAGCAGAAATTGATTGGAAGCAAACCAGTTTGTTGACGGCAATACAACTGGGCGTCTTTGGTCATTGGGAGCCGGAGCAAGTGATGGAGGGAAAAGAGAGAATCTTTTCCGGCAGGTATGTTTTTAATATTGACTTCATTCGGCAGCAAAGCGGTGGACAGAAAAGTGGCGGGCAGCAAGGCGATGGTCAGCAAACCCCGTGCGCTTCTGTAATACCTACAGACCCAAATGCAAGAGCAGTGTGGAATACATTGATAGGGGAATCTGAGCAGGTGCAAACGGCGCTGCCTGCCAATAAAGTGAATACGCCTGGCACCGGGCACTACGGTCCAGATCAAGCTGGAAAAGAAGCGTATAAATCACCCAATTCTGGATTGGTTGGTTGGACAGACGTTTACCAAGGCATGATATTAATGGTTGATGTTATTCAGAACCGACTGACAGATGAACGGCGATTTCGAGGAAAATCCTGGTCGGATGTTGTAACGGCAACTTATGCTGAAGACGGGAAAACCAAAAATGAATTTGAAGGTTATCCGACGGGAGCTGGGTATACACAAGCGACATTAGGGAACGAAGGCGATGAGCCATGCATACGTTCCTATCAAGCCAACAATGCGCTTTGGCACTACAAAGCCTTCGGCGTGACTAATCGTAATATTCATAACTGGCGGGGTATTAAGCAAGGTGAGTGGATCAGGCCGATCAGTGGAACGAAGTCAAATCCAACGCCAGGCGCAATTCGTGTTGCAAACACGGATTTCTACTAAAGGAATTTTAATGAGTAGCTTTGTTAGTAAAGACGGTTATTTTCTTGCGGTTTGTTTCATGCTTTTGGCTTCCTGTTCAGGGGGCGGCTTTACAAGAGCAACAAACTCTGAAACCAGCGCAATCAAGAGTGAAGCAGCGTCCCTTAAAACGCAAAACTCTTATGAAAAGCAAGGGTATCAGTTCATTGCCAAAACACCTCCAGTGGCTGGCACCCCTTTTTTACAATGCATTGACGACAAAACCTGCTGGGTTATTGGTACAGACAAAACCTGGGAAACGACGGACGGCGGCCATGGCTGGAATACCCCTCCGATTTCTAATCCTAGCACTTCGCTATTAAGTGGGATGCGTTATTACAGTGCTAATTTTGCGATTGCTTGGTATACAGATGGTTATTACATAACAAATAGCTCTGGAAAAAGCTGGGAAAAAGCACCGAAGACCCCTATTGATTTTCCAAATGGTCAGTTAGAAGTCGTATTACTAGATGATAACAAAAATGTTGCTTGGGTAGCAGGCGGACAATACCGACTTTTACAAAAAGGAGAGGGAATTGGATGGCCAAATTACTGGTACTCACCTGACCGCAAGTCAGTGCTAGAACCAGTACTGTATCGTTCAACTGACAATGGTATAACTTGGCATCGCATCCGCTTTCCATTAAAAACTGGCACGATTGACTCTCTACGATTTTATGATTCAAAACGCGGCATAGGTATCAGTTATCGTGCGATTTATCGTACAGTTGATGGCGGAGAGACTTGGCAGGCAATTAAAGAAGCTACAAATTGCGTCAAGAAACTTGATCTCGGTGACTATTATGAAGGACGACCCGTCACTTCATGCTCTATAGGCACTAAAGAGATTTGGATGGCTTACGATGATGGTCGCCTAACAAAAAGTAATGATGGCGGAATATCTTGGTGCGATATCTTAGTTGCCGGAGCAGTGAAATTTGAAAGCACTTCCAGGAAACATTTTATTGATCTGCACTTTCTTGATCCATTAAAAGGTTGGGGGCTGGGCGGAGATAATTATTTATATAAAACCACCGATGGCGGGAAAAATTGGAACCGATTAGACGCAGATATTGCTATTCACAGCATTGAATATATGAATAACTATGCGTTGGTTTTAGCTGAAGAGGGACTATTTCGCCTCTCGCTTGATAATTGAGCATTTGCTGTCGAAGCGCAAAAAAAGCTGCACGCATTGCGCGACGGAAAAGGAGACGGTATGGTTACTCTGAGGAGTCAAAACGATGTCAGCACTGCCCAAAATTCAATATTCGCTGGAAAATTACTTTGCGCTGGAGCGTAACTCAGCCGAGCGTTACGAATGGTGGGAAGGCGAAGTTTTTGCGATGAGCGGTGTGAGTCGGCAACACGCGCTGATTGAAACGAACCTCACGCTGGAATTAGGCGCGCGGTTGCGGCAAAGCGGTTGCCAGCTTTTCCCGGCGAATATGCGCCTCAAAGTGCCGAGCATGCCGCCTTATCGTTACAGCGATTTATCTTCCTTGGGTGGGCCTGTGCGGAGAAGCCCAGTTTGAACAAATCGGCGGCGTAGATGTCTTGACCAACCCCAGCCTGATTGTCGAAATGCTTTCGCCTTCGACCGAGTCTTATGATCGCGGCGACAAGTTCACGCAATATAAATCCATCCCTGCTTTGCGCGAGTATCTGTTAGTAGCCCAGCATCGTGCGAACGTTAGGCATTTCTTCAAACAAGCCGACGATGAATGGGCAAATAGCGTGGCTGCCTCGCTGGTTGTTCAGCGGAGAATCGTCTCAAGCTGTATTTACCGGCGGGCGCGGTTACTGTAATGGTCTTGCTTTGATTGGGAAAAATAGAAAGACTGTCACGATGAGTTCAGAGAATACGGCAAAAGCGAATTGGTTCGGTCAGTTCGCCCTTTATCTGGTTTTATTCGCGATGGCGATTTCAGCCGCCGCTTATTTTTGGTGGGGCAGTGGCGAAACGATGGTGCCGCAAAGAATGACTGCGAGCGAAACGCCTAAGCCTGCTGAAGCTCCGGCGGGTTTGGCGGGACACGATGCGCCGCGCGCTACGCCCTGAGTGTTGTTCAGTACGCCGCTTTCAGACTCGTAGCCGAAACCGTCGCCTCGTGTCGCAGCCACAGATAAGCCAGCCAGCCGCCGCTGACCATTCCTAACAAGTCGCATTGCAAATCGTTCGGCGTGTCATAAGCGCCGTGAATGCGCCAGCCCGGATTGGGGTGCATGTATTTGTCGTCCCACAGTTCCAGCACTTCGTAAAAGCCTGCCAGCGTGAACATCGTCGTCACTGCGAACAGCGTCACTAGCGCGAGCGGCAGCGCGTAGCCGAATTTTTTCAAGCCTGAATCCATCAGCCACACCATCACCGGCGTGACGAGGAAGGGAACGGCGGTGTGTGTGAATTCGTCGTAATGAAACCACGCGAATTGCTGACCGTACAAACCGAAGATGTTGCCTAGCCAGTCCAGCGCAATCGAAAGCCAGAGCAAGCCGAGCAAAAACAGCGGCAAACGTACGCCGTAACAGGTTTCGACAAAATAACGAAATAGCCCTAACAGCAGCGCGCCTACGGGCAGGCTGACGTAGCCAGGCAGATAAGCCATACGGAATAAGAACAACGCAGTGACCACAAAAAAGCCGACGATCATCGGCCACTCAAAACGTTTCGCCCACGGTTGCATAGTGTTGTCTCCTACGATTTTTATAAAAGAGAAATAGCCAAATGATAGCGGCGATCACTGTCAGCCAGTTGCTCGCCGCGCGAATCGGTGTCGATCGAAATTCTGCGATAACTTGATGATGGCCCGGCGGCAAGGGCAAGACGATTTCGCCGTAGTTGCCGCGCGCGTGCGGCGTGACTTGTCCATTTAGTGTGAGCCGCCAGCCCGGATAGTCGAACGTACGCCATTGCAACTGCGTCGCGTATTTCGTCTCGACGTTGACGACGCGATATTCCGGCTGCCACGTGATGACTTGCGCGCTGCCTGCATCTTCATTGACCAATTGTACGGTTGGACGATCAGGCACTGCGCGCGGAGCCGTCGCGGGCAACGTAGCGAAATTGAAATGCTGCGGATTCGGTGCAAAGGCTTCGCTGCGCACCATCGGCCAGACGACGTTTTGATAACTGATAGCAAGCAGTGCGACGAAAGCACATAGCGCCAACGCCTTGCGCCAACGATAAGTTTGCCAACACGCGCCGATCAATAAAGCCAATGCGAAACTCGTGATGCCCAACATGCGCCACGCGAATACGCCCGTCTCAATGCGCGGGATGAATTGTCCGATGGGCAACGACAAGGGCGTCATCAAGAAGGCCGCGAGTGTTCCCAGGCTTAGCCAAAGCGTCACGCTTATTTGTTTCAGCGGCTCTGCCGCAGTGATGTGCGGAAAGGCTGTGCCTTTCCGGGAAGCGTTTTCTTTGTTTAAGGGGCTACGCCCCGAATGTCGTTGGGGGCGTAGCCCCGTGAGAGTTGAGTAGCTCTGCCGGAAAGGCACAGCCTTTCCGCACATCACTGCGGCACAGCCGCGAGAGAAAATCGCGCCTAACAGCCCAATGAGCGCCGTCGTGCTGAACCACAGCCAATCGGTACGCGCGAAAAAACCGTCGCGGTGATCGAACGCGGTCTGCGCGTAATCAAACACGTAAGTCTGATGATAAGGCCACGCCCGATTCACATCGTCGGCGTGAATCAAGTGCTGTTCTAAAATCGCAGGGTATAAATAAGCCGCCGCCAACAGCGAGCCGCCAATGAGCGACAATACGATCCAACCCAGCGCGCGCCCTTGCCGCAGCCATACGGTTCGCACTAACAAGCACAGTCCTGCGACCAACGTGAACTGATAAGCCGTCGGCGGATGCGACCAGAGAAACGCGCCGTAACTCGCCGCCAAGCCCAACGCGGCGCGCATACGTTGGCGTTCTTCCAATAGCCTTTCGGCAAAGAGCAAACACAGCGGCATCCATACGAAACTCAGCAACTCAGATTGCGCGCCGCGTTGGTATTGGTTCAGCAAGTGATAAGGCGCAATCGTATAAGCCGCCATGGCGAGCCACGCGGCGTTGCGCGTGAGATGGCGGCGCGCGTAGCGATACATTGCCCACGCCGCCGCAAAACTCATCAGCCAATAAGCGAGTATCCAAGTGCGAATCCAGTCGCGCGTCACGGCGTAAGCCAACGACGTGAGGTAATAAACGCCGGGCGGATAAAAACTCATCACGGGCGCGCCGTAACCTTTATCCGTCGCGTCGTCCCAACGCGGATAGATGCGTCCCGCCGCGAGGCCGCGCGCGAAGGCGTTCATCTGGTTGTAATGCATCCAGGCATCGTGCGTGATCGGCATCGCGCCGCCGCAACAGCCGACCGCGCGGTCTTCGCCGATGTAAAAAAAAGGAATCACTGCGATGGTCGTGATGACAGCGCATAACACGGCACTCAGCCAGCGCGTCTTGCGTTTGTTATTCATGTTGTTATGCGAGTTCGAGCAGGGGTGGGATGAACGCGCACTTTAGCAGATGAGCAATCGTTATGCCGCGCGTGAAAAGCGGATTTATGGCGTGCGGGCTGCAAGAATCGGCTGACACTTGCAAGGCAATACGTGATGGCTGTCGGCAAAAACAAAGGGCACGAGGGTGTGATTAAAAGTGCGACTCACGATGCCACGGGTTTGTGCGTGGCATCTATCAACCGAATTATGAGTCGCACTTTTAATCACACCCCCGTTCAAACTGTCAGCGACAAGGTTTCTTGTCAGTCCTGACCATCGCCGTTAGAATGCGCGCGTCTTGGCGGTTCTTAACACTCACTGACTCATCAAATAAAAAGACCGTTACTCATTTAGCTGGCTTTGAGGAAGAAAAATTTTACGCAAGGAGCGCGGCGCAGGAAAATGTCGTGTGTCGTGTCTTTGTGAACCCCCATTCATCATCAGGAGGATCCATGCAATTCAGAATTTCTCAACTGCTACAGGCGGTTTGTTTGCTAGCGGCGCTGTTTATCGGTGCCAGCGCGCAAGTCACCACCGGCAGCATTCTCGGTACGGTCAAAGACAACACTGGAGCCGCCGTCAAAGGCGCGAAAGTCACTGTCACCGAAATTGGCAAAAGCACGGCGACCAATTACACGACCGATGACGAAGGCAATTACAACGCGCCGTTTTTGATTCCGGGCACTTACACCGTCGCGGTCGAAGCGCAGGGTTTCAAGAAAGGCGTCATCAACGGCGTCATCGTGCAGATTGACCAAAAGGCGCGCACCGATTTCAACCTCGAAGTTGGCGCACTCACCGAAGTCGCCGAAGTCACCGCTTCGTTGGCGCTGGTCAACACCGAATCGTCCGAACTCGGTCAGGTGATCGAAGAGCGTTCGGTCAGAGAGTTGCCGCTCAACGGACGCAACTTCGCGCAACTGGTTTACCTTGTGCCGGGCGTGACGCCGGGCCAACAGGGCGAAAACCTGTCAGGCGCTTCGACGTTCAATCCGCGCGCTTCGTCGAATTTTAACGCGCTCGGTCATCACGCCAATTCAAATGGCTGGTTGATTGACGGCATTGATAACAACGAATACACGTTCAACACGGTCATCGTGCAACCGACAGTCGAGTCGGTGCGCGAATTCAAAGCCTTGGTCGGAACGTTCTCGGCGGAATACGGACGCGGCGCGGGTGTCGTCTCGGTCTCGACCAAATCAGGCTCGAACGACTTTCACGGCGGCGTTTTCGAATTCTTGCGCAACGACAAAGTTGATGCATTTCAGCATCAGTTTGTGAATCCGCGTCCGACCAAAAAGCCGCCTTTTCGCCGCAATCAGTTCGGCGGATATGCCAGCGGGCCGGTGTGGATTCCGAAAGTTTATAACGGCAAGAACAAAACGTTTTTCTTTGTTGATTACGCAGGCTTGCGCGAAATTCGCGGCACTACGTTTGTGAACTCAGTGCCGACGGCCAAAGCGCGTACCGGCGATTTCAGCGAATTCCTCGGCGCCAATCTTTGCACCAATGCGGCAGGCGCAGCGGCGGCGTGCGGCGGCGCATTCACGGCTCCACTCAATGTCATGAACCTCGCGGGGCAAACCGTTCAAGCGCGCGTCGGCATGATGTTCGACCCGCTGACGACGCGTAACAATCCGGCCTATGTCGCGGGCAGTACGGTGAGCGCGGCCAATCCGCAAATTCTGCGCTCGGCCTTTACGAACAACATCATCCCGCAAGCGCGCATCAATCAAGTTGGATTCAACGTCGCCAGCATTTATCCGCTGCCGCAAAACAGCAGCCTGACGAACAATTACACGTCGGTCGTCAATCGTGACGTAGGCAGCAATGCCATGACGCTTCGCTTTGATCATACGTTTGGCGAGAACGACAAGTTTTTTGCGCGTTACAGCCTCGAAGACTTCCGCTTGGACGCGCCGCAAGGCCAAGCGAATTGCTGCTTGCCGACGCCGGACTTTGCCGCAAGCAAGTTTGAACTCGGCCCCTTTGTCGCGGGCATTCAAAACACGACGTTGCGCACTCAGGGCTTGGCGTTGAATCACACGCACACGTTCTCGCCTTCGTTGTTGCTCGAATTGCGCGCGGGTTTTGCGCGTACCAACCCGGTCACGGTGCCTTCCGATTTCGGTAAGAACGCTTCGACTTCGTTGGGCATTTTGGGCATCAACATTTCGCAGTTCACGTCGGGCATTGCGAATATCAACGTCAACGAATTGACGGGCTTGAGCGGTGGCCCCGCTTTCCTGCCGGTCAACCCCAAACAGACGCACTATCAATTCACCAGCAATCTGTTTTACTCGATGAATAAACAGACGCTGAAATTCGGCTATCACATGGTCATCCGCAAACCGTCGCCGTTCACTCAATCGAATACGCGCGGCGCATTGAACATCGGCAACGAATTTGTGCGCTTGCCGTTTTCAGCGGGCGCTGCGGTCAGCGGCACAGGCACGGGACTGGCGTCGTTGTTGTTGGGTTACGTCAACAGCGGTTCGCGCGGCTTCCTGAACGAAAACTATTACCTGACGAACAAAGAGTTCGCGGGCTTCATTCAAGACGACATCAAGGTCACGAGCCGTCTGACGGTGAACGCGGGCTTGCGTTATGAAATCTATACGCCTGACGTAGAGAACCGCGACCTCATCGTGAACTTCGATCCGCAAGCGTTGCGGTTGATTTACGCGGGCAAAGAGGGCTATTCGCGTTCGGCGGGCAAACAGACGAACTATAAAAACTTCGCGCCACGTTTGGGCTTTGCCTACGACGTATTCGGCAATGCTAAAACCGTTGTGCGCGGCGGTTATGGCATCAGCTATTTCCCTGAACCGTATGCCGCAGGCAATTTGTTAGGGCAGAACATTCCGTTGTCGGTTTCGCAGACTTTTCAAAACGACACGACGCCCGCGAACTTTGGGACGGTGACGCTCATCAATCGTCCGTTTCCGACGCCGGTGCAATTCGCACCGACGACGACTGCGGCGTTGAATGCGGTGACGCCTTCGCCGACGATCATTGGCCACGAGTTCTCGAATCTCACGCCTTACGCCCAGTCGTATAGCCTGAACCTTGAGCGCGCGTTGACCAACACCGTCGTGTTGGAAGTGGGCTACGCGGGCAGTCGCGGCATTCACATTCCGGTGTTTTACAACATCAACGAAGTCTTGCCCGGCGCGGGTACGAATGCCTCGCGTCGTTTGATTCAACCGCTGGCAAATATTCCTTCGATCAACATCGCGCAATATCGCAACTCGTCGAGCTATAACGGCATGTTGGTCAAGGCGAACAAACGTTTCAGCGGCGGTTCTAACTTCCTGTTGAGTTACACGTTTGGCAAGTCGTTGGATTACGGCTCGTCGCCCGCGAGCGGCGGCGGTTCGGTCGGCAATCCGCAAACTTATACGAACATCAAAGCCGGACGCGGCCCGTCGGGTTACGACGTGAAACATCGCGCCGTGTTCAGCGCGGTCTATGAATCACCTTTCGGCAAAGGCAAGAAGATGCTGACCACTGGCCCGTTGGCTTATGTGCTGGGCGGCTGGCAAACCACTGGCATTGTGACCGGCACGACTGGTCGTCCGTTCACGGTCTTCCTGCAAAACGGCGTCAACAACGGTGCGCCGAGTTGGCCGAACCGCATCGGCAGCGGCAAGCTCGACAACCCGACGACTGATCAATGGTTCGACATTGCCGCCTTTGCCGCACCCGCGCCGAACACTTACGGCAACAGTTCGCGCGGCACGTTGTATTCCCCCGGGCATTTCAACGTAGACGGTTCGCTTTCGAAATCGTTCAACCTGACCGAAAAGGTCGTATTCAAGTTCCGCTTCGAAGCGTTCAACTTGTTCAATACGCCGTTCTTCGGTTTCCCCAACGCAAACATCGGCAATCCGAACGCGGGCCAAATCCGCTCGACGTTGACCGATAACCGCAGCTTGCAAGGCGCGTTGAAGATCGAGTTTTAATTCGATCTTTGGCGGTTGAAGTTGCCAGAACTTGAAAGACTGAGTGGCTGCGGAACATGATTCCGCAGCCACTCTTTTTTAGACGCCAGCCCGTGAAGCGGGCTTTGCTGCGCAGCGGCGGATAGGCCAGTCGTTCACGACTGGTACAATTACGAGCGAATGTCGCAGGGCGTTTTAACGTCCTTGCTGAATGGGCTTGAGCCGCAATGCCTCGTGGCTAAAGCCCGTTGAAGAAAGCACGCTAAAGCGCGCTGAATGATTTTGCCGCCGCCGCACCAGTCGTCAACGACTGGCCTTACCGCCCTGCGGAAAAGCCCGTTATCACGGGCTGGAGACGAGATAGGTGGTCTGCAAATTCATATCATCTTCGACCTTGCCAATAATGATTTATACCTGGCCTTACGCCGCGTTTAGAATTAATCCGAGGTTAAATAAATGAGTTTGAGCTTCACCAATCCGCCCTGTGTCCATGCTCCGTTGGGGCTTTATAGCCATACCGTTTTTGTGCCCGAAGGCACTGAGTTACTTTTTATCTCAGGCCAGCTTGGCGTTCGTCCAGACGGAACGACTCCCGCAACTATTGCGGAACAAGCCGATCAGGTTTTTTCTAACATCGTGGTATTGCTTCGAGCGCATGGACTTGAGCCAACTGACATCATCAAACTCTCTACGTTTATGGTTGCCGGGCAGGACGGTGACGCAGTTCGCGCCGCGCGGCTCAAGCATTTGGGCTCGCATCGCCCTGCATCCACCGCCGTATTCGTCTCCGAGTTGGTAGACCCGGCGTGGTTCGTAGAAGTTGAGGCCATTGCCGCCAAGCCGAAATCAGACGCGCCTTCAGATGATCGTGCGTCGTTATAGAAAGGATTGAAATGAGTCAGGAAGTTTCTCTCAACGCGGTCGCTGATGACGTATTCGAAATTCGCTTGGAACGTCCCGAACGCATGAATGCGCTGGGCGTCGCGACGTGTGCGGCACTGGCGCAAGCCGTATCTGATGCCGCGCAAAAGCGCGCGCGCGTTGTGTTGCTGCGCGGCAGCGGACGTGCGTTTTGTGCCGGAGCCGATTTGAAAGAACGCCAAGGCATGGAGCTTGCCGCGCGGCTCGATCACAACGCGGCGATTCGCGCGGCGATTGAATCTATTGCTAGTGCGCGGTTCGTGACGGTGGCGTTGTTGAATGGCGTCGCGCTCGGCGGCGGACTCGAACTCGCGCTGGCTTGCGACCTGCGGTTTGCTGCCGCAGGCATCACGTTGGGATTGACCGAGAGTCGCATCGGTGCGTTGCCTGGCGCGGGCGGTACGCAACGCTTGCCGCGATTGATCGGCGTGAGCCGCGCGTTGCAAATGATGCTCAGTGGCGAACCGGTGACGAGCGAATACGCGCTTGGCATTGGGTTGGTGAATGAAGTGCATGCGCCTGAAGAGTTAGACGCGCGTGCGCAAGCATTCGCTCAATTGTTAGCCAGCCGGTCTGCACCGTCGCTCGCGGCAATTAAGCGACTGGTTTATCAGGGCATTGATTTGCCGCTCGCTGAAGGGTTGAACCTCGAACGCGCCGCCGTGCCTGCGATTCTCGGTTCTGCTGATTACGCAGAAGGCTTGGCGGCGTTTGCCGAACGCCGCCCGCCGCGTTTCACCGCCTGCTAATAGTTTTGATAAACCGACTTAACCCACAAAGGAAAAACTATGCAGAAACGCAAACTTGGAAATAGCAATTTAGGGTTGAAAGAAAACATCGGCGCGGCGGCGGTTGAACTTACAGCAGATGACTTGCGTGAGATTGACAGCGCCGCTGCGCAAATTACGGTGCAAGGCAATCGCTACCTGAACAATTAGAAGCAATGACTGGACGATGAAATGAAAGCAAAACAACGCGAAGAGTTACTTAGCCTATTGCAAACCCGGTTTGAGAAAAATATGAACCGCCATCTAGGTCTGGCCTGGGCTAAGGTACAAGCTAGGCTGGCAGCTAATCCTGAAAAACTGCGGTCACTCAATGAAATGGAAAGCACGGGCGGTGAACCCGATGTGGTTGGGTTTGATAAAAAGTCGAGCGAATATATTTTTTATGATTGTTCAGCCGAAAGCCCTACAGGCCGCCGCAGTCTTTGTTACGACCGCGCAGCGCTCGATTCAAGGAAAGAAAATAAACCTGCCAATAACGCGATTGATATGGCAGCCGCAATTGGCATTGAGCTATTAACCGAGGAACAATATCGAGAGTTACAGACGCTTGGGTGTTTCGATTTGAAAACTTCGAGTTGGGTGAAAACGCCTGACGATATTCGTGCATTGGGCGGCGCGCTGTTTTGTGATCGCCGCTACGACACGGTTTTTGTTTATCACAACGGCGCGGAATCTTACTATGCCGCCAGAGGATTTCGTGGTTCGCTTAGGGTCTAAGAATCAGGCGTCGTGACGCAGATAACATACTGATAAAAGGAGACGGTATGGCGGTGGATACGATTGACGTTGCAAAAATAATCGAAGCGCAAAGTCGGCAGGCGATTGTCTTCCGGCAACATTTCCCACCCAGCTTCAATAGCGGGCTTAGCTATTTCGGCGGCGCTCCGACAGCAGGCGCTGAATTTGTTTGGCCGCGTTGGCAAGACCCGCGAGGCAATTCCCGGCCCTTGACCTTCATCATGCAGATTGATTGCAGCGCGATCCCTACGGCGGCGCGTTTGGGCGTGCTGCCCGATGACGGCGTGCTTTATTTCTTCATGGAAATTTCAATGTCGTACCTCGGCAGCGCTTATCAGGTGATTTATCACGTTGGCCCGACGGATGGTTGGAGCGAAGTGCCGCTGCCCGAAGATTTGCCGCCTGCGTTCAGTCGCTTTGATTGCAAATACGCAATGGCAGAGAGCCACGCGCCGCGCGTGCTACCCCATTGGAATTTCACGCCAACCGTAATCAATATTTCTCCTGCGTCTTATGATGAGTTGGAAGAGGGTGAACCTTATCTTTGGCGCGGCGTTTCTGCTGAAGCACTCAGGGCGGCGCAAGGCGGGGCGATCATCCACAATCATTTCTCAATCAAGGACTTTGTTCCTGAGTTAGGTGTGTTCCAAAAGCCGTTTGAGGCGTTCCCGCACGATTGGCGCGCAGTGCAATATCTGATGGCAATGTTGACTGAAAAACTAGAAGGCTGGAAGAGACATCCAGACACAGCACCTGTTGATCAGACGCTGTCCGATGAAGAAAAACGAATGCGACTTTCGGTCATACAGGAAAAGGCGCAACAGCTTTATGACCTCGCCTCAGGCTATCCGGCAGACGCAGCGGTTCCCGAAAGTCAACGCGATGCGGTATGGGCATTTCTTGCCAGCGAAGCGAGATTGTCGCGGTTCATTTTGCCAGAAGCAGTGACGCTGTCGGTTGAAGACAGCCTTTCGCGCTCGCCGCAAGCCGCGTCGCTGATTCCTCCCGCTGTAGCCGAACGCATTCGCGGACGACACGCGCTTGTCGCCTCCTATGAAGGCAACGAATATGCGAATACGCCTGAACGCATGCTCGCACCACCCAGAAGCCTCCAGGATGGCCAGGAATGGGCGGGCACTCATCTCTTGTTGCTTGAGCTTTCTTCTGAATCACAACTTGGCAGGAATTTCGGTGAAGGCGTCTGTCAACTCTACATCGCGCCGGACGATCTGAAAGCACGCCGCTTCGACAAGGTGCAGCAGTCATTTCCAGCGTATTAGGAGAGCGATCGTGAGCAAAACGTATCAATACGGCGTATTCGGCCTGGGTCGCATCGGCAAAGTGCATGCGTCCATCGTGCAACAGCAAGGTCATCAGATCGTAGCCATCGGCGACGAAGCGCAAGCTGCGGTCGTAGCCGCGCAGGATGAACTTGTGCTTGACGGAGTGAGAACTTTTCACGATTCAGCCCGGATGGCGCAGGAGATGGCTGGCGAAATGGATGCGGTCATCATTGCTTCGCACACCAAAGATCACGCGCGGGATGCGCTGCCCTTCGTCAAAGCGAAGATACCGGTCTATCTGGAAAAGCCCTTGACCGATGGCTTGCAGGAGGCCTTCGCGTTTGTCGCAGCCATTGGCCGGGAACCGCGCCAAATTCAGATTGGTTTGCAGCGGCGCTATGACCCGGCGCTGCTTTATACCCGGCAACTGATGCAATCAGGTTTAGTGGGCGAATTGCGTGAAATCCGCTGCATCCTGCGCGACCAATATCCTCCACCGTCAACCTATAGCAGCCGAGGTTTGATTATTGACATGGGCATCCACGTCGCTGACGAAGCGATCGGGTTGTTAGACGAATTCCCCAACGAAGTCTGGGCGAGCATGCATCACACGCGCGGTTACGCCAGCCCGATTGACGAAGGCGGCGACACGGCGTTTGTGGAATTCACGACGCCGTCAGGCGTGTTAGGGCGGCTTGACCTGAGCCGTACGCATTCTTCGGGTTATAACAACGAGACTTACGTCATTGGCACGAAAGGCACGATTCATACAGGACGTTTTGCCGGATACCCCGGCCCCATCCACGTAGAAGTTTGGCAACCGGACGGCAAGCTGCATTCTGAATCGAAAACCTTTGAGATGACTTATCTGAAGCGACCCTTCCCTGAATTTCTGCCACGCTTTGACGTGGCTTATCGCCGCGCTCATCAACAGTTCCGCGCAGACCTCGAAAGCGGCGCGGCCTTTGCCGTGACGCAAAACGAAGTCCTGGATGCGCAGGTATTCGCTGAGGCCGCGCACCGTTCAGCGCAACATGCGGGAGCGCGTTACCGGTTGCAGCGGTATAACGATTTGCAAGAATACAAGGCTGCGTGCATCGCCAATGGACTCATAGACGGCGATTAACGAGGCATTCGTTGATGCTGATGGCGAAGTTGGCGGTCGGCTTCGCGTAATCGCGCTTTAGGGCATATCGCTTTAGAGCTATACTGCAAACGATGTGGGAAGTTGAATACACCGATGAATTTGCAGCGTGGTGGAACTCGCTGACGGTCGAAGAGCAAAAGTCCGTCACGGCTTTCGTGGACTTGCTCGAAGACCGCAGCGTTCATCTCGGCTACCCGCATTGCTCAAGAGTCAACGGCTCCAGGCACGCTCACATGCGCGAGTTGAGAGTGCAGCATCAAGGCGATCCCTATCGGATTCTGTATGCCTTTGACCCGCGCCGAAATGCAATCCTGCTGATGGGCGGCAACAAAGCCGGAGATGATCGTTGGTACGAAACTTTCGTTCCCATCGCTGACCGGCTTTATGACGAACATTTAGTTAGTGCAACTCAAGAAAGAAGGGTTACTGTAATGGCAAAACCGTTTCGTTTATTGCGAGATAAGCTACCGCCCGAAGCGCGCGCCCGCACCAATGCGATGCTGGAAGAAATCGCCTTGCAGGAATTACGCAAGGCGCTCAACCTCACGCAAGAGCAAGTCGCCGAAGCCATGAAACTCAATCAAGGCGTCGTCTCCAAAATGGAACATCAAAGCGATATTTACGTCAGCACCTTGCGCAAATTCGTCACGGCGATGGGCGGACAATTAAAGCTGGTAGCGAGCTTTCCTGATCGGGAAGTCGTGATCAATCAGTTCGATTAAATCGGCGAACGCATTCGCACGCTGCCGATGACGAAGCAGGGCTTTAGTTTCGCGTAATAATGTTTTTTTATGGTTGGAGCCTCTAGCCAGTTGACGTAAAATCGAAAGCCAAATGGCTCACCAAATAGCTCAATGAATAAAACAGAGTAAGAGGCAGGTTATGAAAACAACTACGTCAACCAAAAACACCGCTCACGCCTGGCTAGGCGTCAAGGCAGTCAACCCCTTACAAATGGTGCAAGCGATTGGGGCCGGATTCCCTTACGCCACGCTCGAACGTGTGCGTAAGGAAACCGGTCTGCCGCTGGAACGACTGGGCAGTGCCATCGGACTGAGCGTGCGCACGCTCACGCGCCGCAAGAAAGAGAAA
>JAYSVR010000268.1:0-5585 GCA_043718445.1 Acidobacteriota bacterium | reverse complement strand
ACCGGCGGCAGGCTCGGCGTATCGGCTGTGCCCGGCAGCGGCAAAACCTGGACGCTCTCGCAGCTCGCCGCCAAGCTGGTGCGCGAAACCAAGCTCGCGCGCGGGCAGCAAATCCTGATCGTGACTTTGGTGAATGCCGCGCGCGGCAAGTTCGAGCAACAGGTGCGCGAAGCCCTGGGCGAAAACCAACTCGGCACGATGTATCGCGTCCGCACCTTGCATGGTTTGGCGAACGACATCGTCAGCGAACGTCCGGGGTTGGTGGGCTTGGCCGATGACTTTCAGATCATTGACGATTTTGCGGCGGGCGAAATCATCCGTGACGCGGTGCGCGCGTGGTTCGAAGCGCATAAAGATTTCGGCGTAGCTGAATACTTAAATCTCAACGCGCAAAACCGTCCGAACAGTTTGAGCGACTGGCGCGAAGAGGCGCGCGCCATCGCTACCGACTTTATCAAGCGCGCCAAAGACTTTCGCCAACGGCCCGAAGACTTGCGCGCGGCGCTTGCCGTAAACTCAGAACTACCGCTCGCCGAAATGTGCGTGAACGTTTATGAGGCTTACGAACGCGGCTTGCGTTATCGCGCCAGCGTAGACTTTCAAGACCTCATCCGCCTCGCGCTCGAAGCGCTCACCGTCGCGCCCGATTACCTCGAACGTTTGCAAACGCGCTGGCCTTACATCCTCGAAGACGAAGCGCAGGACAGCAGCGAATTGCAGGAACAGGTCTTGCGCAAGCTCGTCGGCCCAAAAGATAGTAAAGACGGCAACTGGGTGCGCGTGGGCGATCCGAATCAGGCGATTTACGAAACCTTCACGACGGCGAATCCGGTGTTCCTGCGCAACTTCCTCAAAGAAGCTGGTGTCACGCGCGCCGAGATTCCCGAAAGCAGCCGCAGCGCTCCGGCCATCATTGCGACCGCGAATCGTTTGATCGAATGGTCGGCGCAACATCCCAACATCGCCTTTCACAAAAAGCAGCCGCTCACGCCGCCCTTGATCGAAGCGGCAGAGAGCAATCCGCCCGATACGCCGCACAACGTATTCTTTCTGCTCGACCGCAAGCTCACGTCCGAACAGGAACGTGACCGCGTCGCCGACAACCTCGCGCGCTGGCTGGCGAATCATCCTGACAACACCGTCGCGGTTTTATTGCCCACCAATCGCACCGGCGCTGAGATGGTCAAAGTACTCGAATCGAAACGCATCCCTTACGTCGAGATGCTAAAAAGCACACGCTCTACGCGGCAAGTCGCCAAAGCGTTGCGCATCGTCACGAACTTTCTCGCCAACCCTTGCGCAGGCGCGTGGCTCAGTGACACCTTTCGCGCGTGGGCGCATCCTGAACGCGCCGAACTCAAAGAAGCCGAAGTCATGCGGGCTTGCGGCGAATGGCTCAAACGATTACCGCAAGTCGAACAGTTCACCGCGCCGCGTGATCGTGATGCACTGCTCGATACGTTTTCGCCTCCTGGTATTGAAGACGACGACGCCGAAGAGTTCGCGCAACTCACGGCCTTTCGCACCGTCATCCAACGCTGGCAAGGCGCTGCGCTTTTGCCCGTAGATCAACTGCTGCTCACTATCGCCGGCGACCTCTTTCACGAACCCGCCGATCTGGCGACGGCCTATACGATTGCCTTGCACGTACGCGCCTTTGTCGAGAGCGACCCCGAACACCGGCTGGCCGAATGCGTACGCGAGTTGATGGAAATCGAACTCAATCGCCGCACCGTACTCGGCGCTGGCGAAGACGACGAAGAGTTCGACCCGTCGCGTTATCAAGGCCAGGTCGTAGTGATGACGACGCATCGCGCCAAAGGTTTAGAGTGGGATCGGGTTTACCTGATGTCGGCGAATAATTTCGACTTCCCTTCTGCCGAACCGCACGATGAATATGTCAGCGAAAAATATTTCGTGCGCGACCGGCTGAACTTGCGCGCCGAAGCCTTGGCGCAACTGGCCCACTTAGTGAAGATGGCGAAAGGCGATGAGTATAAAGAAGGCAAAGCGACCTATGACGCACGGATAGAGTATTCCGCCGAACGGCTGCGGCTGCTTTTCGTCGCCATCACGCGCGCCAAACGCGAACTCATCGTGACGTGGAATTCAGGCAAGCAAGGCAACCTCACACCCGCGAAACCGCTGCATTACCTGATGCCTGCGGTCGAGCCTGAATACGTTGAATAATTGCTGTAAGAAATTGGCAGTGACAAACTGCGAGACCCATTAACCATTAACCATTAACCCATTCAAGCAAGGAGAAACCCAAATGCAATATCGTTCGCTGGATGACATTTATGCCGCGATGGAAACCGAGCAGGCCAAGTTCGCCGCCGAAGTCGCAGGACTCACCGAAGCGCAAATCAACTTTCGCCATGACGCCAACGCCTGGACGATTGCCGACATCGCCGAACACCTGGCGATTACCAACAACGGATTTCTGCGGATTACCCACAAGCTGCTGAAAGAAGCCGAGGCGGCGGGGGCGGGTGCATTGGCCGACTTGAACGTAAACAACGTATTGCGATTGCCCGATGGCTCACAGCCTCCGCCCTTTGACGCGCCTGACCGCGTCAAACCGCAAGGCGCACAATCACTCGCCGAATCGCTCACCAAACTTTCCGAATCGCTCGCGGGCTTTCACGAAGTCAAACCGCGCCTCGCGGCGACAGACCTTTCTGCACCTACGTTTCCGCATCCGGCAGTCGGTCCGCTTAATGCTTATCATTGGATGATCGTGCAAGCCGAACACCTAGACCGCCATCGCGGACAAGCTGAACGCATCAAGCAAGCGGCAGGTTATCCGGTTGCCTGAAATAATACCGAACACGGGCAGAAGTTGTAGCTCCTCCTTGAAGACAGAAGAGAGAGTACGGAACAGACGGAAATAACTGAACAAATGGAGAAACTTCCGTCTGTTCAGTTATTTCCGTCTGTTCCGTACTCTCAAAAAAGTCTCGGCTGAAAAGCGCAATCTACGACCGTTCGCGGTATAGCGATTCGTCAATATGCGATGGCGCGCCATTCCATCAGCCAATGTGCGCCGCGATCTTCCAGCAAGTTGAACCCATGCCGCTCATACCAAAAGCGCGCCGGGTTGTCGTAAGCCACGTGCAAGTGAATCGGCAGCCCTTCGTGTTGCGCCGTGCGCTGCAAGCCCTGCAACAGGTAAGTGCCAATCCCCTGCCGTTGCTGCGCGGGCAAGAGTGCCACGTCAATCAACCGAATTTCAGCTTCCGCAAGCGCGATTAACCAATGCCCAACGGCGTTTCCCTCCCATTCAATCACCTGTTCAACTGCGTTGGGATAAGCCGCGTGTCCGCGTTGCGCACGAAACTGCATTTGCAAAAAGACTTGCGCCTGCGCTTCTGTCCAACCCCACGCGGCGATTTCCGTTGCGCGCGTACTGGCATACAACCCGAAGAGAAACGATTCATCTTCAGCACTTACCGAACGCAGGCTTAACTTTTCACATTTCACTTACTTCCCTTCGCGCGCCCATTCTTTCAGCACCGCTTTTTGTGCCGCCGAAGCATCTTTCATCATCGTCATCGCGTAAGCATCGAAAGGCTTCGCCGCCGCTGTCACCTCAAACGTCATCAACCGTTCGCGGCGAAACACTGTGAGCGTGACGCGCTGGCCTTCGCGCAACTCGTTCAAACGAGCTTCGATGGTCGCGGCTTCGACCTTGCGTCCGTTGAGCGCGATGAGTTCGTCGCTGGCGTTCACGCCTGCCTGATAAGCGGGCAAACCTACCAGCACGCTGGCGATAACGGTGCCACGCATGCGTAGGCCCAACGAACCCGGCGCTTTTCCGGTGGCACTGTTAAACGGCGTCAGCAGCAAATCACTTTCTCGGTAAGCGCCCTTCAATTCGAGTCCCGCATATTTGAGATAACGCTCGAACTCCAACTCTTCCGTGCCTTCGACGTAGCGTTTGAAAAACTCTGTCAAATCGCCACCCGCTACGCTCTCAAAGGCGGCTTTCAATTCAGCGTCGGTGAATCCGGGTTTCGGCAATCCGTATTTCGTCATCAGCAAACGCATCACATCATCCAGCGATTTCGCGTTGTTGGTGCGCTGGCGAATTTCTAAATCAAAAACCAGCGCGAGCAATTCGCCTTTGGTGTAATAGCTCATTGCCGTATTCGGCGAATTCTCATCAGGCCGATAGTGTTTGATCCATGCATTGAAACTCGCCGTCGTCGCCGATTGTTGTAAGCGACCCGGCGACTGGCGATAGCCGCCAATCAACGTACCCAATGCCGAAAGGTAATCGCTGATGCCGATCAAACCCGCGCGCCGCAACAGCAAGTCGCCGTAATAACTCGTGAAGCCTTCGCTCACCCACAAATTGGTCGTGTAATTTTCGCGTTGATAATCGAACGGCCCCAACGCCAGCGGGCGAATGCGTTTGACGTTCCAGACATGAAAGAACTCGTGCGATTCGAGACCGAGAAAGCCTTGATAGCCGCGTTTGGTTTTGAACGACTCGGGCCGCGTCATGCTCACGTTGGCGTTGAGATGTTCCGTACCGCCGCCGAGGCCGGGCGCTGAATGCACAAGAAATAGGTAATGTTCGTAGGGCAAGCCGCCGAACAGCTTCGCGCCTTCTTCGACAATCTTGCCGAAATCGTCAGCCAGTTGTTTGTCGGGAATGTCGGCTTCGCCATAAAGCGCGATGCGATGGACTTTGTCGCGTACCTTAAATTCAATCAACCGATGCGTGCCAATCTCAGTGGGCGCGTCAATCAGTTCGTCATAACTTTCCGCCGTGTAATAGCCGTCGGCATCTGGCGCGAGTCCCAACGGAGAACTCACGCGCCAGTTCGCGCTCGCGCCGCTCAAATTGAATTTCACCTGATAAGGCTGATCTTTCGCGTTCGTTAAACTGCCCGAAGTAAAGACCGGATACATAAACAGCGAAGCTCCGTTGAAATAGGCGTGCGTCGCATCGAGATGACTGGTTTGCGTAGCGAACTCGTTCGCATAAACGCGATAAAACACCGTCAGCGTTTGCGGCTTGTAACTCGCCGCATTCGTCGTCAGTCGCCACGTAGCCTTGTCGCTCTTTTCCCATTGCAACACTTGCCCGGCTTCGTCGCGCGCGCTGAAATCCTGCACGTGGCGGGCGTATTCGCGCACCAGATAAGAACCCGGCGTCCACACCGGCAGCGACAAGTCCAGTCGCGGCGTCAAGACCTTTTCGAGCGTGAAGGTGATTTCATAAAGATGCGTGTGCGGTTGCGGAAAGGCTACCTGATAACGCAACGACATTGGCGAAGCCGAGGTTTTCGGCGTCGCGGGTTTATTCAATACGGGACGTTGCGCGAATATGTCAGCAGCGCATAACGCCAACAGTAAAAGACAGGGCAAGCGAAATTTCATGTAAGGTTAATCCGTTTCTGCGAGTGTTGAACTACGGTTGCAAGAGGATGCCATTGCTTGATCGAACGCGCAAAAGTAGCGCAGGCTTCAGCCTGTGAGACGTAGTGTGGACTTTAGTCCGCACAATTTTTTCTTTCTCATTGTTGTGCGGACTAAAGTCCACTCTACGTCTCACAGGCTGAAGCCTGCGCTAC
>JAYSVR010000267.1:0-18901 GCA_043718445.1 Acidobacteriota bacterium | reverse complement strand
CAGAAGAGGTTTCAACCAGAAGAGGTTTCAACCAGAAGAGGTTTCAACCAGAAGAGGTTTCAAGAAGATACGTTATGCCGATTTATGAATACGAATGTTTGAAATGCGGTCATCAACTCGAAGTCATGCAGAAGATGAGTGATGACCCGCTCAAGCAATGTCCCAAGTGCAAAGCTAAGAAACTCGAAAAGCTCATCTCGCAATCCGCCTTCGCTTTCAAAGGATCAGGCTGGTACGTGACCGATTACAGCAAGAGCGGCGCTAAAAAGGAGACGACAGAAAGCAAAACCGAAAAGGCTGAAAGCACGTCTGACAAAACCGAAAGCAAGTCAGATAAGACCGAGAGCAAGACCGAAAAGGCTGAGAGCAAAACTGACAAAGCTGAAAGCAAGACCGAAAAGGCTGAAAGCAAAGTTGCCGATAAGCCCGCCAGCAAAACTGAAAAGGCTGCGACGGTCACGAAATAAGTGAGACGGAAAGACGGGGAGAATGAGAGACTGTAAAAGCAAAGGAAACGCCATGAAAAAAATCATCGCATCGCCCAACACCAATCGCCCAGTTTCTCTGTCTCTCTGTCTCATCGTTTCTCTATCTCTCTGTCTTGCCGCTTTCAGCCAGTCTGGCCGCAACCCCGTGTCAGGACGCCGCACCACGCCGATCCCCATCATTGCTCAACGCGTAGACGACCCGAACAAACCGAAACGCTTGCTCGTCAACCCTGACGACCAAGCCGAAGTCGAAAAGATTATCAGCAAGTTCGAGTTCGAGCTTTATGACGGCGGCGTATTGCAAAAGATTCAGTCGTTCGCGCCCGACCCTTCGCCCGCGCGGTTTGTGGTGTTGTTGGATAACTCGTCTACGTTACAAACCGACGTGAAGAGGCTGTCGAACGTGCCCGCCGCGTTTGCGCCGGAAATTTACGAAGGCGACAAGGTGATGGTGATTGGCTATGACAAGAAACCCGAAATCATCGCCGAATGGACGGACGTGCCGAAGGAGTTAGAAAGCACGCAGGAACTGTTGCGCAAGACCGATACGCCCGCGTTATTTGATGCGCTTAACGTAGTGATGGAAGACGTGTTTCGCCCGATGGTGCAATACACCAAGCGCGTCGTGGTGATCGTCGGCGATGGCTTAGATCGCAACAGCGCGATCAAGTTCGAACAGATTTTAGGTACGCTGCAAAACGAAAACGTGACGGTTTACGCGATTCAAGTTCGTGACCGTACGCGCGGCGCGATGCGCGCCAATGCGCCGAAACCCGCTGAGGCGCTAGAGCGCTTGACCGAAGGCACGGGCGGCAGAATCTATCGTATTGACGGCGATGTGAAAGCCGCCATCAAAGAAATTTGCGACGAAGTGCGCAACGACCGTTATCAACTCACTTACTTTCCCGAAGGCATCAATTCGATCAACAAACGCCTGCTGCTGGTGTCGTCTTCTGACCGAACGATTCAGATGCGGTACAAGGCATTTCATCCTCCCAAAGCGCAGTAACTCGAAAGGACTCATCAAAACCAATGTGGACACCACAGCGAAAACGCACGCCCGTCGCCCGCAAAGAACCCGTTTATGACGCAGTGATTATCGGCTCAGGCGCAGCCGGTGGAACCGCCGCCTGGGTGTTGGTCAACGCAGGCTTAACCGTAGCGATGCTCGACGCAGGGCCGTTGCGCAAATACGACGACTTCCCTTATCACGCGCAGTTTCCCTACGACGATTCTTATCGCGGCTTTCAACCGGCTGACCCAGCGTTGCCGCGCCGCGAGTCGCTCGACAAGAGCGAAGAGTTTCAAAAGAAATATACGATCACCGGCAGCACGAAAGATGAGCCTTATACCGCGCCGGAAAAAACGCCTTACGAATGGTTCCGCGCGCGCAACGTCGGCGGACGTACGATGTTTTGGGGACGCTTTTGCAACCGTTTCAACGAAGCCGACTTCAAGATGCGCAGCAAAGACGGCGCGGGGCTGGACTGGCCGATTGAATATAAAGACGTAGCCCCTTATTACGACAAAGCCGAGCTTTTTATGGGCGTATGCGGGCAAGCCGAAAACCATCCTGACCTGCCTGATGGAAAGTATCTTCCACCAGTTGCACTCAAATGCCCTGACGTAGAGATCAGCAAAGCTGCGACCAAGCTGGGTATTCGTGCGATTCGTGCGCGCCGTGCGCACCTGACGCAAACTTATAAATCGCCTGCGGGTACGTTTGCCGCCTGCCACTATTGCGGCGAATGTCAGGACGGATGCGAAACCGATTCGTTTTACAACTCGGCGCAACGCCAAGTCGTACCGTTGATGAAAAAGTTTCCGCAACGCTTCAAGCTCATCACGGGCGCGATGGCGCATAAGATCAATGTGAACGAAAAGGGGATGGCGAGCAGCGTCGGATACATTGATCGCACGACGGGCAAGACGCTCGAAGTGAAAGGCCGTGTGGTGTTTGCTGCGTGCGGTACGCTTGAAACGACGCGGTTGCTTTTGAATTCAGGCATCGCCAATTCGAGTGGAATGATCGGCAAGAATTTTCTGGAGCATCTTGATTACACTGGTGAAGGCTATCTGCCCGCGCTGTTTAACCAGGAGCGCGAAGCGGGCGACGGCATTGGCGGTTCGCATATCATCATTCCGTGGTTCGGCTATTTTCGTGAGAACGAAAAGCGCGATTTTTTGCGCGGCTTTCAAGTCGAACCTTCAGTGCGTAATCCGATAAATCTGGTGAAGCCGCAACGCAGTGCGGCAGGCTTCGGCCCGAAACTCAAAGCAGAAATTCGCAAGTGGCAAGGCTCGCGTGCGCGGCTGGCGATTCACGGCGAAATGCTCAGCAGCCCGAACAAGTTCGTCGAACTCGACCCGACGGTGAAAGACAAGTGGGGCCAGCCCGTACTCAAAATTCATTCTCCGTTCGAGGCGAACGATCTGGCGATGTTCAAATACGTGCGCAAGACCTTTGAAGAATTGTTCGGCGAGATGAAAGCCGTTGAAGTGAAACTGCCCAAAACGCCTGACGTCGCCGGTCACTCGATTCACGAAATGGGTACGGTGTTTATGGGCAGCGATGCGAAAACCTCTGTGCTGAATGGCTTCAATCAATCGTGGGACGTGAAGAATCTGTTCGTGACCGACGCGGCGGCCTTTGCTTCGGGTACGCATAAAAATCCGACGCTGACGATTATGGCGCTGAGTTGGCGCGCGGCTGAATACGCGCTCGAAGAAATGAGAAAGAAGAATCTATAAGGCCACAGGGAGCGTGAGCGCAGTGGATTCTGCGGAAGGGCTTTCGCCACAAAAAAGCACAAAGACCACAAAAATGATTTCCGACAATGGAGCTTTCTTTTGTGTCTTCTGTGCGTTTTTGTGGCGAAGGCCCTTCCCGCAAATGGCTTGCCTTAATCTCATTGCCCTCACGTTTCCCGTACTGTCAAGACACGTATGAACGACCCGACCACCATCGAACAAATCCTGACGGAATGCCGCACGATTGCCATCGTCGGTTTGTCCTCCAATCCGATTCGCCCCAGCTATGGCGTGTCGAAATACATGCAAGACCACGGCTATCGCATCGTGCCGGTCAATCCGAATGAAACCGAAGTGTTGGGCGAACGCGCTTACGCCGACTTGCCCGCGCTGCCCGTCAAACCCGATCTCGTGAATGTCTTCCGCCGCTCAGAAGACGCCGGAGCCATCGTTGACGAAGCCATTGCTTTGAATGTGAACGCCGTCTGGTTGCAGGAAGGCGTGCTTGACGAAGCCGCCGCCCAACGCGCCACCAAAGCGGGCTTGCTGGTCGTGATGGATCGCTGCCTGCTCAAAGAACATTTGCGACGCAATCGCTGATCGAGTCGTTCAATTTGTCAGCTATCACGTTTTCGTCAACAATGCGTTCGTTGTTTCTCGCGTCACTTCACGGGCAACCAGCCTAAACTACAGCAGTTCAAACGAATCCTCGGAGCATTGTCCTTACCCCACAATTAGGATGGTTCCTCGCATGCAAACTGGCACAGAGCAAATCCTGCCTTTGGTGGAACTGATTTACGACGCCGCCGTGCAACCCAAACAATGGCGGCCTTTCACCGATGCGCTGTGCGCGTTGATGCACTCGCGCAACTGCAACTTTCACGCGATAGACATCAACACGGGCAAGCTGCAATTCATTCACAACACGATTCCGAAAATCCTGGTCCAGCTTTATCTCAAACAGTTTCACCCGAAAAATCCGTTTTACCCGCGCGCCTTGCCGCTCGCCTATCCCGGCACGGTGTTGCTCAGTCACGAAATCATTCCCCCTGCTGAATTCGAGCGTACCGACTTTCGCAAATACATGCGCGTCATCGGGCTTTATCACGCGATTCACCTGACCGTCTTGCGCGAAGACAACATCGTCAGCGGACTCGCCGTCGCGCGTCCGAAAAAAGCCGGATGTTATTCGCCCGAAGAAGGCTATTGGCTGCGGCTGTTGTTCCCTCACTTGCAACGCGCCTTTCGCATCGGACGCCTGCTCGCGCAATTGCAACTGGACCGCGAACTGTTGAGCAAAGCCATGAACCGCCTGCCGCAAGGCGCTGTCATCGTCAACGCGGCAGGCCAGGTCATCTATTTCAACCAAGCCGCGCAAAAGATTTTCGCAGCCAACGACGGCCTCACGCTCAACCACGAAGCCCGTTTGCAAACGCCGCGCACCGCCGACGATCAGCGATTGCATCACCTGATCGCTTCGGCCAGCCGTCGCGAAAAACGCCTCTCGCTCGACAGCGGCGGCGTCATTCAACTCGAACGTCCCTCCGGCCAACGCGCGCTGGCCTTGCTGATCGCGCCGCTCAATCTCGAAATCTCTTATCTCAACTTTCAGCAACCGACGGCGCTGGTTTTCATTCACGACCCCGCACAGCAAATGGAACCCGTCGAAACCCGTTTGCAACGCCTTTATGACCTCACGCCCACCGAAGCCCACGTCGCCCTCGTCCGGGTGCAGGGCAAAAGCGTGACACAGGTTTCCCACGAATTAGGCGTCTCGCCGAATACGACCAAGACGCATCTCAAACGCATTCACCACAAGACCGGCACGCGCCGCCACAGCGAACTGGTCAAACTTTTGTTAAACAGTCCGGCTGCGCTCAAACACCTCGATGAATAACCAAATGAATAACCGGCTCGAACCAACCCTCTCGCTCATCGGACAAATTTATGACGCCGCCTTGCAACCCGAACTCTGGCCCGCGTTCGCCACGCAATTTTGCCAAGTCGTGCCTTCGGATGATTTCAACATTCATTCGACCAACACGCTGACCGGCAAACAGAATCTGGCTTATACGACGGCACCGCCCGAAGCCATGCAGCGTTACTTCACGACCTATCACGCGCTTAACCCTTACACCCAGCGCAGCTTTCACTTGCTGAAAACCGGCAGCCTGTTTCGCAGCCATGAGTTTTGCCCGCCCGAAGAATTCGAGCAAACCGAGTTTTATCGGGATTACTTTCGTGAACTCAATCTCTTTCACGCCCTGGTGATGAGCGTCTGGCATGAAGCCGATCTGGCCTCTTCAGTAGGCATGGCGCGCAGCCGGGAACGAGGGATTTATACAGCAGAGGAAGCCGAGTTGATGCGTACGCTGTTGCCGCACCTGCAACGCGCCTTTCGCATCGGCAACATGCTGGCCGACCTGACGCTCGAACGCGATATGTTGAGCAAGACGCTCGACAAGTTGCCGCAAGGCGCGCTGGTCATCAATGAAATCGGCTACCCGATTTTTATGAACGAGAGCGCCAAACAGATGCTGGCGCGGCAAGACGGCTTGTCGCTCGACCGGCAAGGCAAGCTGCAAGTGTCGCAACGCCCAGCCGCCGTCGCATTGCAGCAAATGATTCACAGCGCCAGCCAGCCTTACGACGCGCTGAAACAGGATTGCGGCGGCGCGCTGCAAATCGAACGGCCTTCGGGATTGCGCGCCTACGCGCTGATGATCGCGCCGCTTAACTTAGAACTCTCGCAACTCAACTACCAACAAGCCGCCGCGATGATCTTCATCACCGACCCCGAAATGCAGGCCGAAGTGCCTACGGACATGCTGCAACGCCTTTACGGCCTGACGCCCGCCGAAGCCAAACTCGCCGCCCTGCTCGCCCACGGCAAAAGCGTCACCGAAGCTGCGGAAGAATTACACGTCACGCAAAACACCGCGCGCACTCACCTCAAACACATCTTTCAAAAGACCGGCGTTAAGCGGCAAAGCGAATTGGTGAAATTGATTTTGAATAGTCCGGTAGTGATGAAGTAACTGTCTATGTCAGGTAGTTGCGCGCGCTGGCTCAGTACGATTTGAACTGGTGGCTGAAGTGGTACTCTCTCAGAAAAGAAAAGCCTCGCCCACAAAGATGTACGAAGAAAGTACGAAGATGCTGATCGTTCGTTGTTTCTCTTTCGTGCAGCTTGGCAGACGAGGCAATTGGTTGGCGAACCGTAGGCAGGCATTGTTGTATCAATATGCCTGGGCCGCCGCACAACGCGTCAGTGAGGCAGGTTAGCTGGTTGTGAATGGCGGCATCAATTCACAGGTTGATCATCAAGCCCTCTACTGTAACTTAAAAACGCTTCCCCGCAGGGATCAACTCTAGTTACCCAAGTCTGATTTTTGCTAACTTCAGGGTCGTATGTGTCTTTAAGCTGTACTCCAAAATCTACTCCATCTTTTTCATCTTGCCACCACTTATATTCCTTGCGGCCTTCCTCAGTATTTACGTCTGAGTTTATTCCACAGACGAGTTCGATTGGTTGTTGCACCATGAACGCCCCGCTTAATTCAGAAATGTCAACTTTTTGCCTCTTTTGAATCGGAGCATCACAAACGCAGTCATTACTAAACACGATATCATATTGCATGAGGTTCGATAGGGTATGAACCTCATCGTCGATTTTCAGTGTTCCGTTTGAGAGAAACGGTGCTCCATAAATATTCGCTGCAAATACTTGAGCCGTTCGACCAAACGAAATAAATTCATCCCCTTTCTTTATTTCTAATGGCAATGACCTAACGAGGGTATACAAAAGGCCGGAGTTGAGGTGAAACCTTGGGTAAAGAAGGTCAGGGTTCTTTTTCTTAACTGGTTTTACTGGCCTACCATTCGGGCTATAAATGCGCTCAAAATCTATCAACCATTCGAAGTCATGCCGATATGTCTGCGCCTGATATTCAATGGTGTTCCGATTTTGATGAATGTCCGCTCCCGGCACCAAGTATTTTTGAACACTTGGTGGCGATACATCATCTACACTTAAACGGATGTTCTTGTAGTCATCCCTATCGGATAATATCCTTTTTACTTTCACTTGCGGATTCCCTCTCTCGTATAAACTAATTGCAATACTGTGGCCATCCTTCTTGTAAGCTCCGACTTCTAAATGACCATTTTTATCAATGCATCCAAGTAGAAGCCCATGAAAAAGCACTCTTATCCAAGAACTATCACGAACCACGTCCGAAAACATGGCGAGAGTCTCGAAAGAAGGCAGGCTAACTTCGGCACTAATGCTTATCTTATCATTCATATATTCCCCTTATGTGTTAAATTTGAAGTGTAGTCGCCGCCTATGACGTTGAATCCGGCCCAAGCAAGCGAAGGTTGCGAAATGGTTCTCTCAGCAGAAATCATTTCAAGTTGTGCTTGCCGGAGTGCTTCACTCGCAGGCAAGCGGTAGCGTTTACGAAGAGCATGAAATTGAACCATCAGCTCTTCTGTTTTTTCAGAGTCAATATCCCAAAGACTAGCAACGACTGCCGGAACTCCTGCAATTAAAAAAGACCGCGCAAGGGTGACCATTCCTTCACTTTGATAAACACGCCCGCTGCCACTCTTACAAGATGAAAGAACCACGAGGTTCAGTTTCAGCAAACGTAGCTTAAGCAATTCATATACGTGCAAAGCACCATCTGAATTCTCATCGTTAGTATGCGCGTTTTTATCTTTGGCAAGTAGAAGCCTAGAACTTAGAGGCCTAAATTCATCTACAATAGCGTGTCCAGCAAAATGAAGA
Organism: Acidobacteriota bacterium; assembly: GCA_043718445.1. Taxonomy (GTDB): domain Bacteria; phylum Acidobacteriota; class Blastocatellia; order RBC074; family RBC074; genus JACPYM01. The sequence goes on along the minus strand of JAYSVR010000267.1, from coordinate 10,870 downwards.
ACATTAACCTTTGATGCAAGCTCTACAAAAAGCGATTCTTTGGCATCGTCACCTATCAATAAAAAAGACCGCCGATACATAGCAGCTATCCGCCGCGCTTCATTCTCAGCATTAAAAAGATTCAGGAGTGAGACGTACTTGCTATCAGGTAACTTAGGGTTTCCTATGGAAAGTATTTGATCCTCTGAGGCTACGTGCCTCTCTTTAGACTCTTCAGAGCAAAGAATAAAAGTAGTCGCACTAAAAGACAGGGTAAGTGTGTGGTTTTCGATAAGATAGTTGCCTGACGATGAGGAGACGAGCGCACTAAACGGTAAATAGTTAAGCTCTTTATCCGGGACAATACAAAGAACTTTTTGCGGCTTCAGGTGAGACTCTATAGGGTCAAGCAAGACACTATAAAGCTCTTTTGACAACGCAACTCGCTCTCCTGAGCTTGCTCCTTCTTTAGACGTTATCAAGAATACAAGGCGTGCGATTTTTTCAGCTAAGTCTATTTTAGCGATGGGAGCAAAATTTGAATAAATTTCACCTTGACTAACAACCCAAATAATAACTTTATCTTGTAGAACTGAGTATTGAATAAGCTGTACCTGCTCAGGCATCCTTTTCTGAATTTCTTGAAGGCTAAGTGGGTTCGCTAAAACCTGTATTCGTAGATCAACGCCTTCTTTCGTTTTCAATACTTGGGGGGCGCTTAACTTAGAATCGAGAAATGAGCGCGCGCGGCAATTCTCTGCAAACTGGAATGCACGCTCCGCATCATTTTTACCTGAGTACGCATAATCAATAGCAGCGTCATTAAACTCTTGGCTGTCATCAAAAAAAGAATCTCTAAAATTTTCTTCAAGAATTTTGCCGCGAAAGCTGTCAAGCAAGGTGACGGCTTTCCCCAAGTCTTTATCGCTGCCGATCTCATCTTTTATCGCTATTCGAGAGAGAAAGCTTCCTTGATAGGCCCGATAAGAAAAAAGATGATACGGCGTTTTCTCGTATAATTTTACTGCCATCTCATAGAATTGAATCGCCTCTAAATGACGACTAATGCGACGGAGTAATTGCGCCTTTAAGAATAAGACATCAGCCGAAATATCCGCCCTGGCTGATTCATCAACGATTTGCGCAGCTTCGTTGAGTGCCTGATCAACAATCTCGATAGCTAATTCGCCTTTGCCCAGTCCAACTTGGATTATCCCTTGCCTCGCGTGTGATAAAGACTGATACAACGGCCATTCTGCTTTTTTTGCTATGAAGTGCGCTTCTTGTTGCACGTCCATTGCTGACTGCCCATAGCCTAAGTTCAGCAGGCTTAAAGAAAGTGAACTGTATAAATTCCAGACCTGACGTGGCTCAACTGGATATTGACCGGATGTATTTATCCCAAGCCAATTCGCAGTCAGCGCATCTTCATACATTCCAAGAATTCGTTTTATCGAGGCGAGTGTGGCTTGGCCTCTAAAATAGCAGAGCCAATCTTCGGCATCTCCTAAAACAGTTATTGATTGTCTTGTATTTTCAATAGCTAAAGACCATTCGTTCTCTATTGTGTAAGCATCGGCAATCGCCTGAAGGCCGTATGCTTGCAAACTTTTGTAGTTTTTGGATTTATAACTCTCAATCAACCCATTAAAAGTTGAAACCGCTTCCGTTGTACGTGACAGCCGCGTTTGACAATAGCCCATCCAGCTTTCGGCGAAGAGGCGCTCGGGTTCGTTGCCCACAACACGGAATAACTTAGCGGCCTGGGCGTAAAGGTCGTGCGCGGTTTGCAGCTTGGCTTCGTTGTAGGTCTTCTCGGCCTCTTTATATTTTTGCCGTGCCTGAGTCAGCGCCGTCAGGTGGCGCGCGGCGCGTTGGCGGTAATAAGCGGCCTGGTCGGCAGCGAAGCGGTCGCCGGTGCGCGTGCGGGCGAGGTCGCCGCCGAATTCGAGCAGGCGCAGTTTGGTTTCGGCTTCGGCTTGGTTGCCGCTTTGGGCGAGCGCGAGCCAGTCGTCAATCAGGCGGTCGGTGATCGAATTGCCGTTGCGGTTGCGGGCGATCTTGAAGGCTTCCCAGGCCTGCGTTTCGTCGCGCGTGTCATAAGCCGCGACGAAGTCGTGATAGGCGCGCTCTTTCATGCCTGCTACTTTTTTGCGTTGCGCTTCGATGTCTTGCAGGTGCTGGCGCGCTTCGTCAGCCCAGCGCGAAGTCGCGTCTTTTTGCAGGTATTCGTTCCAGCCCGCGATGGCTTGATTTTGCAAGCCCATCGTCTGGCGGCAGAGCGCGCGATTGAAGACGGCTTCGAGCAGGTTCGGATCGGCTTCGACGGCCTGGTTGAGTTCGTCGAGGCTGCGTCCGAGTTCGAGCGCACCTTGTTGCTGGTCGCCTAGACGCTGGCTGATGCGGCTCTTTTCAAATAACGCCGAACCGAGATCGTTCAACAACTGCGCGTCTTTAATGGCCGGAGCGGGCGGCGCATTCGCGGGCAAAGCCTTGAGCGCCAGTTCGAACTGTTCGACGGCTTTGGCGAATTCTTTTTTGGCGAGATAGAGACGACCGAGCGCCTTAAGCGAAGCCGTATCGCCGCGTTCGCGCGCGGCCTTGCGCAAGAGGACTTCGGCTTCGTCGAGCGTGGCGTAATCGCCTTTCGTCGCGTCATCTTCGGTATTAACGCTGGTCGGCCCGCGCGTAATCACAAAGGGCGCGTAATCGAACCCGGCAATGCGGGCTTCGAGCGGACGCTGTTGGCGAAAGGCTTGATTCAACGCAATCAAACCGCGATCAAGTTCGGCATTGGGGCGCAGAGTCCGCCAACCGAACCAGCCTGCCGCGATCAATACAAATGCATAAGCCACCAACTTCCATGTCGGAAAGAACCACGAGCGCCAAGCTGACGGAGCTTCAGCACGAACCGGCGTGGCAGTTACTACAGCAACTTCAGGTTGGGATTCGGCGAATTCCACGAGCGATTGAGCTACTGAAAGTTTTTGTTGGCGTTTGGGCGTCGTCAGGAAGTTACGCTCAAACAGTTCGCTGTCGTGCGCGTCGAGCGAGCCGCGCGCGTAATCGTCAATCAATTCTTCTTCGATGGTCAGCAAGCCGTTGACGTAAGCGTCTTCGCGCAACAATCGCTTTTCGACCTGTTGCTGTTCGGCCTCGTCCGTTTCGCCTAACAAGAAGCGTCTCACGAGGGATTCCTCCTCATGCGGCAAGGCTTCCGGTTTGGCGTCATTGGCTTTTTGGTCATCAATCATAATGATTCGCTCACGCAAAACGTCTCATCAATTTTTTCCCGTACAACTCGTGATGCACTCGCGCAACTGTTGCCGCAAGCGGTTCATGCGCGTGCGCAACGTACTCGCCGACAAACCCAATTGCTGGGCCAGCCACTTGCGGTGATCTATCTTGGCTTGCTTGCTCTCTCGGTAATATTGAATCACCAGCGTCCGTTCGTCGGGCGCGAGCTTGAGCAAACACTTATCGAGACAACGGCTGCGGAGTTCTTTTTCCGCCGCCTGCTCTTCGGCGTTCAACTCGCGCGCAGCATCAGGAACCGCTCCGCCGTCGGTTTTGACGCGCTTGGTTAGATATTCGAGATGGAGGTAATGGGCTACGCCATAAAGCCGGTGGATGGGATCGCCCGTGAACGTCTCACGCAACTCAGGCGTTTGGCGTATCACGCGATTGATCGTCTCGTCGGCCAGCCCTTCTGAATCGGCGCAACCCCGGCAGTCGAAAAATACGATCAGGCGACGACGAATCGCTTCGTATTGATGCGCCGCCCGCTCACGGTCGGTATCTAACCACGTGAGAAAGAGGTCGAATGACTCTGCCGTTAGTTGCCAATCTCTCATAACGCTCAACCGTAGCGAGTGCAGATAGACGAAAGCCGTCAGCGGGATTACGAATCGTTAGGATGTTGGAATACGGAGCCTCGGCATGAACTACGGCCAAAGCCAGTTGCAGGAATTTCGTTCGGGGCAGTGGGGTGTCTGAGTCGTTCTCGCCCATTCTACTTGGCGCAAATTCAACGGGCGGAATCGCTCAAACGCAGCGCGAGTATCTTCAGTCTCGCGCGAATGTCAAATTTTGCTTGTAACGTTTCGCGCTTTCCCAACATTCGTTGCGGCAGCCCCAAATAGAAAGACCCCGACAACCGGGACTGCGCGACGCACAACCCTGAAGCAGTATTCCGAAAAAAATGCGCGGCCCCTGTCGTTCTCACCCATTCGGGTGACGACAGGCATTACGCGAATCGGTAGGGTGTGCGCGGTTCAGCAAGTTCGCTCGGGTGCCCCAAGGACATACGTCCTCACAAAGACTCGTTACAACTCACGAATAACTTGACGTAGTGAAACATTCCCTTCGCACGCGATGGCGAAGCTATATTTTGTTACTCAGTTATTCCAGCAACCACATTCACGTTTAACTGAAAGGCGCATTCTATGACCATCAAATTCCTTAGGAAATTTTCAGTACTTACTCCGCTGGCACTTGCCACGCTTTGCGTAACGATAATGGCTGCCACCTCTACGCTCAAGCTCACTTATGTGTCTGCCCAAGGAGCGCCTGCATCTACCGAGAAAAAGAAATCCGGTTGGGCAGATACATTAGACGCGATTCTCAACCCTAAAACTAACTCAACCGCAGGTAAGGCAAGTAACACCACTACTCTGGAAAGCACGACGAAACCGCCTTTAGCAAACGCAGAAGAACAACAGGGAACCATTGTGGTCGCGGCGGACTCAGCCTTGGGGTCAAAATTCAGAAACATCGGTAAGCAGGCATTTGTGATGGAAATTTTCGCCAATGGCAGATGGGCTATTGGCCCTAACAGTGGTTACTGCGGAGCCAATGGCCATCCCGAACGGCCTAAAGCAGAAGCCGGTTACCGGATGCCGAATGCTCCGTTAGGCACGCTCATCGTCCGGCGTGGCAGTGGCGCGTATGAACTGATTGGCGGCAATAAAACGCTCAGAGTCCTGCCGCGTGAGACGGTGTATTTCTGCATCAACGACAGCGACGGCGGCCACGGTGATAACACAGGGAAAGTAAAAATCGAGTGGACGGGCGATTACGAAGCGGAATAACTGCAAGTCTTAAACTGCGCCACGCTTTTCGATCTTCAATGAAACATTTTGCGTCTTTTAAGGCGCACGAAAAAAGGAGCACTTATGAAATGCTTACTCTCGCTGGCTCTCTTGTTTTTATTGTGCCAGCCAGCTTCAGCTCAATCAGAGCTTTCACTGAAACCGATAGCGCTTAAATTAGGCGACACGCCAATTACGATTAACGTTTATGAAAAGGCGGGGCTAAAAGTTACGTTAGTCGTTTTGCATGGCGATGAGGTGACCGGCTTGGAGCTTTGCAAAAAATTCGTCGGCGACAACGGCGGGCGTTTAATCGAACTCTTTAATCCCGATAAACGGTATGTCGGCTTTGAAACCGGAGGCGTAAAATATGATATTGATCCTAATCGAATCTTCACCGATAAGTTTCATTACGGGTTAAAGAAAAACTTGAAATTACCGAGCGACGCCGCGTCCGCAGCCAAAAAATTTGGAATGGATTTGCTCGAAATCATTCTGCCGCAAGGCAAGTTACCTGCGGGCGAAAAGGTTTTAGTGGCCGTCCATAACAACATGGATAACGAAACAAACCCGGGAACCTTGAGCATTGAAACCTATCAAAAAAAGGGTAGCGCCGCCGTGGTAGCGCGCACCCGCACCTTCGATAGTGAAGACATTGATAACTTCTTTCTCGTCACGCAATCACCGCACCTGGATTTTTTCGCCCGCCGCCGCTTCAACGTAGCTATTCAGCCTTATCCAGTTCCCCAAACAATTAACGATGGATCGCTTTCTATTTATTGCGGCCAACGGCAAATCCCTTATGTCATTGTTGAGGCGGAGGACGGAAAAAGCGCCGAACAACAAAAGATGCTTGATGCTGTCAGAGACCTCATTCGTTCGATGAACTAACTGTTCGACAAGGAGTATCACCATGAATCGTATTCGTTTATTGATCTGTTTATGTTGCCTGATTGGCCTCACGGCGTGCGCGCGCCACGGCACGCCCAAAATTCCGACTGGCATTTCCCGCCAAGGAATTGGGGAATATGACGTAGGGGAATTCAAAAAAGAACTAGAAGCCTATAAGGCTTGCACAGGCGGTATTTCCACGGATAAAGAAACCTGTAGAGGCACCACGCCCAATGAAAATTTGGAAACGGCACGCATCATCCGCGATCGGATGATCAATCGTATCGAAATGGATGTTGAGCGTAACTACCGTGAGTATGAAGCCAAACTTTTTTATCGTCGTGCCTCAAGTGATGTGGCTGCCGACATCGCAGAACTCGGCGTCTCAGCCGCCATCGGCGTAACAGCGCAAGTGGCCGTTAAAGATATGCTGGCTGCCGCGCTCACCAGCTTTAAAGGTACGCGGCTATCAGTTGACCGCAATTTCTTTCGCGAGAAGACAACCGAAATTATTGTCTCGAAGATGCAAGCCTATCGTGACCGTGTACGCAATCGCATCACCGAGAAGATGGCAAAACTGTCTGTGCGAGATTATCCATTCGAGGCCGCTTGGCGTGATTTGGTAGAGCATTTTTATGCCGGAACTTTGCAAGGCGGTATTCAGGCGCTCGCTAACGACGCAGGTAAGGATGCGGCAGCCGCTAAAGAAGAAACCAAAGAGATCGAAAACGAACTGCTCGACGTGCCGACACCGGAGGAATTGGAACAAGCAGGAGACATCCGCACGCGCTTTGCCAGCTTAAGCCGCGAAATCAGATCAACTGACGCCGCGAAAGCCAAAGCCGCACGCGAAAAAGCACAACAGCTATTGACTAAGCTAGGTGGGCTAGCGGCTTTGAGTGCCGCCGACCAAAACAATGGAGAAAAACTGTTGACCGCTTTGCGACGCTTCATCAGCCAAAGCGACAGTCATCCAGAGTGGATTACAATTTTGAAAGAGGGTTTGCCATAACCTTAAACCAATAACTGCTAGAAAATAGGAGCATAACGATGCCAACACAATTCGATCTTCGCGGTAGCCTGACGTTGGATGAAATAACTCGCGCTTTAATGCAAAAAGAGCGAATGGGATTTGTCAGATTAACCAAGCTGAGAGCTAAAACCATTACTGATCGGCCTCCTCGCACAGAAGCGTCTTTTGCTGATGACGATTCAGACGAGTTGCCGCCCGACCTGCATTTAATAGCAGTGAAGGATGGTGACAACTTACCGACGATCATTGCGACACAAAGCGCCTTAAGTAGAAGTCTGATTAACTCGACTAATCAACCTTTTACCATCTTTGTGCAAGATAAGAAGACTAAGGTACTGGTCTTTCGATCCCTCACAGCCGGATAAATACCATCCGGCTCACGCATCAAGCTGGTTCCGCCGGTTGCAATGGTTTTTCGCCTGCGCGCCCTGAACTAAACGCTTCCCCCCACTCGAAATTCCACTTTCGGCTTGTTTCGTTCACCCCACGTAACCCCTGCAACTTCCTGGTTTCAAACCGCTCCCAATGGTAGGGCGGGTTAGTAACCCGCTCTACCATTGGCAAGTTAATTTATAACGCGCCCTAACCATCACCCCCTTCAGGTATCCCTATGAAAAACTCCCTTTGGTTCACACGCACACTTTCTTGCTCGCGGCGGCTGGTCTCAACAATGTCAGGACGAGTGGCTTTGTTGTTACTGGCGGGACTGCTCACACTCGGCGGAATCAATGCCTTCAGCGAACGCCATCGCGCGGTCAAGGCGGCTGCGCATAACGGCGCGGCTGAGAGCCAGATGCTGGCGCAGGCTTTGAATGCCGACGGTACGTTAAAACCGAACCTGAGCGGCAGCTTCGATGCGCGGGGATACCGGATGAAATACGGCTCGAAGGGAGAGCCGCGCTTCGTGGCTGCTGGCGTAACCGCTCCGCAAAGCGATGCGAATTGGAGCGGGCAATTCGCGCCGCCGGGGTTCAACGGCGAGATTCGCGCGATAGCGGTAAGAGGCAGTGAGGTATTCGTTGGCGGGAGCTTCACGAGTATTGGCGATTTAGCCGTCAATGGCATTGCCAAGTGGAATGGCAGTTCGTGGTCAGCGTTAGGCAGCGGCATTACGGGCAGCATCGCGGTGCTGGCGGTCAATGCGACCGATCTTTATGTGGGAGGCACAATCACAGCAGCAGGCGGCGTCAGCGTAAATAACATCGCCCGCTGGAATGGCACCACCTGGTCTGCGTTAGGCAACGGGCAAGCACTGCCAGTAACTGCGCTCGCCGTGGGGGGAAATATCTTGTATGCCGCAGTAGCCGGGCTAGGTTTCGAATTTCAGCAATCTAATCGGGTTTTTAAGTGGGATGGAAGTATCTGGTCAGCTTTGGGAACGGCTGACACCGGTTCAACGAGAGTGCTAGTGGCAACTGAAACCGATGTTTACCGCGTTTACTGCCACCAGGGACCAAATACTATTTATTGCAGGCCGGGGAAATGGAATGGAAGTGTTTGGCAAAGTCCAGGAGCTACGGATGGTATTAGCGAAGGCATCAACTCACTTGCCGTGATTGGGAATGATGTATACATCGGCGGTTCTTTTAGCCAGCTTACGAATGGAAACCCTTTCGATACCGTCGTTTTACTTGAAAACGCCAATAATCTCGCCCGATGGAACGGGCAAACTTTGACGACAGTGGGTGGTGGAGTAAACGGCGGTGTCACTGCTTTAGCCGCAAGCGGCAACGACCTTTACGTACACGGAAACTTCACGACCGCAGGCAGCGCGAGCGCCAAGAACCTCGCTAAATGGAATGGCAGCACCTGGTCAGCCTTGGGAAATGGGACTGTCGCTAATCACGGTGTCATGGCAGTGAGTGGCAATGAAATCTATGTCGCCCAGGATCGCGTAGAAAAATGGAATGGCAACACCTGGTCTTTCTTACCTAATTCAGGTAACGCCAATGGCTTCTTAAGAAGGGAAAGCGTCGCGGCGATAGCCGTCAACGGCGCTGATATCTATGTGAGCGGAGGCTTCTCCGCCGCAGGCAATTTGAATGTCAACAGTATCGCCAAATGGAACGGCAGCGCGTGGGTAGCCTTAGGCAGCGGGTTGAATGGCTCTGTCATTGCCTTGCTGGTGAGCGGGAACGACTTATACGCGGGCGGTAGTTTCACCATGGCGGGAGGCGTGAGCGCCAGCAACATCGCCAAATGGAATGGCAGCGCGTGGGCAGCCTTGGGTACCGGAGTAAACGATCGAGTATGGGCACTGGCAGCGAATGGCTCAGACCTTTATGTGGGCGGCAACTTCACTACGGCGGGTGGCGCACCGGCCAGTCGCATCGCCAAATGGAACGGCAGCACCTGGTCGGCGCTGGGAAACGGCGTAAATAACTTCGTATCGGCGCTGGCAGTGAGCGGCGCTGACCTTTATGCGGGCGGCAGATTCACGATCGCCGGAACCGGCTTTGCCAACCGCATCGCCAAATGGAACGGCAGCGTCTGGTCGCCTTTGGGCATTGGGGCGGACGATGACGTTCGTGCCTTGGTGGTTAGCGGCGCGACGCTTTATGCAGGCGGCAAATTCAAAACCATCGGCGGAGGCAACGCCAACGGCATTGCCAAATGGGATGGTACCGCATGGACACCGCTCGGCATTGGCGTAGACACAGGGAATCCCGTGAATCCTGCGACTGTAGATGCACTGGCTTTGAGCGGCTCCGATCTTTTCGTAGGCGGCCTTTTCACGACGGCAGGGGGAACCGCAGCGCAAAACATCGCCAAGTGGAATGGCACGGAGTGGTCAGCCTTGGGAAGCGGAGCGGATAATTACGTGGAAGCCTTAGCGACAACGGGCGGCAATCTTTATGCGGGCGGCCTTTTTGCCACAGCAGGAGGCAAACCTTCCAGCAGGTTTGGTCGCTACACCTTCCAGACTGGCCCGATCAATACAGCTCCTACGATTACGGCGGGCGCCGCGCTGGCACGCCAACAAGGCAGCGCAGGCGCGGCTGCCGCGATAGCGACGGTGAGCGATGCGCAAACGGCGGCGGGCAGCTTGACCGTGACGGCGACGACGGTTCCGGCGGGCTTGAGCGTGACGGGGCTGACGAATAGCAACGGCACGATCACGGCGACGATTGCGGCGGCCTGCAATGCGACGGTGGGAGCAAACACAGTCGTGCTTTCGGTCAGCGATGGCAGCTTAACGGCGACGGCGAATTTGACGGTGAACGTGACAGCGAATACGCCGCCCGCGTTAGGCACTTGGGTGACGACGACGGTGGCAATCGGTGGAGGCACGACGATCACGCCAAGTGCCGCGCCCACCGACAACGGAACTATCGCCAGTCTGGTCGTAAGCAACGCTGGAACTTTCACCGGTACGATCAGCGTCAATGCGGCCAACGGTGTGATTACGGTCAGCAATGCGCGTCCGGCGGGCAGCCATACGATTACGCTGACGGCGACGGATAATTGCGGCGCGCAACTAACCCGCACACTCACGCTGCAAGTCACTTGCCCGACGATTGCGATCAATCCGGCGACCTTGCCAGGCGCTACGATTGGCACGGCTTATAACCAAACGCTCACCACGACGGGCGGCAATGGAGCCGTCACCTTCTCAGCCACCACTGGCACCTTGCCAGCCGGACTCGCCCTGACCAGCGCAGGCGTATTGAGCGGTACGCCCACGGCACAGGCCGTCACGTCCAATTTCACCGTGACCGCCACCGATAGTTTGGGCTGCACCGGCACGCGTGCTTATACGATTAGCGTGGGCGTGAACTGCCCAAGCATTACGGTCAATCCGGCAAGCCTGCCCAGCGCCACCATCGGCACGGCGTATAGCCAAACGTTCACCGCGACGGGCGGCACGGCTACGATC
>JAYSVR010000266.1:0-50828 GCA_043718445.1 Acidobacteriota bacterium | reverse complement strand
TGCTTACGATTTGAGCGGCAAGCCTTATCCGCTGACCTTCGACAACGCCTGCGGTTTGAACGTACCGGTCAGCAGCGTGTGGACGAATATCAACGAGTTCGTCACGCCGACGCGACAGGCTTGGGCGCGGTTCGGCGCGAACGTCAATAACTTATCGGTTCCCGTGTTGGGCATGAGCTTTACCGAAGGCGCGACTGCCAGCGATGCGCGGCACAGCGCGCGACCGATGCAAGCGTTGAGTTGGCTCGATGCGTTCAAGATGACGGTTCCGGTCATGGCTCCGACCAGCGGAGCGCCCGCCAATCCCGTAACGCAAGCGCAGCCTGAAGCGACGGGCGGCGCAACCGGCGCGAGCGAAATGAAAGCGGGCAGCGTATTAATTTTCAACCGCTTTGCCAGCGGTCAATACGGTTCGTCGCGGTTGAGTTTAACCAATACGCATCCGTCGCAACGCGCGCGCGTGCGGCTGTTCTTTAACGGACTGGTTGATCCGGGGCTGATCAACGAAACGATTATCATCCTGCAACCTACGCAAACGATTACGCTGAATGCGCAAGACCTCGCGCCGCATCAGAAGGGCTGGGTCATTGCCGCCGCGATTGATGGACGCGCGCAGATGACGCAGCACAACTTCCTGATTGGCAGCGCCGTGGTGAGCGAACAAACGACTGGCGTCACGGCGGGTTATAACGCGCTGGCGATTGCCAAAAATTCGACCGGCGTCGTGGGCCGCAATGACGACGGCACGACCGCGAACCTGCGGTTCAACGATGAAGTCTATGATCGCTTGCCCGCGACGCAGGCGCTTAACGGGGTGCAAAACCAGGCTGACACAACGACCTTTTTCGGCTTCGGACGTCCGCCCGCCAGTTTGTTCGACCTGCCCAATACGCGCGGGCTGATTACGGTGACGATGTATGACGACTTGCTGGGTTCGGTCGGCGCGACGATGGGACAAATCGAGACGCGACTCAATCTGCTGCGTCCCAACGCACAAACCCCGCCGATTGTGACAACGATTCAACGCGGACATCGTGGTTGGATGAAAGCGATTTCGACGGTACCGCTGATTACGTGGCACAACAGTCTGGCGACGGTTCCGTTTACTTACAGCGCAACCAGCGGTAACTGGACGGGCGGATTCGTAGGCGGCGGCAACTTGTACATACTGACGACGGCGAATGATTACATTCTCAAAGCGGCGGCGAATAATCCGAACAACACTGCGCCGACGGCGGACTTTGAATCCATTGACCCGTTTAACGAAGCGCGTTCGGACAAAGGCGTAAACATTCGGCTCGACGCGCGTCCTTCAAGCGATCCTGACGGGCCGGACGATCCGCTTTCTTACAAGTGGTTCGACAATGAAGTGCAAATTTCGACGGCGCAAGTTACCGATTACCGCTTCAGCATCGGTACGCACGATCTCAAGCTGATCGTACTCGACGGCAACAATACGCCGAGCGAAGCGCGCGGGCTGCGCTTTGCGGTGAATGACACCACCGCGCCGCAACTCAGCGGTATACCCACCAATATCAGCAAGGTCAGCGGTTCGCAGGCGGGAACGATTATCAGTTACCCGGTTCCGCTGACGTGGGATGTCGTGAATGGCGCGGGCACTCCGTTGGCGACACGGGGGACGGGTTCGATCTTCCCCATCGGACGCACGACCGTGACGTTCCGCGCGATTGATACGTCAGGCAATATCACTACCGCTACGATGGAAGTGAACGTCACCAAAGGCGCAACCAACTTGCCGGCTTCGGGCGGCGTCGCGCGCAACAAGCTGCCTGAACTAATGACGCCGAACGATCAATACGTTTTGATCGGCAAAACCAAAACGCTCAACCTCGAAGCGACCGACGCCAATAGCGACCCGGTCACGTTCCGTTTGTTGAACGCGCCGCCTTACGCGCGGCTTGATTCACCCGATCCCATCAACCGCAAAGTCAAACTCATCATTGATGCGAAAACCGGCGACCGCTTGGGCAGCACCATCGTCAAAGTCGAAGCCACTGACAGCAAGGGCGGACAGACCTTCACGTTGCCTTTCAAGATTTTCATCAGCGAGTTTGAAACCGTTGAGAGCGGCGACGGCTCAGGCCCTGGCGGCCCGCCTGACCCAGGCACGGGCGTAGGCGGCGGCGGCGGCGGCGGCGCTACGAATAAGCCGCCCATCGCGGTGGCGAAAGTTCCCGTGTCAGTCAAAGCGACCAGCAAACAAGGCGGCGTAGTTAAACTGGATGGCTCAATGTCGAGCGATCCTGATCTCGACAACTTGGAATTTGAATGGAAAGACAATGGCGTAACAGTTGCGCGCGGGGCGTTAGCTGAACCTACACTGGCCGTGGGGCTGCATCCGATCACACTGACGGTGACGGACGGAAAGGGTGGATCGAGTACGACTACGCCGCAAGTCGTAGAGATTCTGCCGCGCGATCTGACTATCGAGCGCGTATCGCAAGCGCGCATCTCGCAATTCAACACGATGACGATGACGGTTTATGGCACAGGCTTTTTCAGTGACCCTGACCCGGCGAAACAAACGAAGCTGCGCTTTGATTGCCTCTCGTTCTGTTCGGGCGGTTCGCAAATCACTGTGACGATCAACAGCGTCGAAGAAGACACGATTGTCGCCACTTTGCGGACTACGGCGAAGACGCCGCTGGGCAATCGCGACGCGGTCGTAACCAATCCGAACGGCATAAGTGTCAAACTGTCACGGAGTAATTTCGTCGCACAGTAGGCCAATTTTTAAGAAAAAACTTCCGTAACGAAACAACTCATAGGCCACATTTCAGTGCTGCTGTTTGCAAAGGCACTGAAATGTGGCCTTTGTTCATTTGCCTAAAGTCCGTTCTCATCCCCGCCTTGCCGTCATACCCGGCAAATTTTTCCTATTGGCAGGCTTACCTACCGTGACTAAGATGATGGAGAAGTTCTCTCCTCCATGTCGCTTCCCCCAATTGGCCCCGTTAGACAGCGACCACTAACCAACCGTTCTCATCATACGCATCCTTTATCATCCTGCCCGAATGCCGCGCGATCATCGTAAGCGTTCAGGAATCCCTCCCGTGGCACCACCCAGCCACAATCTCTTTTCATTGCTCCTTCTTTAATCCTTTTTTTCTTGCGCACTCGCGGCGAGAGCCGGATGGCGTTGCCTGGTTTTGTGCAACAATCAAGCGGGTTTTTAGGAAGGCGCACAGGTGACGGAATGGCGATCTCACGAATTTTTTCCATGCTTAGTATTTTAGTTTCTCGCGCACGCTCACCACTGGCAGTGCGCCAATTCATTTGCGTCTTGCTGCTGGCGTTGAGCGGATTTTGTTTCACCGCAGCGGCGCAGGCGCAAAGCCCCGTGTCGGTGACGCTCACGTCGCCTTCGACGCAAACGAGCTTTACGTTTAATCGCAGCGCACTCACGTTGCGGGGGACGGCAAATAGCCCTTACGGCATCCAACGGGTAACGTGGGCGGCCTATCCCATGTCCACGGAAGGAACGGCTCAAGGGACGGCGACTTGGGAAGTGGAAAACATTCCCCTCATACCTGGTTCGAATCACGTTTGGATTTCCGCCTATGATTTTGCGGGTAACCAGACCGCTAGCGCGTTTTACATCAACTATCAGCCTGCCACCACGGCACCGCAGATTGTCGTGACTTCACCGGCAGTGGGACAAGCGGTCGCGCCGGGCAGCAATCCGCTAGTCGCTTGGTATATCAATGGCACTACGCCTGCCACCTGGATGCGCAATCGGCTGATGCCGGATGTCGCGATTTCGCTTTACCGTAACGGGGTGCCCGTCGCCACGCTGACCGATCTGGCAAGCGGCATTACCAGCTCCACCATTTTTGCTTTCAACTATCCCGAAGGCGACGGCTATCAAGTGCGGGTCGCCTCCCGCGAAAGCACCGGGGCCAGCAACTATGAAGGTTTCAGCGGCGCTTTTCGCATCGGCGCGAGCGCTCCGCCCACCATCACCTCGTTGGCCGCCGTGGCTCCCAGCGGAGAGCCGGGCAACAACATCACGGTCAAACTGGGCGAACAAATCAATTTTCGCTGGAAGCTCGGCGGCGGTTTCGCTACGCAACAAACGATCAACAACGACGTAGGCGACGTGACAGGACGCGACAGCAAAATCATTCCCACCAGCCAACTCGGGCAGTTCACTTATACGTTGACGGCCACCAATGGATTGGGCAGCGCCAGCCAATCGGTCACGATCAACGTCGTCAGCAACAACCTCGTCAATACCGCAGAGGTTTTGCATAACGGCGTGAACCTCGGCAACGTCTGGCCGCCCAAGCCCGCCGATTATCAAGACACCACGCAATTGCCGCCTTATCTGGTTCAGCCCCCCGCCATCATTCCAATCAATACGGGTCGGCAACTTTTCGTGGATGACTTCCTGATCGAAAGCACCAACCTGACGCGGCAGTTTCATCCGGCCACCATGCATCCGGGCAATCCGGTTTTCAGCGCCAGTTCGAACGTAGAAAAATCGGGCGACGGGCCGATGGCGATGCCTTTCTCGAACGGCGTGTTTTTCGACCCCGGCGATAAGCTATTCAAGATGTGGTACATGTGCGGCTATCGCATCAATGTTTGCTATGCCACTTCGACCGACGGCGTCACCTGGAGCAGGCCGAACCTCGATGTCGTCCCCGGCACCAACGTAGTTTTCAAAGACACCAAACTCGTAGACGCTTATGCCAACTGGCTTGATCTGGATGAACCGAATCCGGCGCGGCGTTACAAAATGTTGCGCACGGTTTATACCGAGCCTGACCCGCTGGAATTCCATTTGCATTATTCGGCGGACGGCATTCACTGGGGGCCGGCGGCCGTCGTCAATAAATCGCTGCTGTATGATCGCCAGTCTTTTTTTTACAACCCCTTTCGCAAGAAGTGGGGGCTGAGTATCAAAGACCTGTTGCCAGGTACGATTCGCACGCGTCGTTACGCCGAACACACCGACTTATCTTTCGCGCTCAACAGCGTCGCCCCCAACAATCCGTCAACGGCGGAAACGCTTTACGCCAACACCTCGAAATGGATGAAAGCCGACACGTTCGACACGGCGCATCCTGACGATCCGACCTTTACGCCCAACCTTTATGCGTTCGAAGCCGCTGGCTATGAAAGCCTGATGCTCGCCCAGTTTTCGATCCTGCGCGGCAACGCCAACAAACCGGCGGGACGCCCCAAGCTCAACGAAGTTTACTTCGGCTTCAGCCGCGACGGCTTTCATTGGCATCGCCCGAATCGTCAGGCCATGTTCAGCGCAGGCAGTCAGGGCGCGTGGAATTGGGGTAACGTGCAACCCGTCGCAGGCGGGCCGCTCATCGTGGGCGATCAAATGTATTTTTATTTCAGCGGACGCGGCGGACGACCGCCCGGCGCTGAAAATTCGGTTGATTCCAACGGGGCCACCGGTTTGGCGACGATGCGCCGCGACGGATTCGCTTCGCTCAACGCGGGCAGCGCCGATGGCACGATCACCACGCGGCGCGTAACTTTCGACGGACGCTATCTGTTCGTGAATGCCGAAATCGCCAGCGGCGGCAGCCTGTGCGCCGAAGCCCTGAATGAAAACAATCAGGTCATTGCGCCTTTCACCAAAGCGAATTGCCAACCGTTCAACGGCAACTCAACTAAACGGCAAGTGACGTGGACGGGTGCGAGCGACTTGTCTGCGTTAATCAACCAGACGATCAAGTTCAAGTTTTACGTGACGAACGGAAAACTCTTCGCGTTCTGGGTCAGCCCTTCGACTGATGGTGCGAGCCGAGGAGCGTTGGGGGCAGGCGGACCAAGTTACAGCAGGTATCGTGACAACGGCGAGAACGTCACCGTCGTGAACGAACCTGGTTTGAGATTGGCCCCCACGCTGCAAGCCGTAATCAGTGGGCAATCCGTTTCTCTGATTTATACCGTCACCAACGCAACGTCAGCGGCGTTCATTCCCGCGATTCCCGGCTGCCCAATCACGCTGATGAATGGCGCGGCCAGCGGCACTTGCACGATGACCGCCGGCACGTTGGGCCAGTTCAATTTCACGTTGCAGGCGCAAGCCAACGGCAAAACCGTCTCAACCAATGCGACGATCACGGTCACGGCGACGAGCGACACCGTCGCGCCGGTCGTAACGTTGACGGCTCCGTTATCAACGGCCTTCCCGGCGAATACGACCAGCGTCAAAGTAGATTTGACGACCAATGAAAATGCGACCTGCCGCATCTCGGCGACTGACGTACCGTTCGCTTCGATGCAACTGTTCACACAAACCGGCGGCTTGGCGCACAGCTACAGCCTGACGACCGCGAACGGGCAAAACTATAATTACCTGTTGCGTTGCAGCGATGCGGCGGGCAACGTGTCAGCGTCCCGCACCCTGAGCTTTAGCGTAGCCAATCCCACCACCACCGGTGGGTCGAACAACGCGCTGGATTTCGACGGCAAAACCGGCGCAGTGACGGTCACGACTCCGACCACCGCGCCGCAAACCAGAGAATGGAGCATCGAAACCTGGGTAAAGACGACAGCGCAAGCGGCTGACTTCCAAACAATTTTGGGCAACAACAGCGGCAACGACTTGCGCCTTTCACCGGGCGTCACTGCCGGTGCGACGGTCTCGATTTATACCGGCGGCTTCACGAACTTTTTCGGACAGAAGCCGATCAACGACGGGCAATGGCATCACCTCGTGGCCGTGCGCAACACAGACAAACTGCTGCTTTATGTGGATGGACAACCTGACACTGATGCCGACTCACGGCTGAAAGAAAAACCCATCAATACGCCCGCCGGCCTCTCAAGGCTTATGCTGACCGCTATCGGCAATCGCGGTACCGATCAGGAATGGTACAAAGGCCAAGTGGATGAAGTGCGCTTGCACAATCGCGTCCTGACCGCGCAGGAAGTCACCACTCGTTACAACAGCGGCGCGGGGCTACCGGTCGCCAACGAAGCGAACCTGCGACTCGGCTTCAGTTTCGATGAAGCCAGCGGACCAGTCGTTGACGTTTCTCCCAACACCAACAGCGGAGCCTTGCGCGGCGGCGTGACGCGCGTACCCAGCACCCGCAACAGCGCCCCCGACAGCGCGCCGCAAATCAGCAGCTTCACCGTTATCGCCACGACGGGCGGCACGGCGGCAGGCAGCACTGCCACCATCCGCCTGGGCCAAGCCGCCACCTTCGCCTGGGTCACCGCAAACGCCACGACGCTCGCTATCGGTGCAACGAACTGCCAAAACCTGGCGGCGCAAGGTTCGTGCCAACACACCCCAACGACGACCGGACAGTTCACTTATACCCTGACCGCACAAAAAGCCGGTCAAACCACCGCCACGCGCACCGTCACCGTCACCGTCACCGTGGATACCACCGCGCCGACGGTGAGCATCAACACGACGCCCGCGCAAACCAACGCGGCGACCATTCGCCTCACCGGCCAAGCCGCCGACAATCAAGGTGTAACCGCCGTGAGCTTCGCCACCAATCGCGGCAAGCAAGGCACGGCAACCGGTACGGCAAGCTGGTCGCTGGACGCGCCGCTCGAAGTCGGCGTCAATCTCATCACCGTCAAAGCCGTAGATGCCACAGGCAATCAAGGCACGGCGAGCGTGAATGTGACGTACGCGCCGACCACGGTTGACACGACGGCACCGATCATCACGTTGGCGATTCCCGCGACCGATTTCTTCCCGCTCGGCACCCGGCTGATCGCTATCGAGGTACGCACCAACGAAAACGCTGCGTGCCGGATGGCAGCCGACACCACTACGCCGTTTGCCTCGATGACGCCCTTCACGCAAACCGGCGGACTCATCCATCAAACCACGCTCACCACCATGGACGGGCAAACCTTCCCGCGCGTCATTCGTTGCAGCGACACCGTCGGCAATGTGTCAGCGGCGCGCGTGTTGACCATTCGCGTAGGCTCTGCGGCAGACGCCCTCGCGTCACCCTTGCCACCACTTGCCAGTAGCGAAAACCCCAAGTAACACCACCCAACACCAAAACCAGAACGGCACGCCTTGTCACTACAGGGCGTGCCGTTCTGGTTTTTTCGGGCTCAATGATTTTTCAGCAGCGCCGATAAGTCAGCGCGAGCGCCGCCGCCGTCTCATCAGGCAAATCCATTTGCGGCGGACGTGTGAAATGTTCAGACACTTGCGACGTAGGTGAGGTGAACATGCAGTTATACAAAATGCGGTCGCGTTCACGCGCTAATCCGCCGCGGTGGTATCCGCGCGTATCGGCGAACACCAGCGTACCGCGCGGCCCCATGGCTTTAATCCATTGCGCCACGGGTACGACCTGCGCCATGTCCTCATCGCGTACCCGATTGACGCCGTTTTCGAGAAAGCCCGGCGGATGCGTCTTGATCGCCCCTTTCACATGCGTCGCCGGCGCGTAAGTGAACGGCCCCGCGCCTTCGTCCACGCCAGACAGGTAAAGAAAGATTTTGAGAATCAGATGATCTTCGCGATCGTAATGCCAAAGCTGCGATTCGCGCGCTTCGCCTTCGGTGCGCAGCGTGTGCCATACGTTATAAAACCGCAGGCAGGTATACATGCCGAAATACTCGTTGGCGATAGTAAGAATCGGGGACTGCAACGCAAAGCGCACGAACGGGCTGGACGCGTCGAGCGTCGGACGCTCGCCCAGCAATTGCAAAATGAAGGTTTTGCGCTGCGGATCGTATTGATCTGCCGCCGCGCGTTCAGCGGCAATCTGTGCGGCGTGGCTCTGCTCTAAGACTTCGACCTGTTGTTCCAGTTCCGCAAAGCAGGCGTTCGCCCCCAACAACTGCGCCACCGAAGTGATCGCGATGCCGTTACGGTTGAGTTCGTTCAACACGCGCGCCGCTTCTGCGCCTAACGGCGGACGCACACTTAACCGTGACTTTTGATAAGCCAGCGTGGCCCGGTAATTAAATCCGTATTTCCAGGTCGGCGTGAAGTGGCGACCAGCGTAAGACACCTGACGGCGTAAGGAATGTAATGAAGTCATGATCTTTTGTGTGTTTTAGCAGTAAGTCTGGCGCGAACCAACCAGCGACGGGCGCAGCTTATCAAGCAAGGTTTCATGCGCCAAGCCAAACGCTTCAGCCCCGCATGTTTATTGAGTTTACATCGAATGATCGCCATGTATAATGCGCCCGCGATGTCAGACGTAACGTTTTTACCTACATCGCCACACGCCTTACATCGCGCTAGGCCATCAATCTCCCGTAATCCCAAAGCAGACTGACAGCAGATTGATGGCAAGCTGTATCTTGATAAAACTGGCGCAGGCATCCCTTATACAACATGTTTCGGTGGCACACTCTCCACGATTCCTGTTCGTCCTTCAGCATCCTCACATTTGAAATTTTGCACGCTGCCTCGACATGAGGTTTCCTGTTACGGTTTACCAACGCGGGGAGAAGTGTGCCTCGCCGTAACCGTCATCCCTGCACTCATAATGAATAATCCTGTCAGTCCCGAACCTCTGGCTGCCACGCCCGAAACGCCGATCTGGCGTATCGAGCCGTCGCGCGGCTGGGTTTCGCTGAAACTTAACGAACTGTGGGAGTACCGCGAATTGCTCTACTTCCTGACCTGGCGCGACATCAAGGTGCGTTATAAACAAACGGCGCTGGGCGCGGCGTGGGCGATCATTCAGCCGCTGTTCACGATGATCGTCTTCCTGCTGTTTTTCGGGAGGCTGGCGAAAATCCCTTCTGACGGAATTCCCTACTCGCTGTTTTGTTACGCCGGACTCGTACCCTGGACGTTTTTTGCCAACGGCCTGACGCAAGCCTCTAACAGCCTCGTTGGCAGTTCGAATCTCATCACCAAAGTTTATTTTCCGCGCCTCACGATTCCGCTCGCGACGGTGTTGTCGGGGGTCGTTGATTTCCTGCTCGCCTTCTCGCTCCTGATCGGAATGATGGCGTGGCATCGCGTCGTGCCTTCGTGGAATCTGGTCTGGCTGCCGCTCTTCCTGCTGCTCGCGCTCATCACTGCGCTGGGCGTAGGTCTTTGGCTCTCGGCTCTCAACGTCGAATACCGCGACGTACGCTATGTGGTTCCCTTCATCACGCAATTCTGGATGCTGGCGACGCCCATCGCTTATCCCAGCAGCCTGATGAATCCCAAGTGGCGTTTGGTTTACGGCTTAAACCCGATGGTCGGCGTCGTCGAAGGCTTTCGCTGGGCGCTGCTCGGCACCGGCAACTCGCCCGGCCCGATGCTCGCCGTTTCAGCGACGGCCTCTGTCATCATCCTGGTGGGCGGAGCTTTTTATTTCAGGCGCATGGAAAAAACTTTCGCCGACGTAGTCTGACAACTTTTGAGTTTGGTGTGAATTTGGTGCTGGTGAGGTTGAATCATGACGCGACTTAAACATTTTTACTGGTTCGTAGTGGCATTGCATCTCGGCTTGTTGTGGTGGTTGCCGTTCTTCCCTTCGCAAGACGGCGCTTGCCACGTTTATAACACGGTGATCTTGCGCGACCTGATGAATGGCGGAATGGCTTACGGACAATTTTTTGATCTCGAACTTTTCTTCACTCCGAATTTGGGAGCCGCCGTACCGCTCTATTTGCTTACCGCCTTCCTGCCACCGGTGATGGCCGAAAAAGTTTTTCTCAGCTTGTTCATAGTGTTGCTGGCGGGCGTCATGCCATTGCTGGCGCGGCTGGCGGGCAATGCGGCTTATCCGGCTTCCTTCGTCATCTTCCCGTTGCTGTTTTCGCGGATGACCATGCCGGGTTTTTATAGCTTCATGCTAGGCGTACCGCTGTGGTTGTGGGCGATGTGGCTGTTCTGGCAAATGCGCGACCGCCCGCTCTGGCAACGGTTGCTTGCGGGCAATGGCTGCGCATTGGTTTTGTTCGCCTGCCATTTGCTGCCGTTTGCCTGTTACGTGCTGTCTATTGGTTGCGCACTGGTGGTAATGAGCCTTACGCGAAAAAATTTCGTAGCGCGTTGGCGCGAAGCTCTCGCGTTGTTGGCGTTGCCGTTGTTGTTGCTCGCCGGTTATGGCTGGTCGCTGGGGCAAGCTCTCGCACAAAACTCCGGCGGTTTAAGCAGACCCAGCGGCCCAATCGGATTACTGTCAGGACTCAATGTCAGCCAAAACCTCGGCGTATTGCTCAACCTGCTGACCTTTGCGCAAATCACTTTTTCCGCCCGTCAGATTTCAAGCGGCCTGTTGCTCGGCCTGCTGCTGTTCTGGTTTTTAGGACGGCGCGAAACCCGTCAACGCTGGCGCGCGGCGTCTGCTTCCAACCCGTGTGAAGAGAATGAACTGGCTGCGCGGCGCTGGTTGTTATTGATCGGATTAGGATTGTTCGTCGCCATGCTATTCGTACCCGACCGTCTCGGCGAATTGTCGCTGGTCAAAGTGCGCTTTGTGCCGTTGATTGCGTTGCTGTTCATACCGCTGTTGCCGTGCGCGTTGCTGCCGCAATCCTTGCCGCGTCTTTTGCTGGCGGCGTCGTTGGCGCTCGCGTTGCTCAACGGAGCGCTGTTGGCGCGAGCCGCACAACAGGTCAATACGTATGTCACGGCCTTGCCAGCGGCAGCGGTGCGCGGACAGTTCGTCGCAGGCTATCGCGGCATCCCGGCGTCCAAAGCGTTGATCAACCCGCTGCTTCACGCCACGTCTTACTATTGCGCCCAACACGGCTGCGTAGACATAGGTAATTATCAAGCTCACAGCCAACAGTTCTTCGTTCGTTTTAAGCCCCGTCCGACGTTGGCGGTTTTCCGACAAATCGAAGCCGCTCCGACGAAAATCGCGTGGGAACACTATCCTGACTTAACCTATTTGCTCGGCTGGGAATTCGACTCGCAAGAGAAAGCCCGGCTCGCACCCACTTTCACCATGCTCGACGAAAAGGGCGCGCTCAGTCTCTGGCGTCGCTCCCAAACTGCACCAACGACCGCACCTGCAACCGCCGCCGCCCTAACGCAATAATGCCTTCGAACTGGTTTTCACAACTCGATCAGCGCTGTTTCATCATCGGCGAAATCGCGCAAACGCACGATGGCAGCCTCGGCACGGCGCACGCTTATATTGACGCCATCGCCGCCGCCGGAGCCGATGCTATCAAGTTTCAAACGCACTTCGCCGCCGCTGAAAGTTCACCCGGCGAACCGTGGCGCGTGAAATTCAGCAAACAGGACGAGACGCGCTATGACTATTGGCAGCGGATGGAATTCACGCCCGAACAATGGCGTGGACTGGCGGAACATACGGCGGAACGCGGGCTGATATTTTTGTCTTCGGCCTTTTCGTTGCAAGCGGTCACGTTGCTCGAGAGCTTAGGCATGCAGGCATGGAAAGTCGGCGCGGGCGAAATCACCAATCTGCCGATGCTCACCGCGATGGCAAAAACCGGCAAGCCCGTATTGCTTTCGAGCGGAATGTCTACGTGGGAAGAGCTGGATGCCGCCGTCGCCTGCGTCAGATCAAACGGAGCGCCAGTCGCCGTCTTTCAATGCACGACGGCTTATCCGTGTCCGCCTGAAAAGCTCGGCTTGAACGTGTTGGACGAATTGCGCCAGCGTTATCAATGCCCCGTCGGATTGTCAGATCACTCAGGGACGATCTATGCCGGACTAAGCGCGCGTACGTTGGGCGCGCAGTTGATCGAAGTCCACGTAACCTTTTCGCGCGAGTGCTTCGGCCCGGACGTGCCTGCGTCCGTCACTACTGCCGAACTCAAACAACTCGTCGAAGGCGTGCGTTTTATCGAACGCGCCTTGCACAATCCTGTGAATAAAACCGCGATGGCGAATGAGCTGTCCGAAATGAAACGCATCTTCGGCAAGAGCCTTTTCACCGCGCGCGACTTGCCCGCCGGTGCGACCATCGCGTTTGAAGACCTCGCTTTCAAAAAGCCCGGCACGGGCGTCGCGGCGTCACGCTACGCTGATTTCGTAGGACGTAAGCTCACGCGCGCCGTCGCCGCCAACGTTATGTTGGCTTTAGAAGATTTTGAGGGGGATGATTTTGAATAAGCGCAAAGTTTGCGTCGTACTTGTTGACCGCGCCAATTACGGACGCCTCAAGCCCGTGATGCATGCGCTGAAAGATCGCCCTGAGCTTGAATTGCAAGTCGTCGCCGCCGGTACGATGGTGCTTGAGCGTTTCGATCAACCGGTCAACGTAGTGCGCAATGATGGCTTCACCATCAACGGCGAAATCTTTATCGAACTCGAAGGCTCGACGCCCGCGACGATGGCAAAGTCAGTTGGCTTCGGCGTGGTCGAATTCGCCAGCGAATTTCAACGCCTCAAGCCCGATGTCGTCGTGCTGATCGGCGACCGTTATGAAGCTCTCGCGGCGGCCATTGCTGCGGCTTATATGAACCTGCCCATCGCGCACATTCAGGGCGGCGAAGTTTCGGGTTCGATTGACGAGAGTGCGCGCCACGCGATCAGCAAGTTCGCGCAGTTTCACTTCCCCAGCACGCAACGCGCGGCTGATTACCTCGTGCGTATGGGCGAAGACCCCGCGAACGTACTCGCCATCGGCTGCCCGTCGAGCGACATTGCGCGTACGCTCGACCGCACGCTCACGCGCGAGTTGTTACACAGCAAAGGCGGCGGTAGCGAGATTGATGTCACGAAACCTTTCCTGCTGGTGTTGTTTCATCCGACCACGACTGAGTTCGGCGGCGAACGCAGTCAGATGGAAGCGATGCTCGAAGCCTTACACCGATTGGCGCTGCCGACCGTGATGCTGTGGCCGAACATTGACGCGGGTTCCGATTACATCAGCAAAGCGATTCGTTCGTTTCGCGTGAACCATCAACCGGCGTGGTTGCGTACTTTGACGAATTTTGCGCCGGTTGATTACCTGCGCGTGTTGAGCAACGCCGCTTGCGCGTTGGGCAATTCGTCGAGTTTCGTGCGCGACGCCAGCTATTTCGGCACACCTGTCGTATTGATAGGCCGCCGTCAGGAAGGCCGCGAAACCGACGCACACGTCATTCGCACCGCGCCCGTCGCCGACGACATCGAACGCATCACGCGCCAACACCTCGCGCACGGACGTTACGCACCCAGCACGCTTTACGGCGACGGTTACGTATCCGAAAAAATCGCCGAGGCCGTGGTCAACTTGCGCCCCTATATTCAAAAACGCCTGCATTATATTTACGATGCTTAGGCTACGGCTCGCCTCATCAATCCGTGCTGAAACTCATCCTGAATCATCATGAACTTTCCACTCGCTGCGCCCCATATTCTCGAACCTGAGTTTTTTGCCGACACAATTGGTTCCGCCGCTGAAAACATGCTGACGGCGGCGCACGCACTGGGAGCCACGCGGGCGGCGGCGGCTTTGCGCGCCTGGGCGGTTCCCTATCTTTATCGCGGCGCTGAGAACGCTTATGCCTCGCGGCAAGACCCGGTGCCGCAAATCAATCGTACGCTCGAACAACTGACCGAGTTTTTGCACAGCGCGGCGCGGCTCAACTTCCACGCGCTGGGCGTTGACGAAGCAGACTTCGCGCTCGACATCGCCGATCAGGCCGCGGTCGAAAAAACGACGGGACAGCATTACGGCAATTTGTTTCGCACCTTTTCTGCCGCTTCGTTTTGGGAAGAACCTGCGCAATTGCTGCGCGCGCGGCTCAAACGCAACGACGTAGAGGTTTCCCGCCTCGCTACGCAAACCGTACTCGACGCCGGTTGCGGCGGCGGACGTTATACCGCCGCGTGGCGCGCGCTCGGGGCGCGCGAGGCCGTCGGCATTGATATTTCTCCGATCAACATCGCCAATGCCGCCGAGCGCGTGAAAGCCGCTGAACTCGACGGCATTCGTTTTCAGGAAGGCAGCGTACTGGCCCTGCCCTGCGCCGACGATAGCTTTGACATAGTCTTCTCTAATGGCGTGTTGCATCACACCGTAGACTGGAAAACCGGACTGACCGAAGCCTTGCGCGTGATGAAACCCGGCGGACTGGGTTTTCTTTATCTGATCGAAAAGCCCGGCGGCTTGCACTGGACGGTGATCGAAGTCTTGCGCGCCCTGATGAAAGACGAACAGCACGAAACGGCGCGACTCGCGCTACATCTGTTGGGGCTGCCTGACAATCGCATTTTTTATATGCTCGACCATGTGATGGTGCCGATGAACGAACGCCTCACGCCCCACGAAATCAGCGAACAGTTATCCGCCGTCGGCGCGACAGAAATACGCCGCCTGACACGCGGCACTGATTTCGACCGCGTAGAGCAAATCTGGCGCAAAGAACCTTTCGCCGCCGTGAATTTCGGCGTCGGCGAAAACCGCTTCGTCTTCTCAAAAAACTAATGCGTATCGTCGGACTCATCACAGCGCGCGGCGGTTCAAAAGGCGTACCGCGCAAAAACATCAAGCTGCTCGCGGGTAAACCGCTGCTGGCTTATACGGCAGAAGCGGCGCTCGCCGCACGGCTGCTCACGCGCGTCGTGCTTTCGACCGACGACGAAGAGATCGCCGCCGTAGGCCGGGCTTGCGGCGTAAGCGTTCCCTTTCTGCGCCCCGCCGAACTCGCGCAAGACACGACGCCTACGCTGCCCGTCTTGCAACACGCGCTGCGTTGGCTGATGAATGCAGGCGAAACGTTCGACGCTCTCTGTTTGCTGCAACCTACGAACCCATTGCGCCGCGCGGCGGACATTGACGCCTGCATCGAACTCTTCATCAAACAACAAGCCGACACCGTCTTCACCGTCTTGCGCGTACCCGCCGAACACAATCCGCATTGGGTATATTTCAAAAGCGAAGACGGCAGTTTGCGCTTGAGTACGGGCGAAGCCGTGCCGATTCCGCGCCGACAGGAATTGCCCGACGCCTTTCACCGCGAAGGCTCGGTTTATGTCGCGCGCACCTACAACGTACTCGAACGCAACACTCTTTATGGCTCGCGCGTCGTCGGTTACGAAATTGATCCGGCGCGCAGCGTCAACATTGATACGCTGGAAGATTGGCGGCGCGCAGAAACATTGCTGAACCACGCCCCCGCATGACGCAGGCTTATTCGTTGGTAAATCAACCAAAAACTTCTTTTTCTCTGAATCGTCTGCTGCGGCTGGCAGAGCAACGTTACGCGCTCACGCTGGCGTTGCTGGTCGTGCTTTCAGCGGCGGCGCGGCTGTTTTATTTGAGCCGCATCAGCGACGCCGCGCTGACCGGCGAACCTTTCATTGATAACGATTCACGGAGCTATTACGAACCGGCGCTCACGCTCGCCCAATCGTTCACCTATCACTCTTACACGCGCACGCCGGGCTATCCGGCCTTTCTCGCATTGATCTATCGCACGACGGGTGATTACGTCGCGCTAGCGCCGCACAACATACGCACCATCTTTGTCGTACAAATTTTGTTGCTCGCCTTGAGTTGCTTGCCGCTGGCGTTAGCCGTGCGACGACTGACCGAGAGCCGCGCGACTTCGCTGGCCGTCACTGCGCTCTGGGCGTTTCACAACGCTGCCGGTTACGCCTCTGTCCGGCTGCTCACCGAAGCCCTCGCCGCCACGCTGATGTGCCTGCTGGTCTATTGCCTCGTGCGCGCCGAACAATCCCATCAGCCGCATTGGTTTCTGGCTGAAGGGCTGGTGTTAATCGCGTTGAGCTTACTTCGTCCGTCTTTCTCGCTAATGCCGATTCCGTTGGCACTCGCGCAACTGTTCACGTGGTGGCGCGTACGTGCGCGCACGCCGAAATCAGACGGATTCATTTTGCTGGCGTGCGTATTGCTGTTGCCGATGTTGACGCCTGCGGCTTGGGCTTTGCGCAACCGCCTGACCGAAGGCCAGTCATATTATTCCCGCTTGTCTACGTTTAACTTTTGGGCTTACGCGATTGAAGGCGCGATAGACGCACATCAGGGTCGCCAGCCTGCGTTCAAAAGCTATCATCAGGAACTTATCGCGCTGCTGCCGCAAACGACGCCGCAACAAATGGATCAACTCTATCGCCAACGCAGCTGGCAACGCCTGACCACCGCGCCCTGGCCGATCGCTAAATTTTTCGCGGTGAACTCGGCGAAACTCCTGCTGCCGCATTCGCCGCCGCAAGGTTACAAATCGGCGCTGCAACCGCGCTTTTGGAGCAAAACCGGTTGGCGCGAACGCTTCGCTTACCTCTCGGCTTTATCGCAAACGTTGATCGAATTTTTGATGACGGTGATGTGTTTACTTTTTGTCGGGCTGGGTTTGGAGCGGCGCTTTCGTCCGACGCTCACGCCCTTGTCAGCGGCGTTTATGGCGGCGAGCGTCGCGCTGATCTTTTATTGGTGGCTGGCGCACGCCAACGCCAATGCGGGCTGGCGTTTTCTCTTGCCGCTGCACCCGTTCCTGCTGGCGGCGGCGGCCTCGACGACTTTCATACGCCGCCATTACTTTCAGCAACGCAGGGAAGGAGCAACCGCCTAACCTGATGTGCGGCATCATCGGCATCGTCAAAAATAGCGGGGCTGAAAATCAACCAATCGAACCGCGCCTGTCACAGATGATCGCGCGCCAGCATCATCGCGGCCCCGATGCACAAGGCCGTTTCGTGAGCGCGCGCGGCAATGTCGCGCTCGGACACAATCGCTTGAGCATCATTGATCTGTCAGAACTCGGTCGCCAGCCGATGACGAATCACGACGGCTCAGTCGTGATCGCGTTTAACGGAGAAATTTATAATTACCGCGAGTTGCGCCAGCAACTGAGTGATTACCCTTACCGTAGCCAATCCGACACCGAAGTCATGCTCGCCGCTTACGAACGTTGGGGAACCGATTGCCTCAAGCATTTCATCGGAATGTTCGCCTTGCTGTTGTGGGACGAACGCCAGCAAACGTTGTTTGCCGCGCGCGATCGTTTCGGCGTGAAGCCGCTTTATTACGCAACGGCTGAAGACGGCGCGTTGCTCTTTGCCAGTGAGATCAAAACGCTGCACGCGGCGGGCGTCGCGCATACGCCTGACACGACGGCGTGGGCGACCTTCCTCAAAACGGGTTTATACGATCACTCATCGCGTACGTTTTGGCAGGGCGTCACGGCCCTGCCCGCTGGTCATTCGCTCACGTGGCACGCCGGACAAATCGAAAGACAAATCGAAACCAAAAAGTGGTACGACTTTGCTGAACTGGCTGACGCACCGCTTGACCAGCGCACGCACGAAGAAGTCATCGCCGAATATCTTGACCTGCTGACTGACAGCGTTCGCTTGCGCTTTCGCGCCGATGTGCCTGTGGGAATCAACCTCAGCGGCGGGCTGGATTCATCCACGCTGCTCGGCCTGGTGCAACGCGTGCAAGGCGCTGACAGTGCGGTCAAGGCGTTCACGTTCACGACGGGCGATGAGCGATACGACGAGTTGCCGTGGGTGCGACAAATGCTTGCGCATACGAAACATCCGATCAGCGTTTGCCAGCTAGACGTTGGCGAAGTGCCCGCGCTCGCGGCTTCGGTGCAAGCCCATCAGGACGAACCTTTCGGCGGCTTGCCTACGTTGGCGTATGCAAAAATCTTTGAACGCGCCCGACAGGAAGGCGTCATCGTGTTGCTCGACGGACAAGGCATGGATGAACAATGGGCGGGCTATGATTACTATCGCCGCGCGCTGAATAACGACGCGCAACCCGCGAGCATCGTGCAAGGCAGCAACGATTCACCCGTCCGGCCTGAATGTTTAACGCCGGATTTCGCCGCGTTAGCCGAAAGCGCGAACTATCCGAAACCGTTTCCCGATGCGTTGCGCAACCTGCAATACCGCGACATTTATTGCACCAAGATTCCGCGCGCGTTGCGGTTCAATGATCGCATTTCGATGCGGGCTTCGACGGAATTGCGCGAACCTTTCTTAGATCATCGTTTGTTTGAACTCGCGTTGCGCCAACCTGCTGAACGCAAGATTCAAGGCCAGGCAGGCAATTGGACGCACAAATGGTTGTTGCGCCAACTGGCTGCGAAACTGTTGCCTTCCGGCGTAGTCGAAGCGCCCAAGCGTCCGGTGCAAACGCCGCAACGCGAATGGTTGCGCGGGCCGTTGCAACCGTGGGCGAACGAGATGATCGAAATGGGTTTATCAGGTTGGGCGCGCGAGTGGTTCGACGCGCGTGCCATACAAGCGGCCTGGCAGAACTATCAACGCGGACAGGGCGACAATAGTTTTTTCGTTTGGCAATGGATCACTCTGGGCTTATTGAGCCAAACGAAGTAGACTCCGCGACCAGTTGACGGCTCTTGCCTTCGCTGTTCGTTTTGAGATTGCGTAACCGACGGTCAGCCGCTCTCCCCCAGACTGACAACGACCGACGGATTCATACCAGTGAGCGCAATCAAACGACGAACAGCGAAGCCAGGAGCCGAATCATTTTCCCTTCTCCTTTTTCAATTTTTCATTGTCATCCCAATCAGACATCGCCATCCATTCAGACATTGCCATCCGTGTTGAAGGCCTCTCGAAACAATACCAACTCGGAGCCGCGCCGGGACGCAACCCTACGTTGCGCGACAAGCTGGCTGACACGGCGCGACGCATTTTGCGCCCGCAACCTGCCGCCGCGCGCGAATCGTTCTGGGCGCTGCAAGACGTATCGTTTCAAATTCAACGCGGCGAAATCGTCGGCGTCGTCGGACACAACGGCGCGGGCAAATCTACGTTGCTCAAAGTGCTGGCGCGCATCACGTCGCCTACGTCGGGCTGGGCTGAAATTCACGGGCGCGTCGGTTCCCTGCTCGAAGTCGGCACGGGCTTTCATCCTGAACTCTCGGGCCGCGAAAACATCTTTCTCAACGGCGCGATCCTGGGCATGCGGCGCGAAGAAATCCGCCGCCAGTTCGATGAAATTGTCGCCTTTGCCGAGGTCGAAAAATTCATTGATACGCCGGTCAAACACTATTCGTCGGGCATGTACTTACGGCTCGCTTTCGCCGTCGCGGCGCATCTCGAACTCGATATTTTGATGGTGGATGAAGTGCTGGCCGTCGGCGACGCGGCCTTTCAGAAAAAGTGTTTGGGGAAAATGCAGGACGTAACGCAACAAGGCCGCACCGTGCTATTCGTCAGCCATAACATGCAAGCCGTGCAATCGCTCTCGCAACGTACGCTGCATTTGAAAGGCGGGCGGGTGCAAGCCTACGACGAAACTTCGACCGTGATTGCGAGTTACCTGGCGGGGCTGGAAGACCGCGATTGCGTGCATAATTGGCCTGACGAAGATGCGCCCGGCGACGATACGCTGCGTTTGTTAAGCATGTCAGTCACCGACGAAGACGGCAGCACCAGCGGCATCTTTCAAACCAGCAAGGCGCTCACTGTCGAATTACGCTTCGACCTGCGCAAACCCGACACGTCGCTGTGCGTAGGCTTCGATCTGACGACGACTTTCGGCGACGTAGTTTTGCGCAGCTATCACACCGACGCATCCCTCGAACAACACCTGACGCAACACCTGGGCGAGAACCGCTGGCGTTGCACGATTCCGCGCGGACTGCTCAATTGCGGTACGTTTCAAATCGCGCCGCGCGTCTCGCTGCACAACATGAAATGGATCGTACGCGCAGACCCGGCGTTGCAATTCAAAGTGCTGCTTGACCACGGCAAGTCGCCGTTCTGGAACGGCTTGCACGAACGCTCACGTCCGGGCGTAGTGTCACCCATCCTGTCGTGGGAAACCTCGACTTACGCGCAGAAAGGAATTTGATATGCAAATACTTCGTCGCCTCAAAAAACGGGCGAACCGTTATTTCAACGCCGTTGCACGTCGCTTTCGTAACTGGGAAAAGCTGGAAACCCAGCCTCCCAAGGTACTAAAAGTCGAATTAAATAATGTGTGTAATGCGAATTGCATTTTTTGCGGCTACCAATATGAAATGCGCGCTAAAGGCAAAATGCCGGATGCGTTATTTGACCGCTCGCTCCAAGAATTCGTCGCATTGGGTGGTAAACGGCTTTCTTATATTCCGATTGTGGGCGAACCGTTGCTGGATAAAAAATTGCCCGAACGTACGCGGCAGGCTCGCGCGCTGGGCATTGAAGAAGTTTATACCTATACCAATGGCATCCTGCTTTATCGTTATGACATTGATGCCTTGCTCGCCAGCGGACTAACTCATTTAAGTATTTCTACTTCGCCATTAGATGCAGAGAGTTACGAACGCATTTACCGCAGCAAGGAATATGACAAGCTCATCGTCGGGCTGGAAAAGCTGCTCATCCGTAACAACGAGTTAGGCAAACCGGTCAATATTAATTTCCTGATCCGTAGCGACGTGCCGACCGAGATCGCGCTCGACAAACCTGATTATAAAAAATATGTGCGTCCGCATATTAACGAAAATCAGGATATTGGAGTGATGTATAAAGGTTACGATTCGTGGGGCGGAATGATTAAGCAGGAAGATTTATACGGCGAAATGACCGTCGCCGAACCGCCTGCCGATAAATCACGGCCTTGCGATCAAACCTTTTCGCTCACGGTGCTGTATGACGGACGCGTGCGGGCTTGCGGTTGCCGTTTTAATAACGCCGAAGAAGACCCCTTGATCGTCGGCGACCTAAAAGATCAATCCTTGCGCGAAATCTGGCATGGCGACAAACTCAAGCAAGTCCGCCGGAGCTTCCCCGAAGGTAACTTGAGCAGCCTGTGTCAAGCTTGCGCAACCTATAAACCGATTTAACTAACTTTACCAAGAATTAAATGAGTGCTGATCTAGCGATTCGCGTTGAAGGCTTATCAAAACAATATCGTATCGGGCTGCGGCCCGATAAATATAAAACCCTGCGCGATTCTTTATCGCATCTGGTCAGTGGGGTGTTCACTCGGCAAGCGAAACCCGAAACCGAAACGTTTTGGGCCATCCAAGACCTCGCCTTTGAAATTAAATGCGGCGAGGTCGTCGGCGTCATCGGACGCAACGGCGCGGGCAAATCTACCTTATTGAAACTGCTGGCGCGCATCACCGAACCTACGCGCGGACACGCAGACGTTCGTGGACGCATCGGCGCGTTGCTCGAAGTCGGCACCGGCTTTCATCACGAGCTCAGCGGACGCGAAAACATCTTTCTGAACGGCGCGATTCTCGGCATGCGCCGCGCCGACATCGAACGCAAATTTGATGAGATCGTCGAATTTTCAGAAGTCGGAAAATTTATTGATACGCCGGTCAAGCGTTATTCCAGCGGCATGCATTTACGGCTGGCTTTTTCGGTCGCCGCGCATCTCGAACCGGAAATTTTGTTAGTAGATGAGGTACTTGCAGTCGGTGACACCGCCTTCCAGAAAAAATGCTTAGGCAAAATGGAAAACGTCGCTTCGCAAGGACGCACCGTCCTCTTTGTCAGCCACAACCTCGCCGCCATCAAGGAGCTTTGCCAAACCAGTCTCGTGTTAAGCAATGGCAAGCTGGTTTATCGCGGCAGCGTCAACGAAGGCCTGGCGCATTACAGCGAAACCGTGGCCACGGCTGCCACGGAGGAGGACTTGCGCGGAACCCGCTGGCGCTACGTCAGACTAATGAAACAAACTTCTAACTCGCCTGCCAGCCTCAGCAACGATGAACCCTTCGCGCTGGAATGCGCGCTTGAGTTACAACACCTGATAACACGCGGCTACCTTTTCGCTATCGCCAACGATGCTGTGGGTAATCAGATACTGCATCAACGGATTGAGTTACAACAATTAGACCGCGTAGTATTAACGGCGGGAATTCATCAGATCCAGATTAAATTTCCGGCACTGTGGCTGGCTCCAGGACTTTATACTTTTCACTTAAAATTCACCGGCTATAACGGCGCTGGCATCGAAGAACGACAGGTTTCTGAGCGATTGTTAGTCGAGATGCGCGGACAGGAAGAGGGTATCAGCCGCTCGCTGTTAACTCCACGCTCGCAATGGCAGGTGATTGATAGCACACCATAACGCAATGCTAGCTTCCTCGCGTCAACCACATATCGTAGCTTTGTCATCGTCGCTGTTGACGGAAAGAATGCTGCTTTATTCCAGCTTCTTGCCGACTATTCACTCGTGCGCGCGACTCACTGTCTGGACCACCGCCGAGCGAACTACCCAACACGACGCGATTGCGCAAACTTATCCGGTAGAAATTGAGCCGTTTCCAGCGACCTTGCCCTTCAAACAATTCCCTTATAACTACCTGCGCCGCTTGAATGAGTATGCATGGGATTACAGCCTTAATGCGCCCAGCCGTAGGAGCCTGCGCCAGCATCTCGAAGATAAGACGACTCCATGGAGCGTGCGCCAGTTGGAATATCTCGGTCGCGCCTTAGGCCAGTTGGGACTAGCTCAGTCGCTGGAAGACAGCCTAGAAAAATTGCTTCACCGTTATCCGCGCAGCCCGGAAGCCACTCAACGACTAACACAAGAGCGCCCCGATTTTTTATTTACGATGGGCACTTTTCGCTATGAAGAACCGGCCGTAGCGGCGGCGGCTTACGCATTAAAGATTCCGCGCCTGGCGTTTATCACTTCCTGGGATAACCCTTCGACCAAGCGCCGGATGGTGTTTAATTACGATGGCTATGTGGTCTGGTCGCAGGAAATGAAAGACCAGATGCATTATTTTTTTCCGCACTCGCGCCGCGTGCCGATTTATGTGGTAGGCGCTCCGCAATTCGATGTCTTTTACCAGTCGCGCTTTGAACAGTCGCGCGCCGAATTTTGTCAGGTAAATCAACTCGACCCGACGGCTCCGATTATTCTATATGCAATGGGCTCGCCGAATATGATTCCCGAAATGGCGGCGGTGAAACATCTGGCACAAAGCGTGATAGCAGGCGAGTTAGGCAATGCGCAGTTATTAGTTCGCCCGCATCCGATACACGACAAAAGCCGCGAGTTTGAAGCCTTGCGCCATCTCAAGCCGAAAGTCGTCGTACAAAGCACCGGGCAACCTGACCTGAACGTACAGCACCGCGCGCAAGATGAGTCGAAGATTCGCCAGTGGGTAAACACATTTCGCCACAGCGACGTGATCGTCAATATATCTTCCACTGCCGTAATTGACGGCGCGCTGTTTGACCGCCCCGTTGTCAATCTCGATTTCGACCCTGAGCCGGGCAAACGGTTAGAACCGATGATTAAAGAAATCAACCATTGCTGGACGCATTTCAAACCAATTGCCGAATCGGGCGGCTTGTGGCTCGTGAATAATCCAGCCGAAATGGTTAATGCCGTGAAAACTTATTTGCAGCAACCTGAGTTACACCGCGAAGCCAGACGCAAAATGGCGGCGTTCGTCATCAGTTACCTGGACGGTAACTCCGGCGCACGATTGGCTGAGGCGATGCTGGATTTCACCCGAAATCACGGCTCGCTGAACCAAGGAATGACCGTTGAGCAATAATTTTTCTATCAGCTAGTTTTTGCGACTATGAGTCAGGCTTACACTGAAAACTCTCCTCACATCGTAGCCGTCCTGCCGCGCGGCGAAGCGATCAGAAATTTTATTTATACAGGCGCGTTGCAGCAATTACGCCCACGCGCCAAAGTAACGGTCGTCAGCGTCGTGCCGGATGGCGAGTTAGAACAACAACTGGCGGGTTCGTTCGACGGATTGCACGAGTTAGAGGTCGCGCCTGACCCCTGGCTGGTCAGATGGTTGCGGCAGGAACTCGACGTGATACACGGGCGGCATTTATGGTCGGCCGCCGCGCAACATCGCTGGCGACGCCGCGAGGCCGAAGCCGTCACGTTGCGCAAAAAAATCACACGAGGGGTAGCGAAAACTCTGGCCGCGCCGCTGGCAAATCATCCGGGACTGGCTTTTTTTTCGGGACTGGAGCGCAAGGTAAGCCGCGCGCTCAGTCCCAGCCAGCGTTATCTTGAGCTATGGAAAAAAATTCGCCCTACCTTAGTGTTCAACGCTTCGCACGTGCATAGCTATAACGCGATTCAACCTTTGCAGGCAGCTCAATGGCTGGGGATTCCGACGGCGACCTTTCTTTTTTCCTGGGATAATCTAACTTCGCAAGGGCGCGTGCTGTTACCTTATAATTATTTTGTCGCCTGGAATGAAAATATAACTGACACGTTGTTGAAAATTTATCCTGCCTTAAAGCGTGAGCAGGTATTCGTGACGGGCACGCCGCAATTCGATTTTCATTTTCGCCCGGAATTTCACGAATCGCGCGAGGTTTTTTGCGCACGGGTCGGAATGGATGCGTCGCGTCCTTTTATTCTTTACAGCACGGGAATGGATAATCACATGCCCGACGAACCTTTAATTCTCGAAGGCATCGCCCGCATCATCCGTGAATTACCTGATCGCCCGCAATTGCTGGTGCGGGTTTACCCGAAAGATCATCACCCTGAACGCTTCGACGAGGTAAAGAAAAATAATCCTGATGTTTTTTTCCCGACTATTCCCTGGCTGAAAGAACATGTGACGCCGAAATTCGAGGATTGCGCCTTTCTGACAAACACGCTGCGCCATTGTGCCGTGGGAATTAACGTCGCTTCGACGGTGTCACTGGAACTCGCCATGTTCGACAAACCAATTGTCAACGTTTGCTATAACCTGCCAGTCGGTCAGCCGGTAAAAATTGATTACCGTGATTTTTACGAATTCGATCATTACCGCCCGCTGGTAGCCAGCGGTATGTTACGAGTAGCGCGTTCTGAAACGGAAATGCGCCACTGGCTCACTCATTATCTATCGAACCCCACAGCCGATAGCGCTGCGCGGCAAGGCTTTATCCGCCAGATGTTCGGGAATTCGCTGGACGGCCAAGCTGCTCAACGAATTGCCGCCGCCTTGCTCAAGATGGCGAGTACTTAAAATCTGCAACCACTACCGAGGTGCCATGAAAAATACGATAAAAGCCCGTCAGATTTACGCACATTTTCGCCAATTACCCGGCAGCGAATACATTGCCACCGAGCATGCCATTGCCGGTTTAATAAAATGGCTTAAGAAAAAACAGCCACGCGCCGTGCTGGAAGTCGGCGCAGGCATCGGCACGCTGACATTTAGTTGCATAGCGACCTTACAGGAAAACCAAGCGCAATCAGCCGACGCCGACTTTCGCTTGATTTCAATTGAAGGCAATAGGTTTTGCCAAGCTGCGCTCAAACAGAATCTCAAAGATCAATGGAACTATTTCGAGTTAGTAGAAGATTTGTCAGTTTTTTTTGAATCAGGCATTCTTTTTGATTTTGTGTTAATTGACGGCGGCGAGCAAGACCCGGTTTATGTTACAAGAGTAGCCCCGCGCGGCATTATTTTTATTGAAGGCTATATGGGAAAGAAACACGAGCTCATCGCCACCACTCATCACCAGCGATCTTACGCGGCAACGAATTTTCGGTCGAGCAATAGAAAAGCCAGTTACTGGATTTATCAGTTCGAACCTCACCTGAGTGAAAGGCTATGGTTTCAGGCGAATAATTTTTACAACCGTGTGTGGAGCTTCTTCAGGCGCTTTGCTGAAACGATAAATGAACCGCAGCATAAAGTCTCTTAAAGCCGAAAATCTGTGAAGTTACTGGTGGTTTCTTATAAAAATTGCTGGGCGAATGCTAATTCACCTTCCGGTTACGCTACCGATGGAGGTTTTCCTTTTCAGATGCGCGCGTTAGCTGAGTTATTCGACGCTACGACCTTGCTCTTGCCGTGTCTGCCTGCGTCGCCGCATAAAAATCAGGAGCCTCTGAGCGGTCACCAGCTTAGCGTGAAGCCTATCGCGCCGCTGAAAGGGCAAGATCTGGCGCGCAAGTTACGTTTCCCTTTGTGGCTGTTGCGCAACTGTTTCACCATTTGCCGTGAAGTCCTTGCGGCAGATGCGATACACACGCCGATTCCGGGCGATGTGGGAACAATTGGAATGCTGTTGGCTTTTCTGTTGCGCAAGCCTTTGTTCGTGCGGCATTGCGGCAATTGGTTGCATCCGGTGACGGCGGCTGAACATTTCTGGAAGCGTTTCATGATCCGTTGGGGCGGAGGCCGCAATGTTTGCCTGGCGACGGGTGGCGGCGCTGAACCGCCGACGGCTAAGAATCTGGCGGTGCAATGGATTTTCTCGACAGCACTGACCCAACGCGAGTTAGCGCAATGCGCAACGCCGCGCGCTCGTGAAAGCAATCGCGCGCCACGGCTGCTGATTGCGGCGCGGCAAACCGTCGAGAAAGGCGCTGGTCGAGTCATCGAAGCCTTGCCCGCATTGTTAGAGAGTTTCCCTGAGTTGCAATTCGATGTGGTCGGCGATGGGTTAGATTTAGCCACGTTCAAGCAACAGGCTGAACAATTAAACGTAAGCCAGCAGGTGGTTTTTCACGGCGCGGTCAACCACGACCGCGTCATTGAGTTGATGCTGGCTGCCGATATTTTCTGTTTTCCGACTACGGCGTCAGAGGGCTTTCCCAAAGCGGTGTTGGAAGGCTTGGCGTGCGGGTTGCCGGTCATCACTACGCGCGTATCGGTCTTGCCTGCGCTGATCGGCGAAGGCGGCGGCATGCTGCTCGAATCGGCGACCGCCGCTGCCGTAACGGACGCTGTATGCCAGTGTCTTTCCGATCCCGTGCGTTATCGCGCGATGTCGGAGCAAGCCGTCAAAACCGCGCAACGCTATTCGCTCGAAGCCTGGCGCGACACGATTGGCGCGCACCTGACCAAAGCCTGGGGCACGCTGCGAACCGATCACGCATGAAGCCCAAACCGCGCCTGCTGGTGATTTCACACGTGTTGCCCTTTCCCGGCAGCAGCGGGCAACAACAGCGTGTCGCCAATTCGTTGCGCGCATTGCGGCGGCGTTTTCATGTGACCTTTCTGACTTACGCCACGACGGCGCAAGCGGCTGAATGGCGACCGCAACTAGCTCCCTTTTGCGATGAAGCAGCCTTTCTCGCGGCCCGTTCATCCGGCAATTATTGGCACAAAGGGAGGGCGCGCGTTTCCGCCGTTGTGACTGGTTTGAAGCCTTCGAATTACTTAATTGGACAGGTGGAATTTTCGACCGCGCGGTTGGGCGCGTGGCTGGACGGGAAGCATTTCGATTTGGCGCTGTATGAATACTTTCACGCTACGCCCAGCGTCGCGGCGCTGCGTGCGCACGGCATTCCGTGTGTGTTGGATATGCACGACATTCTCTGGCAAAGCTACCAACGCGAGTTAGCGTCGGCGGGGGAACTCAGCCAGCGCAATGAACGCCGCCTCGCGCGTTACCGCGCACAGGAAGAAAGCGCGTGGTTGGCTTATGACGGATTGATTGCGATCAATGCAGACGAGTTACGTTACGTGCAAAGCAAAACCCGCGCGACGCAAAAACTCTTTCACGCGGCGATGGGCGTTGATCTCGCGGCTTGGCCTTATGCCTGGCAACCTGTCACTCCGTTGCGCGTGGCCTATTACGGCGGCTTGGGCAATCGGCACAATCAGGCGGGCGCGTTGGCGTGCGTCAAAGAAATCATGCCGTTGCTGTGGCAACGCTTTCCTGACACCGAACTCTGGCTGATCGGCAGCCATCCGCCTGCGCATTTGATTGAATTAGCAGCGCAGGACGCGCGTTTGCACGTCACGGGCTTCATCCCTGACGTAGCCAACCTGCTCAAACCCGTGACCGCGTTGCTATGTCCGTGGGAAGGCACGTTTGGCTTTCGCAGCCGCTTGATCGAAGCGATGGCCGTCGGCGTGCCGGTGGTCGCTTCGCCCGATGCCGTTTACGGAATGGATTTGGCGAACAAGCAAGGCTTATGGTTGGGTACGACAACGAATGAATTGGCAACGCATGCGTTGCGGCTGTTGGATGACGTTACGTTCGCGGCGGCGCAAAGCCAAGCCGCGCGACAACAAGTTGAAAAGCAATTTTCTTTCGCCGCGACTTACGAACGACTAGCGGATGAGATGTGCGAATGGGTGAGTCGTGGCGCTTGACCTGACGCAATTACGCATCTGTTTTCTGGCGGGCACGTTGGCGCAAGGCGGCGCTGAACGGCAGCTTTTTTATATGCTCAAGGCGTTGCGTACGGTGGGAGCAACCCCGCATTTGTTGTGTCTCAAGCGCGGCGAGTTTTGGGAAGAACCGATTCGCGCGTTGGGCGTACCCGTCACGTGGGTCGGCCAAGCGACCAGCCGCGCAGCGCGCGTGCGCGCAATCATCGCCGCCTGTCGGCAACTCAAGCCGCAGATTTTGCAGAGCCAGCACTTTTACACGAACCTTTATGCCGCGCTGGCCGCGCGCTGGTTGGGGTTGCGCGAAATCGGCGCGGTGCGCGCGAGCGGCTATCACGAAGTGTTGGAAAACGGGCGGCTGTTGGGCTGGCTCAGTTTGAACCTGCCGCGATTGATTGCGGCAAATTCACAGGCGGCGGTTGATTACACAATTCAACAGGGGGCCGCATCGGAGCGCGTTTTTTTTCTGCCCAACGTGATTGACGACGAAGCCTTTGCGGTGGAATCGCGGCCAGCCGGCGACACGTTGCGCTTGCTCACCATCGGCAGGCTCGAACCGCAAAAGCGCGTAGATCGTTTGCTCAACCTGATCGCGCAATTGCGGCAACAGGTGAAACGGCCTTTCACGTTGACGATTGCGGGCGACGGTTCGTTACGGGCTGAACTGGAGCAGCAAGCGCGCGCGTTAGGCTTGCTGCCCGGCGTCGTGGAATTTCGCGGCATCGTCAAAAACACTGCGCCGCTTTATCGTGAAGCCGATGTTTTTTTGCTGGCTTCTGATTACGAAGGAACGCCGAACGTCGTGATGGAAGCGATGGCCGCCAGCCTGCCCATCGTTTGCACCAACGTGGGCGGCGTCGCG
This sequence comes from Acidobacteriota bacterium, assembly GCA_043718445.1. Classification (GTDB taxonomy): domain Bacteria; phylum Acidobacteriota; class Blastocatellia; order RBC074; family RBC074; genus JACPYM01. The sequence goes on along the minus strand of JAYSVR010000266.1, from coordinate 21,067 downwards.
GAAATCATCCGGCACGGCGTAGCAGGTTTGTTGTTCGATCCATCTGATGACGCGGGCTTCCTTGCGGCGCTCATCGAACTCATCAACAATCCCACGCGTCAAGCGGCGTTGGGCGCTGCGGCACGCCGCCACATCGTCGCGCATCATTCACTGACACGCTTGCCACAGGTTTTCACAGAACTTTATCAACAGGCTTTGAGAGTCTGAACCCATTATGAAAATGCATCCTGTTACAACACCGATGTCGCCGCTTTCTCTGAGCCACGCTGCCGCGAATCCGTGGCAACGCTGGTTGAACGGCAACCTCGTCAGGTTGACGGCTTGGTTCAGCTTTCAAGCGGCGCTGGGCTATGGCTGCAAACTCACGTCGGCCGTGGCTACCGTTCACGCGGTGCTCACCATCGTCATCGCATTGTGGGCGGCGCTGGTCTCGCGCAAACGCGAGCACGCGATTTATGCGATGGCTTACATCGTCGGGGCAGAAGTGTTGTGGCGCATGGCCAACGCACAGATATTTTGGGAATCCGGCAAATATGCGGTGTTGGCGGTGGCGGTGGCAGGATTGTTACGCCACGGTTTGTTCCGCCGCGCCGGATTGCCTTTGGCCTATTTCGTATTGCTGTTGCCTTCGCTCGTCATGCCGCTCGCCAATCTTGATACCTTGCTGTTGCGGCAAACCATCAGCTTTTATCTTTCTGGCCCGCTGGCGCTGGCGGTTTGTTATTGGCTGGGCAGCAATCTCAAGCTCGCGCGCGAACAGGTGTTGCAAGGCTGCCTCTTTCTGCTGGGGCCGATCATCAGCATCGCCATTTATGCGCTGGTTTCGCTCGCACAGGCCCAGGACATCTATTTCGGCTCGTCTTCCAACCATGCGGCCAGCGGCGGTTACGGCCCGAATCAGGTTTCGGCGACGTTCGGCCTGGGTTTGGTGGCGACCTTGCTTTATGCGGTGCTGGAAAAACGCGAACGTTGGTTGAAAGTCCTGTTGGGCCTCATCATCGTCTGGTTGGTGGCACAATGTTTGTTGACCTTTTCGCGTACGGGTTTGTATCTGGCAGGCGTTTCCAGTTTCGGCGGCGCGATTTGCCTGCTACGGGATCGAAGCGCCCGCCTCAAACTCATCATCGCCGCCCTCGTCATCGGCGGTGGATTAGTGCTGGTATTGCCTTTCCTTGAAACGATCACGCAAGGCGCGTTGAGCAAACGGTTCACCAATCTGGACGCGACCGGACGCGAGGTCATGATCAAACAAGACCTTGAACTGTGGGGAGAGAATTTATTTTTTGGCGTCGGCCCAGGCATGTCAGGCCGCTACCGCACGGGCGAACTCAAAGGCGTGCTGGCGCATACCGAATATACGCGCCTGCTGGCAGAACACGGGCTGTTCGGTTTATTCGCCATCGGGGTAATGATCGCCCTCGCTTTCAACAGCATTCGCAACGCGCAATCTCCCGCACAACGAGCTTTTGTCATCGCGTTCCTCGGTTGGAGCCTGTTGTTTATGATCACCAGCGCCATGCGCACGGCGGCCCCGGCATTTCTTTTCGGACTGACCGCCATTCAATGGCGCAGGGAGTTACCGACTGACTGATAAAGCAAATTCAAACAGACTGTGGAACAAGATGGTATCTTGTTCCGCTCAATCAAGAACAAGATACCATCTTGTTCCACAGCTTATTTTATGTGTGGACTAGCCGGACGATTTCATGCTGCCGCCTTGCCGCCTGATCCGCCGTGGCATGTGCGCGCCGACGCCGCGCTCGCGCATCGCGGCCCTGACGGCGCAGGCCATTTCGCCGACACCCGTTGCGAATTGGTTCATCGCCGGCTGGCCTTGCTTGACCTTTCGCCCGCCGGACATCAACCGCTGTTTAACGAAGACCACTCCATCTGTGTCGTATTCAACGGCGAGATTTATAACCACGCACCGCTGCGGCAACAGTTACTAAACAAAGGTCATCGCTTTCGCGGCACGTCGGACACGGAAGTACTGGTGCATCTTTACGAAGAAGCCAGTGGCGCAATGATCGAACAATTGCGCGGCATGTTCGCCTTTGCGCTTTACGACCAAAGAAAAAATGCCTTGCTGCTCGGGCGCGACCGTTACGGCATCAAGCCGCTTTATTACGCGCGGCTGGCTGACCAACTCGTCTTCGCCAGTGAAATCAAAGCCTTGCTCTGCCTGCAAAACTTTCAGCCGACATTGAACCGGCAGGCCTGTTACGACTATCTGGGTTTGCTGTGCGTACCCGAACCGCAAACCGCTTTCCGCGAAATTCAAGCCTTGCCGATGGGACATTACCTTTACGTGACGCCGGAGGGCGAGAAGCTGGTTGAATACCATCGCTTGCACGCCGCGCCGCAGGCCGATCTCAATGCCCACCAAGCTGTTGCCGAAACCAGCAGCGCCTTGCGCCACGCCGTAGCCCAACAAGCCGTCGCCGACGTACCTGTCGCGGCCCTGTTAAGCGGCGGCATTGATTCGTCACTCGTCGTCGCCGCGTATTGCCAACACGCCGCCGAACCGCCGACGACATTCAACGTAGGCTTTCCCGATCGCATGTATGACGAAACGCCGCTCGCCCAAGCCGTCGCGCAACATTGCGGTACGCGGCATCACACGATCAACGCGAGTGACTGGCAACTCACGCCGGAACTCATTCAATCATTGATCGAACATTTCGATCAGCCGTTTGCCGATTCGAGTTTGATTCCGACTTATTGGGTTTCGCGTGCGATTCGTGAAAACGGCTTGATCTGCGCGCTGTCGGGCGACGGCGGCGATGAAGCCTTTGGTGGGTACGACTGTTTCTGGCGCGCCAATCGTTTGCAACAAATGATGCAATGGCCTGCGCTGTTGCAAAACCTGACGATTGCTGGCGGACAAAGCCTCATCGGCCTTACGCGCAATCTGGGCAGGCAAGTCAGCAAAGCCATGCAACTCGCCCAAGCCGGACAACGCGACGGTTCAATCCTGTTGGCCGGCCTGTCGAACTATCTCAACGAACAGCAAAAAAACGACCTCGTGTTGCATCAGGCGCGACAGGGTTTAGAGACGATCTATCGCCACTTTGACGGTTACGAATCCGTCGGCATTACGAGTCTCGAAGACTTGTCCTTACGCCTGACCGAAACGCAATTTCGCGTAACCCTCGCCTCAGACATGCTGCGCAAAGTAGACATGATGAGCATGCGCGCCAGCATCGAAGTGCGCGTGCCGCTGCTGGATGAAGCCGTCGTCGCGCAAGGCTTGCGGCTGCCCCATCGCCTCAAGACTGATGGACGCACAGGCAAACTCGTCTTGCGTGCGCTCGCCCGCCAGTGGTTGCCTGAATCGGTCGTCACGCATCCGAAAAAAGGCTTTCGCATTCCGCTCGACCGACTGGCGACGCCGGACTTTCACACGATGCTCGGCGACTTGCTCTTAAGCCGCGACGCGCGCGTGTCGCCTTTCATCGCGCACGACCTGCGCGCGCAATGGCTCACGCAATTCAAAGCGGCAGGCGATGGAAACAACAGCGGAGCGATCAGCCGTGAAGGGCTTTATCAACGCATCTTCATCCTGCTCGCATTGGAGTTGTGGTTGCGCAAACATCACTTGCAATGGTGACAACTTCCTTGCCCCATTTATGTTTCGTAGGCCCGATGATTGGACGCAACGCGGGACAAGTGACGACGCAAGGTGAAATTCTGGCTGATCGTTTTTCGGCGGCGGGTTATGCGGTACGTTCCGTTTCGTCGCATCCCAATCGTTACGCGCGGCTGCTCGACATCGCGGCGACGCTTATCAAAGACATCATCAAAGACAAGGGGGCCGATGAAATCCAAATGCTGCAAGTGTTCGGCGGCCCCAGTTTTGTCGTCGAAGACCTAGCCAGTTGGCTGGGAAAACTGAAAGGCCAACCCATCGTGATGACCTTGCGCGGCGGAGCCTTTCCCGAATTTCAAGCGCGCTTCCCGCGTTGGACGCGCCGCGTCTTGCAACGCGCCACGCGCATCGTCGCACCTTCGGCTTATTTGGCACGCGCCGTGGCCGCGCAAGGCTTCGCGGCAGAAATCATTCCGAACCTGATCGAACTCTCGCACTATCCCTTTCAACAACGCACCCGAATCGCGCCGCGTTTGTTCTGGATGCGTTCGTTTCATCCGGTGTGGAATCCGCAAATGGCCGTGCGCGTGTTGGCGAAGTTACGCGAGCATCATCCGCAAGCTACGCTCGTGATGGCGGGACAGGACAAGGGCTTGCAAAGCGAATGCGAAAGGCTGGCCGAACAGTTGGGTGTAAGAGATGCGCTGCAATTGCCGGGCTTCATCAAGGCTGAACAGAAGCGCCAACTCGCCGCCGCATGCGACGTATTCATCAACACCAATCGCATAGACAACATGCCGGTCGCCGTCGTCGAGGCTTGCGCCTTTGGCCTGCCCGTCGTCGCCACCAACGTAGGCGGCATCCCCGACCTGCTCACCGAAGGCGAAACCGGCTTGCTGGTCAACGACGGCGATGTAGCTGGAATGGTCGCTGCCATATTGCGTGTGCTAAACGATGCCGAACTCGCCGCCAGGCTTTCAGTGAATGGGCGAAAACTCGCTGAAAAATCTGCCTGGCAAGCGGTGCATCGTGCGTGGGAAACCATCTTTGACGAAGTGGTGAAATAAACAACGGAGCTTTTTTTTGAAAGGGCAATTGCATGCACACTGTAACTAAATTTTGGCAAGAGCTGCTTGAGAGATTTTCTGATAGACCTGGCACTCTGTGGATTTATTTATACCCGGTCATATTAATCGCGTTGGCTGTCGCAGTAGCGATGCTTTACCCCGGTTTTGGACAACGATGGTTTTACCGCTCAGAAAAATTATTAAGCAAGCTCGCGGCGCGTTGGCAGGCTTACCTGTTCATCGGAATATTCGCGCTTTTACTTAACGCCGGACTAAGTTATGTGCGTTTTCCGCAACCCGGCGTGCATGATGAATTCAGCTACCTGCTGGCGTCCGATACTTTTGCGCACGGCCGCTTAACGAACCCTACGCATCCATTATGGCAGCATTTTGAGACTTTTTATGTAAATCACCAACCTACCTACGCCTCGAAATATCCGCCTGCGCAAGGCCTGGTAATGGCTTTAGGTACTTTGATCGGCGGTCATCCGCTCGTCGGCGTTTGGTTAAGCGTAATCCTGGCGGGGATGGCGATTTTTTGGTCCCTGAAAAGTTTTTTCCCCGCGAAATGGGCCATGATCGGTAGCTTACTCGCCATGACTCATCCGTATATTCTCGGCTGGGGGCAAAATTATTGGGGAGGAGCCGTCGCACTGACGGGAGGAGCATTAGTAATCGGCGCTGCTTATCGAGCTATTATCGATACTTCAGCTAAAAACGCCTTTTGGCTCGGTGGCGGCATGCTGATTTTATCTCTCAGCCGCCCGTTTGAGGGGTTGTTATTCTGCTTTGCGGTATTGCTGACTTTTGCGCTGCTGATTTTGCCTGGAAAAGGAATAAACAGAAAAAATCTCTGGCGGCGCTTTCTTCCCGCGCTTCTGCTGGTAATGTTATTTAACCTCGGCTTTTTGCTTTATTATAACTGGCGCGTCACGGGCCACCCGTTGCTCTTGCCTTACACCATTAATCATGAAACCTATTGGCGCACTCCATTGTTCGTATGGCAATCGTTTGGTGAAAAGCCCGTGTATAAAAATCAAGTAATGGAACATTTCTATGCCTCCATGGCGGAAGAGTCTATCCGCTACCAGACTCTGACTGGAATAGCGAGCAGTTGCATTCGTCGAGTTACCAGCATTCTAAGATTTATTTTCTTCTCACCTGCGCTCTTGGCCGCCACGTTGTTACTGCCTCTACTTTTACGAGCAAGCCGGTTGGTAAGAGCTATGGCGGCGACCTGGATAATATTTTTCGGCGGAACACTATTATCAGTATGGTTCTTTTTACACTACTACGCCCCCGCCTTGATTGTTTTTTTTATTATCGGCATTGCGGGGTTGCGCTACCTAAAATGCTGGAAGTATCGCAAAACCAAATTAGGGCTGGCACTGGTTAGATGGCTAACCATCTTCACCTTGCTTTGCGTTATTCGGCAAGCCGTCTTACTAAAAACGTACTATGGAGACCGCTGGGCCTATCGCCGCGCTGAAATAGCGCAAAAGCTACAAGACACAAACGAGAATCATTTAGTGCTCGTTAAATATAGCTCCGATTATTTTTTGCAAGAAAATTGGACTTACAACGAGGCCGACATTGACGCCGCCCGAATTGTTTGGACTTACGATATGGGGGAAGATAAAAATAAAGAAATCCTGACATACTATAAAGCCAGAAAATTATGGCTGCTGGAGGTAAGCCCCACCGGAGCCTCGCTTAAACCATATGCGTCAAATTAAAGCTAATTGCCCGCTTTCTAGTTACTCCGCTGGGAATAGGAAGCCTACGACAAAATAAGAAACCATGTGCGGCATTTGCGGTGTCGTCTTTCACGACGCGACAAGACAACCTGACGAACAGACGCTGACCGCGATGCGCGATGTGATGAGCTATCGCGGGCCGGATGACGCAGGGCTTTATCTTGCGCCGGGCATCGGATTGGGTTCGCGGCGGCTGGCAATTCAAGACCTTTCGCCACGCGGACATATGCCGATGGCGTCTCACGATGAACGTTACTGGATTGCTTACAACGGCGAGGTTTATAACCACCGCGAATTGCGTCCGGCGCTTGAAGCGCGCGGCTATCGCTTTCGCTCGAACTCAGACACCGAAACGCTGCTTTATCTTTACATCGAAGAAGGCGCGGCGATGTTGCATCGTTTGAACGGCATGTTCGCGCTGGCGATTTGGGATACGGTCGAACGCAAGCTCTTTCTCGCGCGCGACCGCATGGGCGTGAAGCCGCTCTATCTAAGCCAACAACCCGAAGGGCTTTATTTCGGCTCGGAACCTAAAACGCTGTTTGCCGCAGGCGTACTGGCGGCATTCGATCCATCCACGTGGGAAGAGTTGTTGTGCTTTCGCTATGTTGCAGGCACACGCACGCCATTCGTCAATGTCGAACGCTTGCTGCCCGGCCATTACCTGACGTGGCAAAACGGCAAGACTGGAATCAAACGCTGGTGGAATCTGAGCGAACGCGCGCAGGCGAAACGTGGCGAAAAGATTGGCGATGCCATCGGCTGGTTCCGCGAAACCTTTGATAACGCAGTCAACGTACGCCGCATCAGTGACGTACCCATCGGCGTGCTGTTGAGCGGCGGTTTGGATTCGAGCAGCGTCGCGGCTTCGCTCGCCGTGCAAGCTGGTTCGGGTATCAACACTTTCACGGTTCGTTTTGCCGAAGCCGGTTACGACGAAGGGCCGCTCGCCAAACAGGTCGCAGACAAGTGGCAACTCAATTATCACGAACTCTTTGTCAAAGAAGACGATCTGTTAGGCCGTATGCAAGCGGCTTCGTGGTTGAACGATGAACCGCTCGTTCACGGCAACGATCTTTATCTATGGGCGATTTCTGAATACGCCAAACCCAAAGTCACCGTATTGCTTTCGGGCGAAGGCGCGGACGAAACGCTGGGCGGTTACGTGCGTTACCAGCCGTTGCAACATCCGGCCTTGCTCGCTGCCGCGCGTCCGTTCTTGAGTCGTATGACTTCGTTAAATGCGCTGCCTGCGCGCTTACGCAAGTTAGGACGCTTTCTGCAACTCGGACGATTGGATCGTTTCGTAATGTTCAACAGTTGCGAAATGCTGCCGCACGAGTTGGACTTGCTTGAACCACAAGCACGCGGCGCGTTCGCCTTCCGCGAAAATATTCTGACTGAAGCGCAACAGCTTTATCCAAATGAGTTGATTCGACAGGCAATGTATAGCGACCAGCATGCTTTTTTGAGTTCGATTCTCGACCGCAACGACCGGATGACGATGGGCGCTTCGATTGAATGCCGCGTGCCGTTTCTCGATTACCGTTTAGTCGAAGGGCTGGCGGCAATGCCTTCGTCACAATTGCTTTCTTCACAATCGCTTTCGGGGCGCACGAGCAAACACCTATTGCGCAACGGACTCGGCGACCGCTTGCCCGACGACATTCGCACCGGACGTAAGTGGGGCTTCGGCGTACCGTGGGCCAAATACTTCCGCACGATTCCTGCGTTGCGCGAATGCGTCGAGCAGTTGCCGCATACCGAACCGATTGTTTCGGGACCGTTCGTGAAAGCACGACTGCAAAGCATCGTAAAAGAGTTTTTAGCGGGCGCTCCGCAACACGACGCGCTGATCAGGCAACTGGTGATGGTGTCAGTGTGGCATCAGAGCTATTTCGCCAAGGCAGTGTCAGTAGCCCGACCGTAAGCGCAATGAGATTAAGGCAAGGTATTTGCAAGAAGGAATTTCGCCACAAATAGGCACAGAAGACACAAAAAAATCTCTATGGTTAGAAATTCTTTTTGTGGTTCTTGTGCTTTTTTGTGGCTAGCAATTTCCTTGCCTTAATCTCACTGACCGTAAGCGAGGGCTGCCTCGGCATTGCGTTCCTTCGGTATCACCAAGCGCCTCGTGATGGTAGCCCTCGCTTACGGTCGGGCTACGGACACGCTGCGGGTTGCACTCAATGAATTCAGACTGGAAGCTCAATCTTTATCATCGGCTGCCGCAATTCGCGCGTTCGTGGATTGCGAGCGCGCGCGGCTATCAGTTGCAGCAGTGGCGTTATGGCAAACGCACTGACCAATTAGTTGAAGCCGCGTTGGAGCGCGAACATTGGTCGTCAGAACAATGGCAGCATTGGCAGCAAGAACGACTCGCGCACCTTTTACATCGCGCCGCAACGCAGGTGCCGTTTTATGCCAATCAGTGGGCAGGACGCCGTCGCAGCGGCGACGACGCTTCGTGGGATGTGTTGAGGAACTGGCCGATTCTCGAAAAAGAAATGCTGCGGCAATACAACCCGGATTTTGTCGCGGACGATTGCGACAAGGCGAAGATGTTTCACGATCACACGAGCGGCACGACGGGCAAGTCGCTTGATCTTTGGTACTCGAAAGAATCGGTGCAGGAATGGTACGCGCTGTTTGAGGCGCGCTGGCGGCATTGGTATGGCGTCAGCCGTCACGACCGCTGGGCGATTATCGGCGGACAACTCATCACGCCCGCCACGCAACGGCGTCCGCCCTTTTGGGTTTGGAATGCAGGCATGAATCAGTTGTATTGTTCGTCTTATCACCTCGCGCCCGATTTGATTCCTTTCTATTTCGACGCGCTGAAAAAATACGGCGTGCAATATCTGTTGGGCTATACGTCGTCGCTGTTCGCGTTGGCTGAAGTCGCGCTGCAAACGGGACGTGACGATTTGCGGTTCAAGGTCGTCATCACGAACGCCGAACCCGTATTCGATTACCAACGCGAAACCATCGAAGCCGCGTTTCATTGTCCGTTGCGCGAGACTTACGGCATGTCAGAAACCGTGGCGGCAGCCAGCGAATGCGAACATCGCCAATTGCATCTGTGGCCGGAAGCCGGTTGGCTCGAAATCGTCAACGGCAACGAACCGGTTGCCATCGGCGAAAGCGGCGATTTGGTTTGTACCGGCTTGGCAAATCTAGACATGCCGCTGATTCGTTATCGCGTAGGCGACCGCGCGGCTTTAGCAGACAACCACGAACGCTGTGGCTGCGGACGCAGCTTGCCGCTGATGGCGAAACTCGAAGGCCGCGTTGATGATATTTTATACACGCCCGACGGACGCCGCATCGGGCGGCTCGACCCCGTATTCAAAGCGCAACTGCCGGTGCGTGAAGCGCAAATCATTCAAGAGCAAATTGATCGCGTGACAGTGCGTTACGTGCCGAGCGAAGGCTTCGATCAAACGGCGGCGGCTTCGATCATTGAGCGCGTACAAGCGCGGATGGGCGCGGTTGTCGTCACGCTCGAAGCCGTCACGGAAATTCCACGCGGGCCGAGCGGCAAGTTTCGCGCGGTGATCTGCAACTTGCCGCAAGCACAAAAGGACGCTTTGCGCGTGAAAAAATCCAATGGCTAAAGTTGCGCCAAGCGAACTGAAATTGAGAGCTTTGACGGCGAATGATTTATTGGCCGTCACGCACATTCACAGTGCGGCTTTTCCCGCCAGCGCAATGACGGCGTTAGGCGATGAAGCGGTGCGGCGCTATTACCTGTGGCAACTCGAAGGGCCGCACGAAGTGACAGCCTTCGGCGCTTTTCACGGCATCGAGCTGGCGGGCTTTTATTTCGGCGGCATCTTTCAGGGTGCGCTGTCAGGCTTTCTCGCGCGCGAACGCAGCTATCTGGCGTGGCGCATCGTCACGCATCCGTGGTTGGTTTTGAATCCGCTCTTCCGCGACCGGCTGACGACAGGGGTGCGTGTGCTACGCAAAAAATTATGGCCCAAACCAAACGTTCCGGCGGCTCGGCCCGCTGAAGCAAAGCGCTTGCGGCAATTCGGAATTTTGGCGATTGCGGTTCACCCTGACTTTCAGGGCCTCGGCGCAGGCCAGGCGTTGATGGCGCACGCCGAAAGCGTGGCGCGATCAAAGCAATTCCCGCAAATGCAACTCAGCGTTGCGCCCGACAATCAGCAAGCCGTTCGTTTTTATGAACGCCTCGGCTGGCAGCGCGTCGTCAAGCCCAGCCCTGACAAGCCTGACAGCGAATGGAAAGGCGATATGATTAAGCCGCTGGCTTGAAACTATGAATAAGCTACCCACCGTCACTGTCATCATTCCGTGTCGCAACGAACGCGGCTATCTTGGCGCGTGTCTTGACTCAGTGCTGGCGGGCGATTACCCACATGAACTGCTCGAAATCATCGTCGCCGACGGAATGAGTGACGACGGTACGCGCGACGTGTTGCAAACCTATCACGCCCGCAACGGCAAAATTCGTATGGTAGACAATCCGGGCCGCATCGTGCCGACCGGACTCAATCAAGCAATCAAGCTGGCGACCGGCGAATACATCGTGCGACTCGATGCGCATACCGAGTATGCCAAAGACTACCTTCGACAATGCGTCGCCGTGTTGCAGGAAACCGGTGCCGTCAACGCGGGCGGCGCGTGGCGTACGAAAGCATCGGGCTTCTGGCAGGAAGCGATTGCCTTGGGTTTTCATTCGCCATTTTCGGCAGGCGGCGCGCGTTCACGCGATGTTGACTACGACGGCCCAGCCGACACGGTGATTTACGGCAGTTGGCTCAGACAGACGTTGCTCGACATCGGATTGTTTGACGAAGAATTGGTACGCAATCAGGACGACGAATTGAATTTGCGCCTCACGCGCGCGGGCGGCACGATCTGGCAATCGGCGCGCATTCGTTCGTGGTATCAGCCGCGCCCTTCGCTGTCGGCGTTGTGGAAACAATACGGGCAATATGGTTACTGGAAGGTGCGCGTCATTCAAAAACACAAGCTGCCTGCTTCGTGGCGACACGTCGTCCCGGGCGCGTTCGTCGGCAGCGTGTTGCTGTTGTCAGTGCTGGCGCTATTCAGTCAATGGGCGCGCGGGCTTTGGCTGCTGGCAGTCGGCGCTTATGTGATAGCCAATTTATCTGCGACGTTATGGACGTGCCGCCGTCCGCACGACTGGCGTTTTCTGCCCGTGCTGCCGTTGGTGTTCGGCGCATATCAGATTGGTTACGGTTACGGATTTTTACGCGGCGTGCTGGATTTTCTGCTGCTCAAACGCGGGGCCAGCAGCGATTTCAAGACGCTTTCGCGCGGCAAGGCTTGAAGCCTTGCTGCTCTTTACTCCCACAACTTACCTTCACAACAAGGAAAAGGATTTTACGCAATGAAAGTATTGATTACCGGTGGCGCAGGTTTTATCGGTTCGCATCTGGCTGAACAGTATGTGAAACGCGGCGATGACGTATATATCATTGACGATCTTTCGACGGGTTCGATAGAGAACATCGCGCACCTGCAAGCACAGCCGAATTTTCACTATCACATAGACACGGTGATGAACCAGCGCCTCACCGCCGAACTGGTAGACCTGTGCGACGTGGTCTTTCATCTGGCCGCCGCCGTCGGCGTCAAACTGATCGTCGAAAGCCCGGTGCGCACCATCGAAACCAACATCGGCGGCACTGAAGTCGTATTGCAACAGTGCGCCAAAAAACGTAAGCGCGTGCTGGTCGCTTCGACCTCTGAGGTTTACGGCAAAAGCAAAAACATTCCCTTCAGCGAAACCGACGACCTGGTGATGGGTGCTACCAACAAAGGCCGTTGGAGCTATGCCTGCTCTAAAGCGATTGATGAATTTCTGGCGATTGCTTATTGGAAAGAAAAACGCGTTCCCACTGTCGTCGTGCGTTTGTTCAACACGGTCGGACCGAAACAAACCGGTCAATACGGCATGGTGATTCCGAACTTCGTGCAACGCGCGCTGCGCAACGACCCCATCGAAGTTTATGGCGACGGACAACAATCGCGCTGTTTCACGCACGTGAACGACGTGGTCGGCGCGCTCATGAAATTGATCGAACATCCGCAAGCCCTCGGCGAAGTTTATAACGTCGGCAGCGCGCAGGAAGTTACCATTCTGCAACTGGCCGAGCGCGTCAAAGAACTGGCCGGCTCGACTTCTGAGATAAAGTTTTTGAGTTACGATCAGGCTTATGAAGCGGGCTTCGAAGACATGCATCGCCGCGTGCCGAACATTGCCAAGCTGCAACAACTCGTCAGTTATCAACCGACCTTTGACCTCGACCAAATCCTGCAAAGCGTGATTGACTACCATCGCGCCAAAAGCCAAACCGCCCACGGCACTGCGGTGCCGCACTTTGGCGCATAACAACTAAACGATAGCTGGCCGATAGCCGTCGGCAATTATGGTTAAAATTCGGCTGGAGCAGCGGTAAGCCTTGACCGCGTCCCCAGCCGTCAGTAGACTCCGCGCCGTTGGTGAGATGACCTCACAGGCCAGCTTGGTACTTAAAACAGTTTTACCCTTTACCAAGCTGAAGGCTGCGCTGATCAGTTCAGCGCACAGCTCACGACAGTCTGACTCAGTCGCTTTTTCGATTAGCGAATAAGCCTGAAGAGTTCTGCTGCGGTGCCCCGCGTAGAGCTTGCAATAAGCACGGCAAGCAATCACACACTTTGCCCCTAATTCAATAGTTTGCCACGCTTCGGCCTTATGCGATGAAGCTGCGCCTTCGACGCACTAGCTTTGTCGCAATCCTTCAGTCGCTCATTCCACCATTCCTAACTCGCACTTAATTCGCCCTTAACTCGTTCGTTGGGTTGAACCGTCGGCGTAGCTGAACCAAGCAGAACTGCGTTCACCGTGAAAACGTTCGCGCGCTGCCGTCAACCGGTCAAGTCCGTAGGAAAAGAAGTTGGAGAAATACATGTCACGTTTTCTTTTGCATCCTCAAACGCTGCGCCCTGTTCGTCACCCTCGCCATACGCGCCTAGCACTTTGGATGGGCCGCGAGTTATGGCACAGCAGCATTGCTCTGCTGATTGTCACGCTGTGTTGCCAAGCCGCTACGCTTTACGGTTTCGCTTACGCACAATCCAGCGTGCAACGCATACGGCTCTCAGTCACGCAAACCAGCCCGACCGCCGTTCAACTAGAATGGACGATTGATAATCCCGGTACGATTAACTTTGTGCGCGTCTTCCGCTCAGACAATCGCGGGCCTTTCGTGCAGTTGCAAAACCTCGGCAGAAAGCTGGAACAATTCACTGACGGGAATCTCGCCAGCGGACCGGGCTATCGCTATTACGTAGACACCACGGGCGCTTTCGGTGCGCGTTCCCTGCCCTCTAACACCGTTGAAATTACGATAAAAAATCCCAACGGTACGCCAACCCCCAACGCCACCCCAACGCCGACTGTTACGCCCAACGCAACGCCGACACCTGTGCCAACGGCAACGCCAACGCCAACACCTGCTCCGATACCCAGCGAAGATAAGCGTTTTTACGCCAGTCCTGAAGGCCTAGGCAGCAGTTGTTCGCTCAACCAACCGTGTTCCCTGACCACCGTGCTGGGGAAGAATTCTCCTGCCACGCCCGGCAGCTTTATCGAGTTACGCGCCGGAACCTATCGCACGGCGGCCCCGATGATCGGCACAGAAGTGTGTGTTTATAACGTAGAAATCAGCGGAACCCCTGCTCAGCCGATCACCGTACGGCCTTACGGAAATGAGTTCGTCAATATACAAGGCGGAATCAACATTCCCGTCAATCAGGACGATTTGATTTTTGACGGTAAGATGCAAGGAATCATGGACAATCAAAGTCCGTTTAGCTCCCAAGCCAGGCCGAAAGCATTCGACGTGCGCGGCAAGCGCGTACAAATCAAAAACTGGGTCGCGGTACGCAATGGCGTAGGCATCGCCCTCTGGACCCAGTCCGCCGGAGCCAGCCTCTCGAATTGCCTGATTTGGCGCAACGGATGGGACGGCGACAAGCCGGGCGATCCGAACAACCGGGGCCACGGACAAGGAATGTACCTACAAAATGGTGTTGCTGACGGACCCAAAATAATCAGCAATGTGATTTCTGCCGACAACGCCTCTTCCGGCGGGAAGGTTTATTCTGAAGGCTCGTATGCCGATCTGTTCACAATTGAAGACTCGACCTTTTTCAACAACGGCTCTATCGCAAAGGCGCACGAAGGAAGGAATGCTGAAAATTTCCTGCTCGGAGGAACCATCACCTATCCGGCGCAAGGAAACTCTTTCCTGAATAATATCTGTTGGCAACCTGCGAATCGCAACGGCACTAACGTGATCGTCGGCTACGTGAATAAGCAAAACACCAATACCGTTATTCGCGGCAACTACATCGCTTCCGGCGGCGGCCACGGCTCATTGGAACTGAAATACCAAAAGAACCTAACGGTCACCGAAAATACTCTCATCAGCGGCAAAAACTCCATTTCCAGCGTGCCCACTATTTCCGTCCAAACCGCTGACGGTACGACTTTTGAGAATGCGGGAAATACGATCAATCACAACACCTATTGGTCGTTCGACGAAACCAGAAACGGTGCCTGGTATAACGACACGAATTACGCCACGGCCCGCAAGCTCAAGCTACCGTTTTTGTATATTGATAGCTGGCAGGCCGTCACCAAATACGACCTCAATTCCGTAGAGAAAGACCCCACCGGAACCATTAAAGTCGCAGTCCGCCCCTTGACGGGTTTGCCAGACTTTGCCTTCGTGACGGTCGTTTCGTGGACGGGGGAAAACTCTGGGGCTGTTGATCTGGCTCCGTGGGTAGGCGCGCATCAAAGTTGGCAAGCCTGGCACGTACAAAATTTCGTGAAGCTGCCTGAC
The DNA here is from genome assembly GCA_043718445.1 of Acidobacteriota bacterium. Classification (GTDB taxonomy): domain Bacteria; phylum Acidobacteriota; class Blastocatellia; order RBC074; family RBC074; genus JACPYM01. The sequence goes on along the minus strand of JAYSVR010000266.1, from coordinate 5,763 downwards.
AACGCCCCCAGCTACTTTAATCCAACACCAGACCAAAGCGGCACTGGCCCGGCTGCCCAACTGAAAATGGATGGCCCGCACGGCGCGGCCTTCGCCACCTGGGTCATCAAAAGAAATTCCAGTGTGCCCCCCGCGACGCCCACGCCCGTCGTAACGCCGTCGCCAACTCCGGTTCCCACACCTATACCAACTCCAGCACCAACCCCGAGTCCGACACCAACTCCAACTCCGAGCCCCGATAACGATGTGCAATTCACGCTCGACGCTGAAGAGACGGAATTCATCAAGCTGCTCAACGAACATCGTCTGGCGCAAAAGCTGAGTCCGCTGGGCGTGAGCATCAGCCTGTCGAAAGCCAGTGAATGGTCAGCGCGGGATATGGCAAAACGCGGCATGGCTGCTACTACTGACAGCCTTGATCGCACTGCGGCGCAACGCGCGCGGGCGTTCGGTTTCCCCGGCACGCTGGCCCCGCTCGACGAAAACGAACTAGCGCATTCAGGCGATACCACAGGCCGCGTCGCTTTCGGACGGCTGCTTTCGCCGTTGCGCAATCAGGGATTTTTCACCATCGCCACGTGGAAAAACGTCGGCGTAGCGCGCTTTCTGAACGCCAGCACCGGTCGCTGGTATTGGAGCATTCTGTTCGGCGCGTATTGGGATAAGACCGTTCCGCTCGCGGGCGAAGACGCCGAAGGCCGCATCTCTGGCAATGAGTTCATACGCACGCGCCCGCCCAGCGCGGCGTTGGTGGCGGGACATCGGTTTACTGGTTATGGCGATGACGGTTCGCCATACGCACCGATTCATTGCGACGCCGATGCCGGAGGCGCAGTCTGTTGGCGCGATCCGCCGCTGCAAGAGAACCCCAGGCTCAATGAACCTTCTGCGGCCTCCAACCTCGTCGGCCTATGGCGCGTCGCGTGGCAACGTATGGAAGATGGCTTGATCCGCGCGAACGACCCGCCGTGGGATCGTTCGCCCCTCGTGATGGAGCTTGAGATACGCGCCAACGGCACGTGGTACTCACGCGGCTATCGCGCCTTGCAAATTCCTACGCCCAGCGAAACCGGCACTTGGCAGGTAGAACACGACGCCGAGAAAAACGAAGAGGTCGTCACTTTCAACCGGCAAGGCTCGCTGCCGAAAGCGATCATTCGCGTTCACGCGACGCCTGATCAACTCACCTTCTTTGCCGTAGACGGTGGTACCAGGATGAAAAATTTCGTGCGCGGCTGGACTGCCGACGGCAATCGCACGGATGATCCGCAACTTGTCTTCAAGCTGATCGAATAGCGTCTCACACCAGCCAACAACCCAAACGAAAAAGGCCGGAAGTTTACGCTTCCGGCCTTTTTCGTTTGGGCAAAGACAATTCTCCCAATCATTTCCAATGCCGCCACGAACTGCCTCCAAACAAACTCACTAACACTCGGCAGCCATTACACTCAAAGACTACCTATCCCTTTCATCGCCCTAGCCATTCAGCCCCAGCCAGTCGCAAATTAGTCACTGCCGCCTATAAGAAACCTTGAAAAATCCGACTGCCATACGATGAGAAGGCTTGAGAATTTATGTATTCATATTTCCGCGTTCGCTAAAAAGCTCGCGCTCAAAAGTGACAACAGATTAAGTCGGTGATCGCCAGTGATCTGGGGATAAGGGAATGGTGAAAATGATGAATCGGGTTTCGCATCCTCGCACGCAAGCAAGCAATCGTTTGAAAAAATGGATGGGCAGTGAAGGGCAACGCGCCTGCTTCATCGCCCTCATCGCCGCATTACTGCTGCCGCTGATGGCGTCGTTCCGCCCTTACCGTGCCTACGCACAAATCAGCCGAGGCCAACGCATTACCTTGAGCGCCAGGCTTGAAAAGAGTTCAGCAGTAAAATTAAGTTGGGTTGTCGAAAACCCGGGCAAGGTTCAATCCATTCGCATTTATCGCGCCACCAATCTCGGCCCCTTTCAACTCTTCGGAGCCTTTCAACTCTTACGCAGCATTGATCCACTGCAAACCGAGTATCTTGATGACACGGCGCTGGCAGGGTTGGGCTATCGTTATTACGTCGAAACCTTCAGTGCCACTACTTTAGCTTCGCTGCCTTCCAACGTGGTTGAAATCAACCCAGCGCCGACACCGACTTCGGGCGTATTCGTCTCGCCTACCGGAACGGCAACGAATACGGGAGCGATCAACAGCCCGCTGGATTTGGCTTCGGCACTTTCTGCCAACAGCACTGCGCGCGCGGGCATGACCATCTGGTTGCGCAGCGGCCTTTACACACTGCCCGGCGCAGCGTTGTCAGGCACTGAGGAATCGCCTTTTCGAGCTGAGTTAAATGGACTGCCGACCGCTCCGATTACCGTGCGGTCATATCCCGGCGAATGGGCAATGATCAACGGCGGCATTCGCGTTGACGGCAACGATTTGATCTTCCGTGATTTTGAAGTGACCAATACGACCGCCAACCGCGATCTGGCACGGCCCACCGGGATAACGGTTTTCGGCAAGCGCATCAAACTCATCAATCTGGTCATTCACGATACGGGCAATGCGCTGGGTCTGTGGAATGCCGCCGAAGAAACCGAAGCCTATGGAAACGTGCTGTATCGCAACGGCTGGGAAGGCCCCAACGACACGCGCGGCAACGGGCATGGCTTGTATATTCAAAATCACGTCGGCACGAAATATATCCGCGACAATATCTCTTTCGATAACTACGCCACCGGCATGAAAGCCTACGGCGAAGCGACAGCGATCAGCGGCGTCGCGTTTGAAGGCAATATCGCTTTCAATAACGGATCAGCCGCCCGCCCACGCCCCGACAATGATCGCATTGATAATATGTTCGTCGGCTCAAAGCTGGGCGCAGAAAAAATCGTGTGGGCCAATAATTACGCATACCATCCGTTGACGGCGCGCGGCACGAGCATTCGCCTGGGGTATCTCGCTCTCACCAACAAAGACGTAGCGTTGCGCGACAACTATTTCGTCGGTGGCGTGACGGCGCTCAGTTACATCACGCGCTGGGAAAGCATCGTGATGACCGGCAACACCTTCATCGCCGACCGCGAACTAATCGCGTTGAATACACCAACCGCCCCAACGGCAGTGCCTTATCAGTGGGATAACAATCGCTATTTCGCGCGGGACGCACAACGGCCTTTTTCTTACGGCGTAAACGCGGGAGGCTCGAATTACAACTTAAAGGATTGGGTTGCTGCGACCGGACTCGACTCGCACAGCCAATGGCTGAACGGAAACAATGGCCGCCCCACGGGAACCCGTGTCGCCGTGCGCAAAAATCAATACGAAGCTGGTCGCGCCCATATCGCGGTTTTCAATTGGGACTTACAAACGACGATCACGTTGAGCGCCTCGCAGTTGGCAGGCATCCTGCGCACCGGCGATATGTTTACGATTCAAAACGCTCAATCGTTGAAGGGCAACCCCGTGTTATCTGGCACCTATGACGGCGTCAGCATTCAATTGCCCTTGCGCGGCGGCAATCTGGGACTCGAATTCAACGCCTTTCTCTTGCTCAAGACGGGAAGCCAATCCGCTGTTTCGTCGGCGGCGGACACTGCCGTCACTTCGCTTAGGTCTGAACTTCAAAGTGTGGAAGATGCTGTTGCTGATACGCACAATGCTTCACCAATCCGCGAGCCGAGACTGAACGACGAAAACATCACGCTGGACGAAGCGGAGTGGCAAGCCATCCAGCAACTCAATGAGTGGCGAGTCGCGCATCAGTTAAGCCCGCTGAACGTGAGCCTCAGCTTATGCCAAGCCAGTGAATGGTCAGTCCGCGACATGGCGCAACGCGAACAAGCCGACGTCACCGACAGTCTGGGCCGTAATGCCGCCCAACGCGCCCGCGCGTTCGGCTTTCCTGGTACGTTCGCCCCGGTTGACGAGAGCGAATGGGCTTATGCCGGTAACGCAACTGAATTATTTGAAGCGGCACAATTCAATCCAAACATGCATCAGGCCATGCCTCAGGGACTGTCAACCTTGCCTGCCTGGAAAAGCATCGGCATCGCACGCGTCTTCAGCCCCGGCTCAGGTCGCTGGTATTGGAGCGTAATCTTCGGTGCCTATTGGGATAAAACCGTATTGCTCGCAGGCGAAGACGAAGAAGGCCGCATCGCTGGCAACGAATCCGTACGCACACGCCCGCCTAGCGTCGCACTGCAAGCCGGGCATCGTTTCTCAGGCTACGGCGATGACGGAGCGCCTTACTCACCCATTCATTGTGACCTAAGCGCGGGGTCGCAAACCTGTTGGCGCGATCCTGCTCCGCTGTCACCGCAAGCAAACTGAAGCTGGTTGGCCCTGGTTGGACGATGAGAAGCCACACAAAATGAAAAAGGCCGGAAGTTTTTTGCTTCCGGCCTTTTTCTTTATTGCGGGGGTAGGATTTGAACCTACGACCTTTGGGTTATGAGCCCAACGAGCTACCAGGCTGCTCCACCCCGCGTTAAAGCGAACCGTGATTCTATGCACACAGCGTTTTCTGTCAAGGGGTTGAGCGAAAATACTTTTTTTAGGGTTGGCGATGCTGCAACTCAAGGCTCCGCCGCGTAGCCATCTCGTAATAAGAATCGTAACCGCGTTCAGCCTGATCCTGAATCAAGCTCTCAATGGTTTGCAGCAATTGCACGCTGAACGAGTTATCAATCGTTTGCGGGTGCGGATTGGTGTAATAGGCGTAGTTGAAATAGCTGCGAATGATGACGCTCTTCGCGTCAATCGGCAGCGCCTTGAGGTTGTCTACCCATTTGTCGAAGGTGTTGTAACGCCACAGATAAAACTCTACGTTCGAGACATAGAACGCGCAGACCTTTTCGTTGATCTCTTTCAGATAAGCGCCGATTTCCCTGATGGCTTTGACGCCCGATAAGTCAGCCGTGACAGGTACGATTTTGTTTTGATCGTGCAATTGCTTGAGTACCAGCCAGTCGGCCTCGTTAGCCATGTAGTTGCGATAGTTGCCGTCTAAATCTTTTTCGAGCAGCAATTCACGAAAGGCCGGGAAGAAGCGTCCCGTGTTGCGATCACGAATCGTGTAGCGCACTTCGAGGCAATCTTCATAAAAGGCGTGATGGATTTCAGCGATGGTTTCGAGTTCGCGCGGCTGCAAGTCCATGCCGAAGGATTGCACTTTTTTCAGCACGTCGGCTTTGAGTTTTTCGACGAGCTTGGGGTCTTGCGGCGTGCGGTCGAAGTATTCGACCAAATCACGAATGGTTTTCTCAGACCATTTTTTCGAGTCTTTGGGCAGCGGACGCGCGCACAGATAAGACAGATATTCGACGCGGCTGCTCGCCATCATAAACAGCGCCTTGTAAAGCAAATGCTGCAATTGCGCGTCGCGGCGAATGTCTACCTGCAACACGAGCTTCGGCTTGATCTGCGCGATGTAGCTGTAATTCTGATCGGGGCCGACGCCGATATAAACGCCGCCCGTCACGTTCATCTCTTTGAGCTTGCCCAGCGGATGCAGATAAGAAAGTTCGTTCGAGACCAGATTGTCAGAACCGAAATAGCCTGCTTTTTCTGACAGGCGCGCGCTCAGTGCGCCAAACTCACTGAGTTTGACGGGCGGCACGGCCTGTACGGTTTTGTCTTTCGGCGGTTCGATGATGGCTTGCGCCGAAACTGTGGGAACGAATAACGCGATCAGCAAAAAGAGGCTGATGTAAAGGTTACGAATAGACGGCATCGCTAGAAATCTCCTCGTAAAAAGGCATGTCGAAACA
>JAYSVR010000265.1:0-18919 GCA_043718445.1 Acidobacteriota bacterium | reverse complement strand
ATGTTGAGCATCATCCATTCGCTGCGCGGCGAGAGCTTGACCGCCGTTTCATACGGAATAAAGATCGCGCTGTCTTCTTCGTTCTCGCCGAAAAAACCGGCCTTGCGCTTTTCGAGTACGCCGATGACTTCGAATTCCTTGCCCATCCACGAGACGACCGAACCGGCGAGGTTGGCCTGATGAGGGAACAGGGCTTCGACGACGTTGATGCCGATGACCATGACGTGGCGGCGATGTTCGTCATCCACTTCGCTGATGAAGCGGCCCTCGGCCAGCGAGACGTTGGCGACTTGCGCGTAAGCCGCTGAGACGCCCTGAAAGTCGCCTTGCTTATAAGACAAATCGCGGAACTTGACGTTGCGGTCTACGCGCCAGAGAAAGCCGGTGTTGGCGACGGCTTCGACGGCGTCGGCTTGCGCGCGAATGGCGGCGGCGTCTGCGGGCGTGAGCGGCTTGCGGTAATACTCGCTGCGGTCGCGGTCGCCCATGCGCGGGCCGGTCGTCAGGTGAAAGGCATAGATATTATTCGTGCCGTATTCCTCAACCATGTTGATGACGCTACGCCGCATGCCCGTCAGAATCGAAGCGACCGCGATGACGACGGTGACGCCGACGACGATGCCGAGCACGGTGAGAAAGCTGCGGAACTTGTGCGAACGCACGGTGTCGAGCGCCATCTTGATGGTTTCGATGGGCAGCCAGCGCGCGAGATTGAAGCGGCGCGTTTTGGTGACGGATGGTGCGAGCGAGATAGTGTTTTGCATAATTGTTCAGTCTTAGCCTGGGTGCGCCCGCATCCTTGCGGGCTGTAAAAAAAGCGGCGCAGCCTTCCTTTATTCCAGTATTTGCATTGCGAAAGACCAGGAGAAAAGGAGCGCTTCGCGGCTTTTTTTACAGCCCGCAGGATGCGGGCGCTCCCAGGTTAGTTTTTTGCCAGCGCCACAATCGGATCGAGCCGCGACGCTTTAATCGCCGGATAGATGCCCGCGATCATGCCGATGCCGCCTGAGAAGAAAACCGACAGCACGACATACATAATCGTGATCGTCATCGGAATTTCAGTCAGCACGCGCACGCCATAAGCTACGCCCCACGCGAGCAAGAGGCCGAACAGTCCGCCCACCGAAGTGAGCAAGGCCGATTCGATCATGAACTGCAAACGGATTTGTCCGCTGCGCGCGCCGACCGCTTTGCGCAAACCGATTTCAAAGGTTCGTTCAGTCACGCTGACCAGCATGATATTCATCACGACGATGCCGCCGACTAGCAACGAAAGAAACGTCACGGGGATGACGACCAGCGCGATCTTGCTGGTGAAATCGTCTACCTGATCTTTAATTTGCGCGGTATTCACCAGGCCAAAATCGTCTTCGTCATCGCCGACGAGTTTGTGACGGTTGCGCATCACCATGCGCGCTTCGTCCATCGCGGCGTTGAATTGCTCTTGATCGAGCGCGCTGCCGTGCAAGCTGATGCTTTGGCGACGGCCATAAATGTGTCCGAAGGTCGTGATGGGCAGATACAGCGTATTGTCGAGCGAATTGCCGAACATCGAGCCGCGCTGGGCTTCGACGCCGATGACGCGCAGCGCGCAACCTGAGACTTTGAGTTCTTTGCCGATGGGGTCTTGGCCCGCGAAAATTTTATCGCGCACGTCGGTGCCGATGACAGTGACGAGCGCGGCGCTTTTCACTTCGCCGTCTGAGAAAAAGCGGCCTTCGCCGATTTCTTTACTTCCGATGGCGACGAAATTGGCGGTCACGCCTTCGACGCGCGTGCCGAAAACTTCCTGTCCGTTTTGTTCGAGCTTGGTGCTGGTTTGCACTTGCGCGCCGACCTCAGCGCACTTGACGCAACGTTCTCTCAGCCATTCATAATCGCTTAGGTAAAGCGATTTGTTGCGGCGATTCATCTTTTCCCATTGCTCGTCAGACAGGCGTCCGTTGTGGGCGATGCGCGCAATCATGAAGTGATTGACGCCGAGCATTTTCGAAACGCTCGTCAGCACATAAGAGTTGAGTCCGTTGATGGCTGCGCCGACGACGACGACCGAGGCGACGCCGATGATGATGCCGATGAGGGTGAGAAAGGCGCGCAGCTTGTGCGCAAAGATGGATTGTACGGCCAGACGTACGGCGTCGAGATAAAAGCTAATCACGTTTCTCATAGATATTCCCTCAGTTTGGTGCGGCGCGAACGGGTTGCTTTACGCCTGCTCAATAAAAAAGTTCGCCGCAATTTTTCGCCACTGACTTCACAGAAAACGTCTGCCAACGCAGGGCATTAACAGGGCGATGAAAAATTCGTAGCGTTGTCACAAGGCGGGGAGGCGGGCATAATCTCGACTTACTCGCCTAATATTTCAATACGCAAACAAAGGATTTATCGAACGCAATGTCTTCTTCCTTCGCACACATCGAACAAGCGCCTCCTGATCCGATCATTGGGCTGACCGAAGCCTTCAACCAAGACCCAAACCCCGCCAAGGTCAATCTCGGCGTAGGCGTTTATCAAGACGCGACGGGCAAAGTGCCTGTGCTGAACGTCGTGCGGGAAGCCGAAAAACGCTTTTACGAATCGGAAGCGACGAAAAGCTATCTGCCGATTGATGGTTTGCCTGCTTACAACAAAGCCGTGCAACAACTTTTGCTCGGCGCAGATTCGCAAGTGCTGGCCGAAGGCCGCGCCGTGACGGTGCAAGGCTTGGGCGGTACGGGCAGCTTGAAAATCGGAGCCGATTTCGTCCGCCGCTTTCTGCCCGACGCGCAGGTCTGGATTAGCAATCCGAGTTGGGAAAATCATCAGGCGCTGTTTGAAGCCGCCGGATTCAAGGTCAATGTTTATCCTTACTACGACGCCGAATCGCACGGATTGGATTTCAACGGCATGCTCGAAACGCTCAAGACGCTGCCTGCGAATAGCGTCATCGTGTTGCACGCTTGTTGCCATAATCCCACCGGCGTTGACTTGAACGAGGAGCAATGGCGACTGGTGATTGACGTAGTGAAAGCAGGCGGCCTGTTGCCCTTTCTCGATTTCGCTTATCAGGGTTTCGGCGATGGACTCGAAAGCGATGCCTTCGCCGTCAGGGCTTTTGCCGAAGCGGGTATCCCGTGTCTGATTGCGAGTTCGTTCTCGAAATCGTTCGGGCTTTACCGCGAACGCATCGGCGCGTTCACCGTGTTGACCGCGAGCGCCGAAGAGTCAAAGCGTGTCTTGAGTCAGGTCAAGCGCGTGATTCGCACGAACTATTCCAGCCCGGCTTCGCACGGCGCGCAGGTCGTGGCGACGGTGTTGGGCGATGCGGCGTTGCGTGCGCAATGGGAAGCCGAACTCACAGAGATGCGCGAACGCATTCAAAGCATGCGCGGCAAGTTCACGGCGATGTTGCGCGAGCAAGGCATCGAACAGGATTTCAGCTTTATCGAACAGCAACGCGGGATGTTTTCTTATTCGGGCTTGACGGCAGAGCAAGTCAAAACGCTGCGCGAACGGAACAGCCTTTATCTGGTCAGCAGCGGACGCATCTGCCTCGCCGCGATGAATGACAGCAATATCGGCGGCATCTGCGCGGCGATTGCCGACGTGTTGTGAGCGCCGCTTGCCAACAATGCCAGTCGGCGAATGCACGAACCTTTCATCAGTGGACGTTTGGCGCGGCGCGTGAACCTGCGGCGGTAAGCGAACAGCAGCTTTGTCCGGCTTGCGCGCGTGCCGCTCGTCAGCAGTTACGCCAAACATCTTCAATTCAAGTTGGCATTCAAGACGGCCTCACGCGCGACGAACTCATCGCACAACTCGACCGATTCTTTGCCGCGAGTGGCGTATTCGACATTTGCCGCCGCTGTCACGCGCAAGGCACGGGATGCTGTCCGCCGACGTGCCGCGTCTTACAGGCTCATGGGCAGTCGAATGGTTGTCAGAGCGGGAAGACGTTGTATTGCGCTACGTTTCTTTGCAGCGCGCTGCTCAATGCGATCAGCGAATGCGATGCGGAGTTAGGCCGTTTATTGAAATGGCAGAAGTCCGACGTTGGCGTTACGGAATGGCGGGTTTATGAGATGTTCACCCGTGTGCCTGCTGTGCATCGTGAACCTGAACGTCCGTTGACGTTGCCTGAACACTATCCACCTTTGCCTGATCTCGACGGCACAGTCTTGCGCAACCAACTGATGCGATTGGCGGATGAAGTATTAGCCTTGCGACGACAACAGGCGTGAACGCCGAGAGTTTTTTCCGTCAGCATCACCAAGCGTTCTGAAAATTAATTTCGTCAGCCTCTTGCCCCTTCAGCAAATTGTGTATTTTTCGCTTGCCCCAAAAAAATCAGCACCTTATAGCGATTTTCAGGTGCGTGCGACCCGGTAGCCACAGTGACGAAACCAACCCAGGATGTCTTGCTTCGTAATGAAACTCTTGTGGGTAAGGTTTCATGGTGAAAAAAGTATTCTTCAGATCGCACTCACCGCAAACAGCTATAACCGTCTCGCCCAAGACGTAGCGACAGCACGCGAACAGATTCTCGCCGAGCTATCCGCGATAAAAACGATGGAGCAACAGGCCACCGCTGAATATCGCGCTTGCGTAACGGCAGGTATGACCGTACTACTGACCGTCAAATCGTAGAGTTGGAGGACAACGGCAATGCCGTCGAGACGACGCGGCTCCTGCGACCTGACAATTCGCACTAAGCATTGGCAACGGCTGCCATCACTGAGTGAACGTATGAATCTCACAGAACCCCACTCAGGGGAAATCGAGCCGAAGCGTTTGGATGACTTTGCTCAACGGCTGGCCGCGCAGCCTGAACGTCATCTTTCCGCACAGACCTTGTGGACCGTCTTTGTTGAAGCCTTTCCGCACCGTCCGCGCGGAACCGAACCACGGCGCTGGATGCTGGCAGCGCTCCGGCACGTTGAAGCGCAAGGCGTGATCAAAATTCCTTCGGCTCATGGACGTCGCTGGGACAGAGACTTCGATCCACATATTCCAAAATCAGTAGACCGAATCGCGCGCCCTAAACCACTGTCGGAAAAGCGGTGGCGACTCTTCCCCTGGCACGCGCGGCTGCACTGGGTAGCGGACTTGCTCAAGCTCGCGCCCGACCAAGAGTTTTTTTGCAGCGCGTACATCAAGGGTTCGTCAATCGTGAGTTCGTACAACTGGCTCCGCTGAAATATCGGTCGTTGCAACTCACTGGCGATGAAAAGCGTCTCGGTGCGCTGGCGAAGGGGGCGCTCTTCGGCCCTGAGCGGTTAGGCCTGGAATTGTTGGGCTGCGTTGAAGACGTTCCGCCGCTCGCCTGGGAATCGTTGAATGAAAAGCCCAGCGTACTCATCTTTGAGAACATCGCTTCTTTTGCTGTCGCGCGCCAAATGCGACACGCACCCTACGGAATGATTGCGTATGGTGGCGGCAATTCAGTCATTCGCTCAATGCGGCAAGCCAAGTCGCGCTTCAAGTCGGCTTGCCGTCCGTCGAACCCGCCACGCAAGTGCATCGTGCAATGTTGCAAGCGGCGAGCGAGTTCGGCTATCCAACCGGGATGAAATACCGCGCCAGCAAGGCGACGAAAGACGATGAATCGCTCATCGCCTGGCTCTCTTCTGAGGTAAGACCTTTAGTAGCGGAAATATTGGCGGCTGATTGCCGCATCCCTGAAGAAGTGCTTGGCCCTAATGAGTTGCGCACTATTTGGCCTGTCTGAATAAATGATTGCTGCATGAATTACCGCGTCACACTCGCTTACGACGGAACTGAATATCACGGCTTTCAGTGGCAGGACGGATTCGTCACGATTCAAAGCGTGCTGGGCGATGCGTTGCAAAAACTGGCGGGCGAGCCGGTCATCATTCACGCCGCCGGACGCACCGACGCCGGAGTCCATGCCGAAGGGCAAGTCGTATCGTTTCGTCTGAACAAGCAATGGGACGTATGGCGGTTGCGCAATGCGTTGAATGGCAATCTGCCTTACGACATACGCGCGCTGACGGCTGAAGTCGCGCCCGATGACTTTCACGCGCGCTATCACGCGCAAGCCAAAACCTATCGCTATCAAATCTATGTGAATCAAGTGATGAATCCGTTGTGGTCGCGCTATGCGTGGCACTTCCCTTACGAACTCGACGCTGAACGCTTGCGCTCCAACGCGGCGGCGTTGTTGGGGCAGCATGATTTCACGGCCTTCACGGTGAGTTCGTCGGCGGTGAAATCACACGTGCGCACGCTGACCGACTTTCGATTGGAAACCGACGGCGTGTTGTGGCGTTTGTGGTTCAGCGGCAACGGTTTTTTGCGTTATCAGGTTCGCACAATGGTGGGCGCGTTGGTAGACGTGAATCGCAATCGCTTGCCCATCAATTCTATTGCTGAAATTCTGGCGCGCGGTGATCGTCAACTCACCGGCACGGCGGCTCCTGCACACGGGTTGACGCTCGCAAAAGTCGAGTACTAAGATGCGCCGCTTTCTGACGACACCTCGCACTCCTTTAACATGCTAGAGAACTTTGCCGGACAAATTGAATCAGGCTCGCGCGATGAATCGCTGTTGCGACAACTCGACGCCGCGCGCCTGCCGCGTCACATCGCGGTCATCATGGACGGCAACGGACGTTGGGCGAAAAAACGCTTTCTGCCGCGCGTCGCCGGACATCGCGCGGGCGTCGAATCAGTTCGCGTCACCGTTGACACCTGCACCCGCCTCGGCATCGAAGCCCTAACGCTCTATGCCTTTTCGGTCGAGAACTGGAAGCGTCCGCCGTTTGAAGTCGAAGCGTTGATGACCTTTCTCAAAGAATATCTGCGCAAAGAGGTCACCAACCTCCACCGTGAAAACATCGTCTTTCGCGCTATCGGACGCACCAACGAACTCGATGAATCAGTGCAAAAAGAATTGCGCGCTTCAGAAGAAAAGACGAGAGGCAATACGGGAATGATTCTGAACGTCGCGCTGAATTACGGCGGACGCACTGAACTCGTTGACGCCTTTCGTCAACTCGCCGCCGAGTGCCAGCAAACCGGACGCGCACCGAACACGATCAACGAAGCCGATGTAGAAAAATATCTTTACACCGCCAATCAACCCGCGCCCGACCTGCTCGTACGCACGAGCGGCGAGTTGCGCATAAGCAACTTTCTGTTATGGCAAATCGCTTACGCTGAAATTTACGTGACCGATACGCTATGGCCTGACTTCCGCCGCCCTGACTTGTTCGCGGCGCTGCTGGATTATCAAAAACGCGAACGCCGTTACGGCGGCCTAATCGCCGAAGCCGCGCAACGCGCCTCATAAGTTAATGGCTCGTGTCATCACCGCAATCGTCGTCCTGCCAATTCTCTTTGCCGCTCTCTGGCTGGGTTCTCCGATTTATTTCATCGCAATGGCTGCCGCAGCCGTCTTGCTGGGCTTAGTCGAATTCCATCGCCTCGCCAAATGTGGCGGGCAGGCGCAAGGCTTGATCGCGGCGGGCAGCATCTTGCTGGCGTTTTATGGTCAGCGGATTGATTGCGTCACGGCAATCGTCGTGGCGTTGGTCATTGTCGAATTGCTGCTGCAACTCTTTGCGCCGCGTGACAACGATGATCTGACCAACGTGCTGCCGACGGTCAGTGAACGGTTGTTCGGCGTGTTGTATGTCGCGGTCTTGGGTGGATATATCGTCGCGTTACGATTGGTCGCGGACGACACCAATCACTTGCCCGCCAAGTTGCTGACGCTGTTTTTCGTGGTCGTCTTCGCGGGCGACACCGGCGCTTATTACACCGGACGCACGCTGGGTAAAAACAAACTGGCTCCGCGCATCAGTCCGGGCAAAACCAGAGAAGGCGCAGTCGGCGGATTGATCGGCAACGTCATCGCGGCGCTCATCGCGCATTACACTTTTTTTCCCGAACTGCCGCTCGCGCACGCCGTACCGCTCGCGCTCGTGATGGGCGTGCTGGGCGCGACGGGCGACCTGTGCGAATCCATGCTGAAGCGCGGCGCGAAAGCCAAAGACGCAGGGCAACTCATCCCCGGCCACGGCGGCTTCTTAGATCGCTTAGACAGTATGCTTTTCAACGCGCCGCTGCTTTATTACTACGCGGTCACATTTTTGAGGTAGAAGGAGTCAGGAATCAGAATTCAGGAGCCAGAAAACACTATCGCTCTGACTCCTGACTCCTGACTCCTGACTCCTGACTCCTCTATTCTTCTCCGTATGAAACAGGTTGCGATTCTAGGCTCGACGGGTTCGATTGGCTGCAACACGTTGCGCGTCGTAGATGCGTTGGCAGGCAGCTTCGGCGTCGCGGCCTTAGGCGCAGGCGGCAACGTCGAATTGCTGGCCCAACAGATTGAAAAATATCGCCCGCGCGTGGCTTCAGTCGCTGATGAAGCGGCAGCGGATAAGCTGCGTTATGAATTGCGGCAACGTTCGGTCACTGCGCCGCACATCGGCGTTGGCGTTGACGGACTAAGTGAAGTCGCCACTTGCGACAACACAGACATCGTCGTCGGCGCAGTTGTCGGCGCATTGGGTTTGCTGCCCACTTATCGCGCGCTCGAACTCGGTCGCCGCGTCGCCCTCGCCAATAAAGAAACCCTCGTCATCGCGGGCGAACTCATGACGCGCGCGGCAGAAAAGTCCGGCGCGGAATTGTTGCCGGTAGACAGCGAACACAACGCGCTGCATCAATGCTTACGCGGCGAAAAACGCGCTGAAGTGAAACGACTGATTCTCACCGCTTCGGGCGGGCCGTTTTGGAAAGCCAGCCCAGCCGAGATCGAAAGCGCGACGCGGGCGCAGGCGTTGAAACACCCTACGTGGCAGATGGGCGCGAAAATCACCATTGATTCCTCCACGATGATGAACAAAGGTTTGGAAGTCATCGAAGCGCGCTGGCTGTTTAACGCTTCGGCTGATGAGATTGACATTGTCGTGCATCCGCAATCCGTAGTTCATTCGATGATCGAACTGGTTGACGGTTCGTTGATCGCGCAACTCGGTGTGACCGATATGCGCCACGCGATTCAATACGCGCTGACCTATCCGGCGCGGCATCCAGCGGATTTGCCTGCGCTTGATTTAACCGCCTTGAGCAAGCTCGAATTTTTCGCGCCCGACACCGAACGCTTCCCGTGCGTAGCGTTGGCTTACGCGGCTTTGCGCGCGGGCGGCACGATGCCCGCCGTGTTGAACGCCGCCAACGAAGTCGCGGTCGCGGCCTTCCTCGCCGACCAGATCAAATTCGGCGACATCGCACGGTTGATCGGCGCGGCTTGTGCGGAACACACCTCGCAACCTGCCTCCTCTTCTGCATTAAATCTAGACACTGTATTACGAGCCGATCAATGGGCACGCGAATGGGTTTCTCGCGCCATCACTGCGAACGCCCAAGCGGCTAGTGCCACCTAAAGTTACGCGCAAAATGAAGTCTGCAATAACACGTAATTCTTTGCCTGAGCCTCCACTCCAAGCTGTCTAACTCTCCCAAATGAACATCATCAAAGGCGGTAAAAATAGCGTAGTTGATCGTTGGTCAAGCCGCAAAATAAGCGCCTATTTCAAGTTTGACACCCCTATAGGTGTCCCCTAGACTGCCTCGCGGGCTGGGGGAATTGAACCAAATTATCTATAGTTCACCTCGTGGCTCACCGTCGTTTGCGTGAATACGACACAGTGGCTAACACAAATTACGCGGTGCCAATCAGAGGCAACCGCCAAAGGAGAATGCAGTGCTCTTAACCGTAGTCCTCTTCATCAGCGTTTTATGCGTGATGGTCGTCATCCACGAGTTCGGACATTTTATTGTCGCTAAAATGCTTGGCATCCCCGCAGAGGTTTTTTCGGTAGGTTTCGGGCCGCGTCTGTTTGGCTTTCAATGGGATGGCACCGACTTTCGCCTGAGCGCGATTCCGTTGGGCGGTTACGTACGCTTCAAGGGCGAGAACATGGAAGCGTTGCAAGGCGCGAGCGACGCCGCGCCCGAAGAGTTTCTCGCGCATCCCGGTTGGAAGCGATTGCTGGTCGCCTTAGCCGGGCCGCTTTTCAATATCGCTACGGCTCTATTGATTCCGGCCGCTGGCATTCTGATTGGTTACGAAGACGATATTCTCAATTCACAACAAGTCGTATTGGGGGACGTAAGGTCGGGTTCGCCCGCCGAAAAAGCCGGGCTAATGAAAGGCGATCAAATCGTCAGTTACCAAAACAAAGTCAACCCGACTTGGCAGGATTTAAGCGACGAAACGATGATTCGCTTTGACGAAGCGATTCCGCTCACGGCCTTGCGTAACGGGCAGCGCCTTGAGCTAAAAATCACTCCCCGCGTCGAACAACAAGGCAGCGAAAAAATCGGGCGCGCCGACCTTGAACCACAGGTTGATTTCCTGCGCGTTGAGGAAGTCACTTCCGGTAAGCCTGCCGATCAAGCGGGCTTGAAAGTCGGAGATAAAATTGTCGCACTCAGCGCGGTGCCGATTTATTCGCAAACCCAATTAATGCGCACCATCCAGACAGGCGAAGAAATGCTGTTTGCGGTTGACCGCAACGGCCAACGGCTTGATCTGCGCGTGAAGCCGATGAAAGATGAATCTGCCGGGGCTTATCGCGTCGGCGTGCGTTTCTCAGCGCCGCAACGTCAAGTACTCATCAAAACCAATTCGCTGGCGCAAGCCCTGCGCTTCGGCTGGGATTTCAACATGCGCATCCTGCGTATGTCGGGCGTAATCTTTCAACAGATGTTCGCGGGCAAGCGTTCCGTACGCGACGTGCTGGGTGGTCCGGTGCGCATCGCCAAAGAGACCTCGATGGCGTATGAATCCGGTGGGCTGGCCCAGGTCATTCGCCTGACGGGCTTGCTCAGTTTGAATCTGGGCATCTTCAACCTGCTGCCGATTCCCGTGCTGGACGGCGGCATGATTTTGCTCATCATCGTCGAGTGGATCATGGGACTCGTCGGCCTCACGCTCACAATGAACGTGCGCGAACGCTTTCAGCAAGTCGGTCTCGTGCTGGTCTTGCTGCTGATGAGTTTCGTAATGATTAACGACTTTCTGCCGCGTTAGACCGGCACGGTTTCGTTGGTCTTTTTAAGAGCGAGTGATTGAGCGAATTCAATCACTCGCTCTTTTCTTTTGGGAGCGCGGGGATTGACCGTCTGAATTCTTACGTTTAGAGTGCAGCCCATTCCGCTGTAGTAACTTTTCCACCTTTTGCAAACAAACACTTGAATACGGCCTGTGGCGACGCATTGACGACGCGCAGCCCGACTGTGAGTGTTTGCCTATTGCGATCACGCCAGCACCGACTTTGGAGGAAATTCTCAATGTCACTTTTTGCGACCAAACCTATTGACCAAATCATCGCCGAAGCAGGCGAATCGGGCGAACACACTTTGAAAAAAACGTTGAGCGCCACGGCTCTCACGTTGCTCGGTATCGGAGCCATCATCGGCACCGGCATTTTCGTTTTGACGGGACAAGCCGCTGGCAAACACGCGGGGCCGTCGGTGGTAATTTCGATGATTATCGCTGGGATCGTCAGCCTGTTTGCCGCACTCTGCTATTCTGAGTTTGCTTCCGCCGTGCCGATTTCCGGGTCAGCCTACGCTTATGGCTACGCGACGCTGGGCGAGTTTGTCGCCTGGATTATCGGGTGGGATTTGATTTTAGAATACGCTTTCGGCGCGGCCACGGTGGCCGTCGGCTGGTCGGGTAACGTCATCAAATTGTTGGGCGCGCTGGGCATCCCTTTTCCGGTCAGTCTGAGCGCTGCACCAGGGACCAAATTTATAGCTTTTACCGGCGAGATGATTCAGAAGGTGGATGGGCAAAAAATCGGCGATACCATTTTGCACCCATCGCTTGGTTATAACGTTGTCACCGAAGAATTGCTCAAGGCAATGAGTCAGGTAGGAATCGCGCCCCAGATTGAAACGGCCCTTTTCAATTTGCCGGCCTTTCTGATTTCGATTGCCGTCACCTTGCTGCTCGTCAAAGGCATTCAGGAATCAGCCAATTTCAACTCGATGGTAGTAGTCGTCAAAGTTTTCATCGTCCTCTTATTCATCGTGGCCGGCATTGGATTTGTCAATATGTCGAATATAGGCATCGGTTGCGCGGCGGGCAGCGCAGGTTGCGCTCCGTTTATTCCTCCCAACACGGGAACGTTCGGTGAATTTGGCATCAGCGGTATTTTCACCGGGGCCGCCGTGATTTTCTTTGCTTACATCGGTTTCGACGCGGTTTCGACGGCGGCGCAGGAAGCGAAGAACCCACAGCGCGATATGCCGCGCGGCATCATTGGCTCGCTCTTGATTTGCACGGTTTTATATATTTTGGTTTCGGGCATTATGGTCGGGCTGATTTCCTATACCCAACTCAAAGGTGAAACGGCGCCTATCGCCGCTGCGATGAACGCCGCCGCGAACCAAGCCACCGAAGGAACCTTTCTCAAGACCTTGCTCAAGTCGTTTACCTACATCGTTCTCGGGGGTACGGTTTTAGGACTGAGTTCGACCATGATTGTGATGATGATGGGACAACCGCGCGTCTTTTATTCGATGGCGAAAGACGGCTTACTGCCCGACTGGGCAGCGAAAGTACACCCGAAATACCGCACGCCTCACATCACCACCCTGCTAACGGGCGGGATCGTAGCGATCATGGCTGCGCTCGTCCCCATCAGTTTGCTAGGCGAACTGGTCAGCATCGGCACGCTCTTCGCGTTCGTCATCGTCGCCATCGGCATCCTGGTCTTGCGCAAGACTCGCCCTGACTTGCCGCGTCCGTTCAAAGTACCGGCAGTCTGGGTCATCGCGCCGCTCTCGGCGATCACCAGCCTGTTGCTAATGGCAAGCCTGCCTTACGACACCTGGATTCGCTTGATCGTTTGGATGGCGATTGGCTTGGTGATTTACTTTGCCTATGGCATCAGACACAGCAAATTGCGTAAAGCTAAAGGCTAACACTCATCGCCAGATGGTTGTTCACTACAAAACGGCGGCGGGCTTCACCACGAAGCTCGCCGCCGTTTTCTTTTCGCTCGCTCGATTTACTTCTTCACGTAATTGCGATGTACCCAAGCCTCTTTGCGCTGTTGATCGCGCGTTTCAAACAAGATGTGTTCCTTGTTCTCACGCGTACGCAACTTGACGCGCGGCGTCACGTCTTTATCTGACGGCGCACCTCGCTCCGCCTCAGCCAACGTAGCCTCTACCGCTTTCACCGTGACAGCTTTATCTGATTTAGCGAGGTTGAGTTCACTGATGGCCTCGATGGCGCTGGCTTCGAGCAACTTGTTCCAGAGCTTGCGGAACAACGCGGGCGAAGCGTAAACGTCGGCGCTGTTGAATTCGCCGTTAATGGCAAAGGCGTAACCAATCACATCAGCCTTATCGGCAATGATCGGCGTCAGCGTTTTGAGGTATTCCTGCGCGGTCGCTTTCACCGTTTGGTTTTCGAGCGTCAGTTGCAAACTCGTCGCCGAAGCATCCGCCGCCACTTTAGCTCTGACATTGCTCGACAGTTTTTGTTGAGCGACAGCAACGTTGCGCCAGACTTCTTGTTGCGACTGACTGCGCTTGGCGGCGAGCTTGAGGTCTTTTGAACTCAATACGTTCACCGATTCGCTGAATGCCATAACTCCTTCGCCTGCGCGTTTGCTCCAACGGCCTTGCTCTACGCAAAACGCCTCGATGGGCATACGGCCTGAACGCGGCGGCACGATGAAATCCATCGAAAGCACACGGTCTTGCTGCCCGCCTTTTACGATGTCGCCCGATTGCACATAGATATCCTCGTTCGATACGTTTTCGATAGCGAGCTGATTGACGTTTTTGGTTTCGTGTACGACGACTTTCTTTTGCCGCATCGCTTCCTGCAAAGTCAGATAGGTCTTGCCGCCGGTTTGGTCGGCACCGTGAATCAGAAAGACGCTGAGGTTTTTGTGCGTGTAAGGTCCAGTGACTTTGTGAGCAGATTGCACCGCCGCTGGTTTCGTGGTGGGCTTGCGTTGCGCTAATGCGAAGCTGAAAAGGGCTGCGCATAGAGAGGCGAGTAACAGTGTTCGTTTCATAACGTGACTCCTTTGAATGGATAAGCGTTCGCGCCATAAGCAGACACACTTCGACACCGCACAGCGTAGCTGCGCTGACGACACGAACCGCGTGGAAAAGAAATCGCAAGGGATTGATCGCAACAACGCCACAACGCAAGAGAGCGATGAGTCGCTGCGAAAATAACGATAGCAATGCTTTGGGCCGGCTGGTGAACGAACGGCTTGGCTCAGACAGGCTTGCAACGAAAAGCTCGCGCAACAGCATGCCAATGACAGGTTGTGCGACTGTCGGGCTACTCGTCGCCAGTCACGATCAACCATCCGCAGCAGGTGAACATCGGGGCGGAGGGCGAGCAACAGGTTAATGCGGTTGACGTGTCACGCGGCCTCGGCTAAGTCGCGTTCAATTTCGGGGATGAAGCTCTCAATCTGATCTTCTCGAATCAGTTTTCGCACTTTGGGGGCGTCGGCCAACATTTCAAGGGCTTGCTTGAAAGCCTCAGCCAGTTGCGGGTCTTGCGGCGGAGCGACAATGCCGGTCATCTGAAAATCGTCTTCTGGCTGGCGCAGGTTATACAAACGGCCCGCCCAACGATTGGCTTTTTCAATCACGCGCTCTTTGTCTTCGTAATCGAACGAGATAGGTTCCATCATCTGGCGTTTGCCGTTCTGCCAGCCGTATTTGAATTTGTAGGAATACTTGCCGCCTTTGACCTCGACATTCTCATTGAGCTTGGTGGCAATGCCGTGTTGCCGGAAACGCGCGGCCACATCTTTCATCACGGCGGCTTCATCGCGGCGTATGCTGGTCTGTTGATCTTCGTGGCGTTCGATCATTTCGACAAAGAGTTGATTCAGTCTTTGCGCAGGATCAACCGCGATGCCGCCCATCGCTGCTGACCATTGAAAGCAGCCTGATTCGATTAACACGATGCGCGGCAACAAATCGCTGATGGTTTCAACATGGCTCGTTTCTTTTTTACCGGCTTCACGTAACCGATGTTTCAGTTCGCGCAGCATCTGGCGATAGCCCGCGCTGTTGAAGCCATTGAAAAAGTTCGACAACCGACCGTAACGCTCCGTCAGTCGGTAAAGGAATTGTTTTTCCGCCGGAACCCACATCACCACACCGATGTTAACGAACTCTTCGGTCGCCACGTTATGCACGTAACGCAACAGGGAAAATTGATAGGGTTTCATAAGACGATCCTTTTCAAGTCGGTCTGAATGTCGGCAAAGCGCGCCGCGCGCGACCAGAAAGCGAAAGATTCTATGCCCCCGTCATCCGCGGCAGCCATCAGCAATGGCTTGGTCACTCCGCCCTCCAAGCGGCGGCGATATTCAAAGCAGATTAGTTTCAGGGGCGCAGTGAGCATAACAGGGCAGTAAATTCTTTTTGGTTGAGCGGGGCATCGCAACCCGCTACGAAAACGCGATGGACGAGCGGGTGGAAAAGCTCGGCAGTTAGGGGGAGCGCGCCAGCTTTTTGCTTATTTTACAGAATGGTTCGATTTGCTCGTTGGCACAGTGACTTGGTCGTTTGCACCTCGCGCCGCTTGCTGCTCAACGACTCGACCACAGGAGCATACGTGTCAGCTTCGGGCGTTTCGACCGGCGTGTGATTCGGAATGGGAAAGGGATGTTCGGGTTTGTTCATCGGGCGGCGAGTATCAGCAACCCCGCGCGCGACTGTCAAACTCTGGGAGCAAAGGTTTTTTAGTGCGGCTTCCATCTCAAGTCTGATGTTGGTATGTTCCCGATTCGTTAGGTCCCATTCATTCTTTCGGATGTGAATTTGCAGACGCGGGCAGTTGCCTTAGCCGCTGATGCCGCAAACTTTCACCGAAGAATTTCATCAAGAGACACAATGCCAGAGACACAATGATTGACCCGGTAATCAAAAGAACGCTTTGGGCAGCGGCAGATAAGCTGCGCTCGAATATGGATGCGGCGGAGTACAAACATATTGTGCTTGGCCTGATCTTCCTAAAATATATTTCGGACGCCTTTGCTGAGAGGCGCGCGGAATTGGCGCTGCGCTTTGCCGATCCTGACGACGAATACTTTATCGAAGACGAAGCCTTTCGCCTCACCGATTTGGAAGAACGCGATTATTACACCGAAGCCAATGTGTTTTGGGTTCCTGACGCGGCACGTTGGGAAAGCATTCGCAATCAAGCCAAACAACCTGACATCGGCAAAATCATTGATAAGGCGCTGACCGAGATTGAAACCGAAAACCCGCGCTTGAAAGGCATCCTCGACAGACGCTTTGCCCGCACCCAACTCGAACCCGGCAAGCTTGGCGAACTCGTAGACCAAATTTCCGGGGTTGGCTTCTCAGGCAATGGACATAAAGCGAAAGACGTGTTGGGCGAAGTGTATGAATACTTTCTCGGCCAGTTTGCCAATGCCGAAGGCAAGAAGGGCGGACAGTTTTATACGCCGGGATCGGTGGTGCGTGTGATTGTCGAGATGATCGCACCGCACCAGGGCAAAGTTTACGACCCGTGCTGCGGTTCGGGCGGAATGTTCGTGCAATCCGAAAAGTTCATCGAAAGCCATGGCGGCAAGTTCGGCGACATTTCGATTTACGGACAGGAAAGCAACCCGACGACGTGGCGACTGGTGGCGATGAATCTGGCGATTCGTGGCATGGATTTCAATCTGGGCAAAGAGCCTGCCGATACTTTCCTACGTGACCAGCATCCCGATTTGCGGGCGGATTTTGCGATGGCGAATCCGCCGTTCAACGTGTCGGACTGGTGGAATGAAAAGCTGGAAAAAGACCCGCGCTGGCAATACGGTACGCCGCCGCAGGGCAATGCGAATTTCGCTTGGTTGCAACACATCCTCTATCATCTCAAACCAAACGGAGTGGCAGGGGTCGTGCTGGCAAACGGTTCGATGTCTTCGTCGCAAAACAACGAAGGCACGATTCGCCGCGCAATGATCGAAGCCGATGTGGTTGACGCGATGATCGCTTTGCCGCCGCAGCTTTTCATCAACACACAGATTCCTGCCTGCCTCTGGTTTTTGACCAAAGACAAACGCACGCACCGCGGCGAGACGCTCTTCATTGATGCGCGCAAGCTGGGGCGAATGGTTGACCGCGTCAATCGCGTATTCGACGACGCCGACGTAGCGAAGATCGCCAACGCCTACCACGCTTGGCGGCAGGACGGCGAGACGAACGCAACCTATCAGGACGTAGCCGGATTCTGCCGCGCGGTGAAGCGGGAGGAAATTCAGAAGCACGATTATGTGCTGACGCCGGGGCGGTATGTTGGCGCGGAAGATGTTGAAGAAGACGGCGAAGCCTTTGCCGAAAAGATGCAGCGGTTGACTGCGCAACTGAGTGAACAGTTCGCCGAGAGTGCGCGGCTGGAAGCGGAGATCAAACGGAATCTGGAAAAGATCGGCTTTGCGGTTACAATTTGAGCCGGAGGTAATGATGATGCAAATCGAAAGACTCGAAACCATCAAACAACAAATCGTGACGCTCTCGCCGCAGGAACTGACAGAGCTTTTCCGCTTTGTCACGGCACAGCAGGAAAAAGACCGGCAGCCTGCCGCCGTTGCCGCATTGCCGCTTAATGAAAAAGAAGCCGCCGCCCACAAACGCCAACAGCACGTGGAATGGATGAAATCACATCGGCAGGAATATGGTGGTTTGTATGTCGCGTTAGACGGCGACCGTTTGTTAGGCACGGGCCGCAATTACCCGGAAGCCGCCGCCGCTGCTCGGCAGGTAGGCGTACCCAACGCATTTATTGATGTCGTGTTGCCGCTCGATTACGAAGGCTATTTGGGAGCATAGCGATGGAATACCAAATGATTTTTTCCCGGCTCATCAATTACGACCCGGGCTTGCCGGGAATCAGTCTGGACGTAACGCTGGGCCTCGTCGGCGCATCCGTCACGCTAACTACCAAGTTGGACACCGGCTCCACCAATTGCATCTTTGAACGGCACGTCGGTGAGAGTTTGGGATTCGACATCGAAAGCGGCGAACAGGTGCGCATCGGCACTGCTACGGGCAGCTTCATTACCTATCGCCATTGGGTTACCTTGACCATCCTGGATTACTCCTTCGACGTAGGCGTTTGTTTTGCCGAAGACCCTTACCTCAATCGAAATGTCCTTGGGCGATTTGGGTTTCTCGACCGTGTCCAACTCGGCCTCGTGGATAACGAAGGCAAACTTTATCTCCGCCGCAATGACGAATAACCACCACAAAAATCTGGGGAGGCTGGGATATGGCGTCTGATTGGGAAAGCTTAAATTTGGGAGATTTGGTTGATGACGGGAGGGCAACAATTCAGACAGGGCCATTCGGATCGCAATTACACGCTCACGATTACACTGATGAAGGCGTAAGTGTTATACCGACAGAGGCAATTGGCAAAGGTCGCATTTTAGATGTGCCAATTCCTAAAATAAGCCCGTCAAAAGCCAGTGAACTTAAACGTCATGAATTAAAACGTGGGGATATTCTTTTTGCACGCCGAGGAATTCAAGCCACCGGGCTTTCTGCCCTTATTGATGAACGACATGAAGGCTCTCTCTGTGGTACAGGCGCTATATTGTTACGCATCCTTTCCGACGAGGTTGATCCCTCATTTTTAGCTTTTTACTTCTCCGATAATTTCAGTTTTCAATGGCTTAGAACGCATGCTGTAGGCGCAGTAATGCCAAATCTAAACGCCGGAGTGCTGCGTGCGCTTCCGCTACGACTTCCAAGTATTGATGAGCAGAAAAATATTGCTCAAGTTCTCAGGTCTATAGAACCTGTTTGCAGTTTAATGAAAACCGAGATTGAATGGAGAAATGGCTTATACAACGAACATAACCGTCCCGCAATTCGAGTTGATAGACCC
>JAYSVR010000264.1:0-5609 GCA_043718445.1 Acidobacteriota bacterium | reverse complement strand
CGCAAATATCCCAAGTGGCGCGAAGTCGAATTCAACGAAGACGGCTCGGCGCGTTATATGCCCGCCGGCGTGCGCTTGGTCGAAGCCGCTTTGCTGCGCGAATACCCCGCCGAAGACATCGTCTGTTGCTATCCCGACGATCTCGAAAAGTTCATTGGCCCGAATACGAAAGTCGTCGCAGTCTCTACGCACAACCCGCTGGGCGTGACGTTTGCGGCGGGTGTTTACACTTCGATCTTCGGTTCGTCGAAGATGCCGATCAATTCTTTTTACGCGCGGCAGATGTTCGCGCAAATCAAAAACAATCAGCATCGCGCGAATTTCAAAGTCATCGTAGGCGGTTCGGGCGGCTGGCAGATTACGCAAACCGACACCTTTGACGAACTCGGCGTGGATTGTGTCGTCGAAGGTCGCGCCGAATCAGCAGACACGATGGCGCTCTTTCGCAAAGCCATCGAAGGCGAACCGTTGCCGCGTGAAATCGAAGTCGCGCATCCCAAAGAACGCAGTGCCTTTCTCGTGCCGACCAAGCGCACTACGTTTGGCGTCGTAGAGATGACCACCGGCTGCGGTCGCCGCTGTCAGTTTTGCGTACCCGATTTGAATCCGCAGATTGACATGCCCAAAGAGAACATCATGACGGCGGTCAAGGCCAACGTCGCGGGCGGCAACCAACAGATCAGTCTGGCGACGGAAGATATGTTCATCTGGGGGCAGGTGCATACCGACACGCCGTTTTATTTTCCCAACCGCGAAGCCCTGCTCGACCTCTATTCATCGGTCGTCACGACGCCCGGCGTAGAGCAACACGTACTCAGTCATTCGACCATCGCGCCCGCCGTAGTTGATCCGGTGATGATCGAAAAGCTCTCTGAACTATTGCTGCCGAAAAGCCCGATTCACTTGCCGTATTTGAGTACGCATCCGCAAAAGAAAGCTCTCTCGCCGCTCATCGGATTGGAAACGGGTTCGGTGCGCATGGGTAAGAAGATGATGCCGAGCAAAGGCATTCCGTTTTCTATCGAAGACTGGCCTTCAATCATTCTCGAAGGCTTGGCGATTTTGAATCGCAACAACTGGTTTCCCGTGATGACGCTCATCGTCGGCGCACCGGAAGAAAGCGATGAGGACGTGATGGCGACGCTGGATTTGGTTTACGAGATGGAACGGCGCGGACTGTTCGCGTTTCTCGTGCCTTCGATTTTCACGCCGCTGCACGACACGCGGATGCAGGACAAAATCGGCGTAGCGGAAACAAAACAACTCACCGCGTTGCAATGGCAACTGATGATGAAATGCTGGAAGTTCAACTTGCGCCCAGGCCTTTATAGTTGGTGGGGACCGATGGTCTGGCGGCTCGGCGCGTTGGGCTTGTGGGCGTGGAAGCTGCGCAAAATCAACGGGCCGAGTTTCACCTGGCCGCTGTTTAATTTCGCCAGCGCGCTGCCTGAAAGCTGGATGGGCAAGCTCGGCAAGATTTATCCGGGCAAACCGTTTAAGACGAAATCGCGTAAGGAATTGCTGGCGACGATTCGTCCGAACCAACAGCAATTTCTGCGCGAAGATTGCGGCGATTTGCCGGAGGGATGGACTCCGAAAAAATCTTTGTCAGAACTGAAACAAGAAGTGTTGGCGAGTGCGAATTGATGAACGATTAGCAACAAGGTAGCGGAGCGCCTCATGAATAATCCCTCAGCAATGACGAATGCAGAAGTTCGGCAGTGGTATTTAGCGCGCGTCGCGCCAATACCAGCTTTGAATGAGCAATGGATACAACAAGGGCTAACTGCACGCGAACGAGCCGAAGCGGCTTGGAGCATCAGGCATGAAGCGCGTTTGGAGGCCCGCAAAATGATGGCCGACCCCATGGAAGTTGATCTGCTGCGCGCGCGTGATGTGGCAAAATACGGCAACCCTGATGGGCCTTCGTTTGAATATTTGGTTGAACGGGGCAAGGACGCGGGGTTAGAAGGTGATGCGCTCTACGAGGCAATCATCACTGGAGCCTATCGCACCAATGAAGGCGTGAACAAAACCTTTGGCTACTGAGTCGAAGATGATAAGGAGTTTTTATGACAATCAATGCAAAAGAAACGCCGCCGACAACGATCTGGCTGAACCGACAGATGGTTTGGGCGACGACGGCTGACCCGGAGTTCCCTTATGCGGCGAGGTTGGGAAGCCAGCAGTGTTTGATCAGGCTTAACGATTTTCCGAACCAGCAACTTTATACATTGTTGGTCAACGGCGAAGCCGTTGCCGAATTTGATGACTGGCCGACACTTTGGTCGCGCGGTGATAAAGCGCAGAAAGAACACCCACAAGCCGTGCTTGATTACGCAATTCAAAGCCTTAATGCCGAGCAAAAGGCGGCCTAGCACTGGAGTCTTTCCTAATGAAAAACGAAAAAAAAGCGCCTCGGCAAAAATGATTGCCGAGGCGCTTTTTGCGATGGGCTTGGTTATGAAGAACCGACTACGGATTCCACTTACGAAAAGCGTAATGCGGCGCGACCGCCTGGCTCAGTCGTTCATAATCCGCCGGAGAATCAATGTCTTCCAGAATCGCGGGACTGTCTACTTCGACTTCGAGAATGTCGTCGCGGTGCCGGTCGAGCAGGGTTTTCAAACCATAAGGCGTGTCATTCGCCATCAGCATCAATTCATCTTCAAACTCGCGGCTCAAAATAATCGGATGTCCGTGCTGGCCTGCGTAAGAAAGCACCGCAATGCGCTTTTCGTCTTGGTTGTAATAGGCATTGATCAGTTGATTGATAAGCGAAGTGGAGATCATCGGCTGGTCTACGAGTGCGATGAGGGCGGCGTCACTGCTCGGAGACATTTGCGCCCAGCCCAGCTTGACTGAACTGAACATGCCTTGCTGAAAATCTTTATTGATGACGTATTGCACGCCCGTGCCTGCCAGTCGCTGACGGATGTCGAGTTCGCGGTGGCCTAAGACCACGAAGATTTCGTCAATCTTGGCGCGGCTCATTTGATAGACGCATTCGCCGACGACGGTGCGCGTGCCCCATTTGAGCAAGGGTTTGAAAGCGCCTTCCATGCGCTTGGATTCTCCGGCAGCTAACAGAACGCCTGCGAGCATAGAGTGTGATTCCTCCTGAAAGTGATGAATGGAATTGCTTGAGCGACAGCTTGGCACGAAGGCGCAGACCGGAGCAAGGGAGACACGGACAGGCGCGATGAGACGCGAACGTAAAACACCTTACTGCGCCGCCGCTTGTTCCCTGACCCACGCGCGGAACTCACGTAACAAATCACGATGACCTTCGGTTTCGCTGCGTTGCAGGAACTGGCTGAGCGCCGCAGTCGTCAAAAAGGGAAAGGTCTCGCTTGCGGTGGCGGCAACATAGCCGGTCGGGGTTAAGTGATACATCACGATTTCGTTTTCATCGTAGCGCCAGATTTCGGGTACGCCCAAATTAGCGTACGTGGGAAAGCGGCTGAGTGATTCGCTGGTGATGTCAATTTCGATGGCGATGTCAGGCGCAGGCGGCGGCACTGCCGGATCGAAACGCCGCACGCCCAGGATGCGCGCAGCATTTTGGATATAAAAGCAGTTATCCGGTTCCACTCCCTGCGACCAATCGCGGTAATTGAAAGTCGTCGAGCCGAGGCCGATCATTTCTAACTCTAACTCGTCGGTTAAAGCGCGCATCAGGTCGGCAATAAAAGATTTGATAAATTCGTGAATTGGCAATGGCGTATGGATCTCTAATTTCCCTTGTTCATAGCTGACGCGCACGCCAGCACGTGCGCCCAGTTCTGCTACCAGCTTTTCATATTCTTCCCATGAAACGCGCTGGAAACTGAGCGTGCCACCCGGTGGCAAATGGGCGATGGCATCACGGTAATTACGCGATGGTGATGGAGCAGGTGCAGCCGTCATTTTTCTTTTCTCCTCATTCCGTTGAAATTCACTGGGGCATTCTAAAAGCAAGCCCGGATGATGGAAAGCCAGCGCTTCACGCGGCTAGCGGAGTCGCCTGCAACCGCAGCGCCAGCCAGCCTTTGGCAAACGCCCAATCGCGGCGCACTTGTCGCGCACTCAAGTGCAAGACGCTGGCGGTTTCCTCTTCGCTGAGTCCGAGAAAAAAGCGTAGATTGATGACTGTCACGACGCGCACCTCATCTTTTTCGAGTTCTTTCAGGGCTTCGTGTACCGACAGAATTTCATCTAAACGTGCTGTCGTGATTGACGAAGGCAAGGCTTCATTAAGTGCCACGTGGCCGAATCCGCCGCCGTGCTTCACCGCGTGCTTGCGGCGCGCTTCGTCAATCAGCAAATGCCGCATCTTCAAACTGGCCGTGGCGAAAAAGTGTTCGCTATCTTTCCAATCATACGTTTCGCCCTCCAGCAAATGGATGAATAGCTCGTGCGCCAAAGCGGTTGGTTGCCACGAAGCATGCTGAGAACTCACGCATTGCCGCGCGACCTTTCTCAGTTCTTCATAAATCATCGGCAACAACTGTGACAGCGCCTCGGCGTCGCCTTGTCGGAATCGTTGCAACAACTGTGTGATCTCTCCTGGTAGTTTTTCAGACATAGCTGGTTGATCCAATACGATGGTTGAGTCAGTGGTGCTTGAGTTTAATTGCGTGGGGGCGCGAACTATAGGCCATTCGCGGTGCGCTGAAAAATTGCGCGACCTTGTCCGGTTTTGCCTGCCTTTTTCGGTTTGTTTGCTGAATGCCTTAAAACCGTGAAAGAGTTGCATAGCTTATGAACCCAACACCCTTAACCCCGGCACAGCGACAGCACGTGAAAGCGCTTTTCGACGAAGCCTGCGAAATGGCTCCGGCGGCGCAAGCGCGTTGGTTGACCGAAGCCTGCGCTGACGACGAATCCGTCAAAGCCGAAGTCGAAAACCTCTTGCGCGCTGCCGCCGCCGAGCCTTCTTTGCTTGATCATCAAGTCGCGGCGGAACTGCTGGCGTTGCCGCTCGCGCCCGCCCTGGGCCAAACCGTAGGCACTTATCGCCTCTTGCGCGAAATCGGCGAGGGCGGCATGGGTACTGTGTATCTGGCCGAACGCACCGACGACGTGCATCACGAAACTGTCGCGCTCAAACTCGTTCGGTCAGGACTCAACCGCGAAGCCGTCGCGCGCTTTCAACGCGAACGCG
This sequence comes from Acidobacteriota bacterium, assembly GCA_043718445.1. GTDB lineage: Bacteria > Acidobacteriota > Blastocatellia > RBC074 > RBC074 > JACPYM01. Next base: position 463 of record JAYSVR010000264.1, on the reverse strand, counting down.
AATTGCTCGCGCGGCTCAATCATCCCAACATCGCGCGCTTGCTCGATGGCGGCGACACCGAAACGGGCTGGCTTTATCTGGTGATGGAATACGTCGAAGGCCAGCCGATTACGCGCTATTGCCGCGAACGCAACGTCTCGCTGATTGAACGCCTCAAACTCTTTCGTACGGTTTGCGAAGCCGTGCAATTCGCCCATCAAAACCTGATCGTTCACCGCGACCTGAAACCAGACAACCTGTTCGTCAATGAGACAGGTGCGCCGAAGCTGCTCGATTTCGGCATCGCCAAGTTGTTAGAGACCGATGCCGCCGTCAGTGCGCCTTCGACGTTGACGCGCGCCAGCCAACAGCCTTTCACGCCGCTTTACGCCAGCCCCGAACAGATTCGCAACGAACCGATCACGACCGCCAGCGATGTATACAGCCTCGGCGTAGTGCTTTATGAATTGCTGACCGGAGCCAA
>JAYSVR010000263.1:0-19058 GCA_043718445.1 Acidobacteriota bacterium | reverse complement strand
CCCGTACTGCTTCCTCAAGCCTCATCCACTCGCCGCCAATCGCTCAACGCTATAATCGTCAGATAGAAAACCGCAAACATCGCACCGAATAAAGCCGTGAACGCGAACGTGCGCAGATGCGCCGTTGGGTGCAGAAAACGCATGGCGATGTCTAAGCACAGCGAGTAAGGATTCGTGATGACATCCCAACTGTTCCAGCGTTGAAAGCGTCCGAGGTATACGCCAAAGCTGTTGAGCGCCAATACACACAGCGCGAATAGCCAACTCACTGCGCGTCCGCCATGTTGCCGCACAATCGTTTGCATCATCAGCAACGAGACGATGCCCATCATCGTGCCCGTCCACGCAAAGGCGATGAACATAATCAGATCGAACCAATAAGGTACGCCCACAACCGGACGAAAGTGAATCACATCCGTGATGAGATAAGCGGCGTTCGGCAAAAAGGCCAGCCAGAACATGCCGCATACGCCGACCAGCCACGAGCGCCAGCGTGAAGCCAAAGCATTCAGGTTATACGCCACCCACGCTGCGCACGCTGGCAAACAGGCCAGCAGAAGATTCCACGACAACCACGTCATGCCATAGCGCCCAAAGACGCGCCCGCGTAAGGCAAGCAATCCTAAACAGAGCGCCACCGTCAGCCCTAACGCTACGCCCAAATTGATTTGCCGCCGTTGCTGTTTCAGCCAATCCCAAAAAATCATCACGCAATACCTCCGCGAAAAAAATTAAAGCTCACGAGCTTGGTTTTACAAAGTACTTGTTCAAAAAGCAAGCAATCCTTGCGTGAGCCAAAGTCATGGTACTCTTGGGCCTCGCACAAACTCCTTTAACGAACCACCATTGCTTATGCCTATTATTCAAAAACACGTTTATGACGTTTGCGTCATTGGCTCAGGCGCAGCCGGCGGCTTTGCTGCCCAACAGCTCACGGCGGCGGGAGCCGATACCGTCTTGCTCGAAGGCGGCGCGAAAGGCCGCTTGGAAGACCTTTACCTTCACGACTGGGCTTATGAATTGCCGAAGCGCGGCTTTGGCCTGTTCAAGCAAAGCACGTTGTATCCCGACAACATTCGCAACCTGATCGAATATCGCGGCGCGCGCGTCAGCATTGATCGCATTCGCACGCTGGGCGGTCGCACGTTTCATTGGAACGCCGCAGCCTTGCGCTTTTCGGCGGACGATTTGCGCGAGCGTTCGTTGCACGGCATCGAAGAGGACTGGCCTTTCAACTATGAAGAACTCGCGCCGTTTTACGATTACGTCGAACGCGAGATGCACGTATTCGGCACGAAAGAAAACCTGCCGCACTTGCCCGACGGCAATTTCGTCGCCGAGTCGCCGCGTTTGCGCTGCTCTGAGGTTTACGCACAAAAGCAGTTGGCGAAAATTGGCATCAAGCTCATTCCTACGCGCAAGGCCGTGTTGCTGAAAGGCCGAAAGAATCGTGGCGCTTGTCACTTTTGCGGACATTGCATGGACGTGTGCGATGTGCGCGCCGTATGGTCGAGCGATGTGACAGTGATTCCGCAGTCGTTGGCGACGGGCAAGCTGACGTTGCGGATGAACGCGTTGGCGCGTGAAATCACGGTGGATAAAGCAGGCCGCGCCAACGGCGTATCGTTCATCAATCGCGTGACCGGCAAGGAAGAAACGGTTTACGCGCGCGTCGTCGTGTTGGGTTGCGCGGCGGTCGAATCGGCGCGCTTGTTGCTCAATTCCAAATCGGAAAAGTTCCCCAACGGAATCGCCAACAACAGCGACAACGTAGGCCGTTATCTCACCGGCCACATCACCTTTGGCGCGAACGGCTATTTGAAAGCGTTGGTCGGACACGACACTTTTGCCGGAGACGGCGCAACCGATCACGCCTACATTCCGCGTTTCAATCACACGCGCGGCGCGAAGCGCGATTACGTAGGCGGCTGGGGCATGCAGATGAATTACGCTAGCCAGGCCGTGCCGCATCACGCAAAGTTTGTCGAAGGTTTCGGCTCGAACTACAAACAGCGCGTACGCCAGTTGCAACCCGCGATGTTTCAAGCGGGCGCGTGGGGCAAGGTCGAAGCGCGTCCCGATAACCGCGTCACGGTTGATGCGAGCAAGGTTGATAACTTCGGCATCCCTTATCCCGTCGTCACTTTCAATTGGAGCGAGAACGACTTGCGCCTGTTCAAAGAGATGCGCGAAAGCGTGCTGGAAGTTTACGACCAATGCGGAACTGAGTTGCGCTTGCCGACAAACGACACGCCCGGCGGATTTGCCAGCCACGAAGTCGGTACGGTGCGCATGGGCAAAGACCCGCGCACGTCGGTGCTGAACGGTTACAGCCAGGCGCACGAAGTCAAAAATTTATTTGTAGTAGACGGCGGCAGTTTCACGACCTTTCCTGAAAAGAACCCTACGCTGACGATTGCGGCGGTCGCGGTGCGCGCGATGCGCTATCTGGCGGCGGAACGCAGGAAAGGCAATTTGTAGTTTGTTTCGAGGCGGGTCTTCGCCACAAAAAAGCACAAAAGCCACAAAACTTGTCTTGCGTTTAGGCGGTTCTTTGCGTGTCGTTACTCCGCAAAACATTTCTGCCTAAAAGTTTTTTGTGGTTTTTGTGCTTCTTTGTGGCGAAAACCCTTCGGCTTATCACAGGCTCTAACTGACAAGGAAAACACGATGAATACAACACGACGCGAAATGTTATTGGCAAGCGCAGCCACTGTGCTTTTGCCTGCGATAGAAACGGCTGCTCAAACGCCACAACCACGCATTCGTTTCGGCGTTTCGACTTATTCTTATTGGCATTTCGACAAGGTGAAATACCCGATTGAGAAAGTCATCGCCGACGCCGCGCGGCTCGGTTTCGAGGGCGTAGAAATTCTGCACCGCCAGATGGAAAGCGAAGACAAGGCTTATCTCAACAAGCTCAAACGCGCCGCGTGGGACAACGGCGTATCGCTTTTCTTTCTTTCGATTCACCAAAATTTCGTGAAGCCCGAGAAGGCCGAACGACAGAAAGACATTGACCACACGAAACGCTGTTTGGACTTGGCGGCTTATCTGGGCTGCCCGGCTATCAGGTTGAATTCAGGCCGCTGGAGCACGATCAAAGACTTTCAAAAGATGCTCGACGCAGGCGGCAAAGAGCCGCCGATTGAAGGCTACACCGACGACGATGCATTCAAGTGGTGCATCGAGAGCATCAACGAATGTATCCCGCATGCTGAGTCAATCGGCGTAGCAATGGCTTTGGAAAATCATTGGGGCTTGACGACTTCGGTGGATGGTTTGCTGCGGATTTATAAAGGCGTCAATTCGCCGTGGCTGGTGTTGAATGTAGATACGGGTAATTTCGTCGGCGACCCTTATTCGCAACTCGAACGGCTGGCTCCGCACGCCAGCATCGTACAAGCCAAGACCTATTACGGCGGCGGGGTTTATTACACGCTCGAACCTGACTTCAAACGCATCGCCAGCATCTTGCGCAAAGCCAATTTCAAAGGCTGGGTCTCGCTTGAAATGGAGGGCAAAGAAGACGCGCAAACCGCCGTACCCAAAAGCCTCGACGTGTTGCGCAAAGCGTTCAACGGCTAACGGCCAAGTTAGAGCAATTCTGCCAACAACTGCGCCGGAATCGTTCGTGCGTCGGCAACCAACGCACGACGCGCGGTTTGATCGGGGCTGAGTTGATCGTGAATTACTTTGAGCGCATTGACGGTTTCGCGCAACGCAGCAATTGCGGCGGGCTTGTCGGTTTCACGCAAAACAAATCCTAACGCGCACTGCGCGCGCCAGACTTCGCCCGAACCACTGGCGGTGAGCAGCGCGACGGCTTCGCGGGCTTGGGCGAGGGCTTCTGGCTTTTGGCCGAGTGCGTGCAGGGCTTGCGCGCTTTCGGCGAGCGCGAGACCTGCGCCGTCGCGGTTGCCGAGTTGTTGCGCGATGTCGGCGGCTTGCTGGCTTTCGTCACGCGCGGCGGCAAAGTTTTTTTCTGCCAACGAGACGCGCGCCAAATCAGTCAGCACACGAAACTCATCGTCGCGGTCGCCCAGTTCGCGCACTATTGTGAGCGCGCGCGTCAGCAATTTGCGCGCTTGGTCGCATTCGCTTTGTTCGCAATGTGCGCGTCCCATTAGCCAATAGGTTTCGGCTTCGCAATGGCGGTCTCCGATTTCCTGCAAACTTTGCAGCGTACGTTGCAAGTAACCCAGCCCTTCGTCGTAAAGCCCTTGCGCCAATCTGACTTGCCCCAAAGCCATGTTGAGTTTGGCTTCGCCACTGGCATCGCCGACGCTGCGGAACTCGTGGCGTGCGCGTTCGGCCAGTTGAAAAGAAATTTCGTATTGTCCGCGACTCAAATTCACCCAATGCAGTCGCCGCAAAAATTGCGCTTGTTGACGCAAATCGCCTGTGCGCTGCGCGTGTTGCAGCGCATCGTTGAGCTGCGGTTCGGCTTCGGCATAACGGCCTTGCAGCGCGAGCGTCCAACCCAAAAGTCCTCGCATTTGGGGCATCTCGGCGGTGAGCGAAACGTGAGAAGCCGCAAGGTTGAATACGTCGGCGCTCAACCGTTCAACGTCGGCGAAGTTGCCCAGCGCCGCGTGCGTGCGACAAAGCGTGAGCAAGGTGAGCGTTTCGCCGTGTGTGTCGCCGCTCTCGCGGTAAAGCGTTTGCGCCTGTTGCGCGTGCGTGATGGATTCGCGGTAACGGCTGAGTTCATAACAGGCGCGACTCATTTCGCGGTGTGCGGCGGCAGCTAAAAGTGGATGATCTGTCGCTTGATTAATCGTTTCGCTCAAGTGCGCGACGGCTTCGTGAAAGCGTCCGAGCGAGGCGTAGCTTTCTCCCAAGCCGAGTTGCAAACGCAGCTTGTCGGATGAAGACAACGCTGCGGCGTCGCGTTGCGTGAGCGCGTCAGCCGCCCGCGCGGCGCGTTCGAGCGCAGTCGCAGCGTTGTGCCATTGCCAGCGTTGCCGCGCGGCTTGCCACGCGCGCAGGCTCCATTCATAAGCGCGCTGCCAGTCACCGCCCTGTTCGTAATGCGCGCTGACGGCTTCGGCGACGCGGTCGCCCTCAAACGTGTAAACCTTTTCGATGGCCGATGCCGCGCGCAAGTGCGCTTTGACGCGCGCGCGCGGAGCCAACCTTTCGTAAAGCACGCGGCGCAAGATCGAATGATAAAACCGAAAGTGTTCGCCCGCCGATACGCCTTGTTCAGCGAGGATGCCGCGCCGCACGGCTTCTTCGAGCAGGAATTCGAGTTCGGCTTCGTCGCGTTCGGTCATCTGCGCGAGCGTTTCCAACCGAAACTCATCGCCAATGACGGCGGCCTGTTCAGCGATTTCGCGCACTTCGTTGGAGAGGCGATCCAGCTTGGCTTCGGCGGCGAGCGTGAGGTTGGCGGGCAACGTTAACGCACTGGCTGCGCGCCACTGCCAGCCAGTTTCGCCTTTTCGAGCGATGACGTTTTCAGCGACGAGGAAGCGCAATATCTCCGTCAAAAAATACGGATTGCCGCTCGTGACCTGACGCAATTCGCGCAACGACGACGCAGGGATTTCAAGCGCCGGGAAAGCAGATTCGATAGTTTGGCGAAAGGCCGTTTCATCCAATGGCTTGAGCGTCAGGCTCGAAAAGCTGCGATAAGACGCTTGCCGTTTCAGCCATTGATGCAGCGGATGCGCGCCTTCGCTCATCTCTTCGGTGCGCGCCAGCAACACGATCAATAGCGGAGCCGCGTCGGCATTGCGCATCAGCCAGCCCAGCAATTCGCGGCTCGCGTCGTCAGCCCATTGCAAATCGTCCAGCACCAGCAACAACGGCTGTTGGCGACTCAACCGCACGAACGCTTTGCCCAACGGCACAATCGCCTGAAACGCATCGCCCGCCGGTGCGGCGTAATCACTCGTCGCAATCATAGTTCGTGAAGAGATAGGCAACGTACGCGGAAAGTCGCCAGCTTCGTCAGCCAACAAAGCTTCCGGCAAGCGTACGTTGAAACGTTCTGCCAACACGTTCGCCAACGCATCGCGTTCGGCGCGCGCGTCGAGTCCGACAGCGGTGCGCATCAAGTCGAGAAAGGTTTCATAGGGAGCAAGCCGGTTGCCGTCGTAATCGAAAAACCTGCCATACAATGCCAGTCCACCTTTGGGGCCGCCTTGCGCCTTCACCCATTCGCTGAAATGCCGCGCGAGTTGCGTCTTGCCGATGCCGGGTTCTCCGGCAATCAACACGGGACGCCCCGCGCCATTGAGTGCGTTGCGATATTCGGCACACAGCATCTGCCATTCGGCGGAGCGTCCGAACAGTTGGTCGTAATCAGGATCGTGATGGGTTGGCGCGGCGTTGGTGATTGGGGTGATTGGGGCGACGACGGATTGGCCTCCCAGTTCGCCAATAAACTGATAGCCGCGTCCGTGCAGCGTGCGAATGAAACGCGGCGCAGTCGCGTCATCACCCAACGCGCGGCGCGCTTGCGAGACGGCTTTTTTCAATACGTCATCGGTGGTGAAAGTGTCAGGCCAGAGTTTTTCGAGCAGCTCTTCTTTCGAGACTACGCGCTGACGTTGTTCGACCAGATAACGCAACACGCGTACGGCTTGCGGCTCTAACGCGACGGCAGCGTTGTCGCAATACAACACGTCTACGTGGGGCGGTAAGTGGAAGGGAGGAAAGTGAACCAAGCCAGACATCATAGTGTTATGGGGAAACAGGGATGCAATAGCGACGCCGCATAAGTACCCCGCCTCCGTTTCAATTTCAAGATGCGAACGAATAATACGGTTAGCGTTTTGTTCGCGTGCCGGCGCTTGCTACCATCCGGCTTGGTCATTCTAAACGCATATCATTTTACGGAGTTATCACTTATGGCTTATGCAGACTTACGCGAATTCATTCGCGCGCTTGAACGCAACAACGAACTCATACGCATCAAGACGCCGGTTTCGAGCGATCAGGAAATCACCGAAATCACTGACCGCGTGTCGAAATCAAAAGAAGGCAGCAACAAGGCATTGCTGTTTGAAAACGTAGACGGCGGCAACATCCCTGTGCTCATCAACGCCTTCGGCAGCAAACGTCGCATGGCACTCGCGCTCGACACCGACAGCGTTGACGACGTAGCCGAACGCCTCACTGAATGGTTGGATTTCAAATCACCTACGGGCTTGCTGGCGAAAGTGAAGATGCTGCCGAAACTGGCTGAACTCGGAAAGTACTTTCCGAAAGAAGTGAAAACAGGGCCGTGTCAGGAAGTCATCAAACGCCAAGGCGAATTCAATTTGCTCGAATTGCCTGTCTTGAAATGTTGGGAAGCCGACGGCGGACGATTCATCACGTTCCCGATGGTGTTCACCAAAAACCCGCGCACCGGCGCGCGCAACGTAGGCATGTATCGCATGCAAGTTTATGACGAATGCACGACCGGCATGCATTGGCAGATACACAAACACGGCGCGGCGCATCAACGCGATCTCGAAAAGCGCGGCGTCGAACGTATGGAAGTCGCCGTGGCGATTGGTGGCGACCCGATGACGACGTTTGCGGCTACGTTGCCGTTGCCTGATGACTTGGACGAAATGATTTTCGCCAGCTTCATCCGCGAAAAGCCCATCGAAATGGTCAAATGCGTTTCGGTTGATTTAGAAGTCCCCGCGACGGCTGAGATTGTTTTAGAAGGTTACGTTGATCCCTCAGAGCGCCGCATCGAAGGGCCTTTCGGCGATCACACAGGGTTTTATACGCTCGAAGAACCTTATCCCGTCTTTCACGTGACGACGGTCACGCATCGTCGCAATCCGATTTATCAAGCCACCATCGTCGGTCAACCGCCGATGGAAGATTGTTATATGGGCTGGGCGATCACGCGCATCACTTTCCCAGTACTTAAACGACAGTTCCCTGAAATCGTAGATATGTGTTTGCCGTTCGAAGGCGTCTTTCACAACCTGATGCTGATCTCGATTCGCAAACAATATCCCGGTCACGCACGCAAAATCATGAATGCGATTTGGGGTTTAGGGCAGGCCATGTTCACCAAGTGCATCGTCATCGTGGATGAAGACGTGGACGTGCAGAATTACAGCGAAGTCGTCTGGAAGGTCTTCAACAACATTGACCCTGAACGCGATATTCAATTCATGATGGGGCCGATTGACGTATTGGATCACGCCGCGCGCGAGATGGGTTACGGGTCAAAGATGGGTGTTGACGCGACGCGCAAGTGGAAGGCCGAAGGCTTCACCCGCCGCTGGCCGAAAGAGAATCAAACCAGCGACGAAGTGAAACTTATGGTTGATGCAAAGTGGAAAAAGCTGGGCATCAGCTAGCGGTTTGCGCCAAGAACGGAAGAAGCTCTCGCCACAAAAAAGCACAAGAGACACAAAAAATCTTATAGCGATTTTCAGGTGCGTGCGACTAATAGATTGTCACTTGTCCATTCTCCATTACTCATTATGGGCAGGGTAAGTCATTCATTCTTGCCCATAATGAGTAATGGACAATGCGTGTGTTTGATCGGTCGCCTGCAACGGCAAACCGCTATAAATCTTTTTGTGTCTTCTGTGCTTTTTTGTGGCGAAAACCCTTCGGCTCTTTGCGCGAAACTGTCTTCATTCGCCGAAGAGTTTGCCGAAATAATAAGGCATGGCTTTGCGCCACCACGGCCAGTCGTGATTTACGTCGCCGCCCCATACGTCAAGCCAGTGTGGAATTCCCTGCTCATGCAAAATGCCCGACAAGCGCCGCGAACGATCAGGCGCTTCGAATGAACCTTCGCCGCTGAAGATGATGATTTGTTTGCCGTCGTGGCGCAGCTTCGGCAAATGGTAATCGTCGTTGAGATGCGTAAGGTAATCCACCGGGTTATGGAAAAATACGCTCTCGTTGTAATAGCCGTCCATATAGCTGCGAATGTCGTAACTGCCGCTCAACAGCATACAGCCGCTGAATAAATCAGAGTGGCGAAAGAACGTATTGCCCGCGAGATAAGCGCCCAAACTGATACCCGCGATAATGGGTTTCACGTCACCGCCGCAATCGCTGCGAATCAGCGGCAAGACTTCTTCGATCAAATATCCGTCGTAACGACTAAGCCAATCAATCTTTCCCCACGGCGCAGCGTGCTTATTTAACAACGCCTGACGATTGACGCTGTTGACCGAATAGACTTTGGCCTTGCCTTGTTCCAGCCACGGCTCAACGGAGTCAATCAAATGAAAGCGTTCGTATTCTAAAAAGTCTGCTGCCGCCGTCGGCAGCATCAACACCGGCGGGCCGTAATGTCCGTAAGCCACCAACGGCATCTCTTGTTGCAAGCGTTCGCTATACCAGGTTGTGATGTCTCTGCGCATTGTGGTGATGTTCCTGTGAATGGTTTTTATGGGAGTTATTGTTTTGGCGTAGGCTTCGCCGCAGCGCGGCCACCGCCCGGTCGCAGATCAAACGTAATCACGCCGCTCAACTGAATCGGATGATCTTCAAACTTGGCGGGCGCGAACTTCCACTTGCGCGCGGCTGCCACGGCGGCGGCGTTTAAGTCAGAACGGCCTTGCACGATGTGCGCGAAAGTCACATCGCCCGCCGTCGAGATTAAGACTTCGACTTTGACTTTGCCCGCCGTAGTAGCCGCCGTCAGCGCGCCGCGTCGTCCGCCGCGATCGGGGTTGTCATCGTCGCTGTCTGTCGAGCGCGGCACTGACGTAGGGAAAATCGCCGCCACCCGTTTCACCACCGTGCCGCCTTTCAATCCGTCAATCGTTTGCTCAGCGACAAACGCATCATCGGCTTTCGTCGGCGGAAACTCGCCAACGCGCAACGTCGCCGCTCCGAAATCAGTCGGCAACGTTTTGGCGTCGCGCCCTTTTACCAACGCAATCGCTTCGCGCAACGCGACGAGAGCTTTTTGTTGCGCTTCTTCGCCTTTGACCGTACCGAACTTGAGCCAAGCCGATTCGGCCAACAACAGATTTTTGACGTTGTGCGCTTCGGCATAACGCGACGTGAGTGCGAGCGCGCGTTCGATCAAATGCAAGCCGTTGCCGATTAGTTCTTCGACGGTCGCCGCCGTGACTGCGCCTTTTTCGGGCAACTTGCTCATCACGGTTTTACCTTCTTTGAAGTTGGCGTAAGCCGCAACGTTATCGTGAGCTTCGCGCCAATAGGTCGTCGCGGCGCGATAAAAGCTGAACGCCTTGATCGTATCTTTCTGGTTCGCCAATTCGGCGCGGCGCAAAAACCAGTTGCGCGCTTTGAGTTGATTGTCTAACCGATAAGCCGTTTCAGCCGCGAAAAACAACGCTTCATCACGCTCAGGTTCGGCTTTGAGCGCCGCTTCGAATTTCGTCAGCGCCTGCGGAAAGTTCGCTTTCTGATAAAGCGCCTTGCCCTGGGCGATTAACTGCGCCGCACTCAATTCCGGCTTGGCGTCGGGCGTGGGCGTAGCAGGTGTTTGCGCTTTGGGTGCAGGCGTCGGAGCAGGACGAATACCTGTCGTCGCAGGCTTAACCGGCTTTTTCGTCGGCGCAGGCGTTTGCGCCCAATGCGCCGACGGCAAAATCAAACAGAGGCTAACCAGCAAAATGCTTCGTTTCATAGTGAATTCAATCTTTATCGCAAACTGCGACTGACTTGCGCTTGAAACTGTCGCGCGCGCGCTTTGATCGGCGCTTCGTCGAGCGTCAGCAAGCGTTGCGCGCGCATCAGGACTTTTCCGTTGACGATGGTGTCGTTCACGTCGGTCGCTTTGGTTGCGTAAACCAAATGTGAAATCAGGTTGTAACGCGGCACTTGATGCGCGGCGTCCAAATTCACGACGATCACGTCGGCGCGTTTGCCCGCCGTGAGCGAACCGATTTCTTTTTCTAAATGCAAAGCGCGCGCACCGCCAATGGTCGCCATCAGCAAGGCTTCGCGCGCCGTGACAACGGTTGGTTTCATCGTCACCAGCTTGTGCAGCTTCGACGCCGTATCCATTTCTTCCCACATACTCAAATCATTATTCGAAGCCGCGCCGTCCGTGCCCAAACCTACGCGCAGGTTTTGCACGAGCATTTGCGGCACAGGCGCAGTGCCCGAACTCAGCTTCATATTCGATTGCGGACAATGCGCGATGCCTACGTCACGTTGCTTGAGTGTGAGCATGTCGGCTTCGTTGACGTGAACCATGTGAGCGCCCGTCACGCGCGGCGAAAGAAAGCCGATGCGTTCGAGATATTCGACCGGACGCGCCTGATAGCGTTCGTTGATCGTCACGGTCTCAGTCGGCGCTTCGGCGATGTGCGTCAAGATCGGCGCATTATATTTCTCAGCCAACGCAGCGACTTGTTTCAAATGTTCCGTGCTAACCGTATAAGCCGCGTGCGGAGCCAGCGCGGGCACGATCAGCGGATCGTTCTTCCAGCGCTGCAAAAACTTTTCAGTGTAGCTAATCGCGTCTTCCCACTTTTTGTGATCGGGCGCGGGAAAATCAATCAGCGTCTCACCCAACACGCCGCGCACGCCTGCGCGTTTGGTCACTTCGGCGATGGCGTCTTCGAAGTAATACATATCGGCGAAGGTCGTCGTGCCACCGCGAATGAGTTCGATCAAACCGAGTTGCGTACCGGCAACCGTAAACTCGCGCGTAGTGTTTTTGGCCTCCGCCGGAAAGATGTATTTCGTCAGCCACTCCTGCAAATCAAGATCGTCGGCCAGCCCGCGATAAAGCGTCATCGGCAAATGCGTATGCGCGTTGACCAAGCCCGGCATCACCGCCTTGCCAGTCGCATCAATCGTCTGCTTGGCTTGGTAATGGGCTTTGCGCAAAGCTGCGGCATTGCCTACGGCGACGATGCGCGCGCCGCGAATGGCGACGAAGCCATTTTCAATCACGCGAAACTCGCCATCCATCGTGACGACCGTGCCGCCCTTGATAAGCAAATCAATCGGCGTGACGCGCTGCGCTTGGGCTGAACCAACGAAGCTCAGGCTCAACAGCAGCACGCTTATCGCAACTCGAATTGAATTACAGTTCATCGTCATAGGCGCTCACAAACAGCTTGCCGTCGTAATCAACCACACCCATCCGCGTTAGCCGCACCCAGCTTCTGCCCAACAGATTGCGATCAATGGATTCGTTTGCAGCAAAATAAACCGTCAGCACAAAATCCATGCCAAGCACTCTCAACGTGACCTCGTGTCCATAAGCCAGAAAGTTTCCTGTCAAAGTGTTCAGCCAAATCGGTTGGCCTTTTTCGATTTCCAAGTCGAGCAAGATGGCGACGTTCCGCTCGAACAAACAAACCTCAGCACCAATGTCCAGCTTGGCCGTCACATCGGCGATGAGGTTTCCGCTGCGCAAAGACACCGGTACTTCAATGCCTGTCTTATTAAGCGGATACGTGTAATTACGCTGAAATCTCAGTTCATCCATTGTTAAGGCAATCTTTAAGGCCAGCCGGCAAAAGGTAGTGCGTTGGGGTCTTCGGCTCTGGCAAAAAGAGGATTATCTATCCCTTTGCTTTTAGCCTCCGCTGAAACTTTGAGCAAGTCGTGACCGTGAGCAATCAGTTGATCGCCTTCAATCGCTAGCCATTGACCTGCGTATTCAGCCTGGTGTTGATCCCACCACGCCATTTCTCTAGTGCGATCTTTTTGCGGTTCAGCCAATTGCACGCGACGCCCAGGTGCTATGCGATGCGGTTTGAATTCAGGCCTCACAACTTCCGGCCTGGGCAAGCTCTCGCGCAACATTTGCTGTTCAGTCAACGGCAACTGCCGCACTTGTTCCAACACACTTTCTAACGTCACTTCAGCCATTACTACTCCTTCACATATAGCTGCGATCAAACGGCGCAGGCAACAATTCGCTCACCAGCGCGGTTTCGAGATCGCCGTGCAAATTGGTCATCACGACTTCGCCGCCGCCGCCCATCAGGTCTGAAATCACCTGACGGCACGCGCCGCACGGACGCACGGGACTGCCCACCGGCGTATCGGCAATCACCGCGATGCGAACGAATTCGCTCGCGCCCTCTGAAATCGCTTTGAACAGCGCCACGCGCTCGGCGCAAATGCTCAAGCCGTAGCTCGAATTCTCTACGTTGCATCCGACGTAAACGCGACCATCGCGCGTCTGAAGCGCCGCGCCAACTTTGAATTTTGAGAACGGCGCGTGAGCCTGTTCGCGCACCGCCGTGGCCTGCGCGATCAAATTGGCAATGGGGCTGGCAATGGGTTCTGTCGCTTCTGTCACCTTCATCTCGTCACCTTCTTTACTGCTGGCGTTGATAAATCTCTTCTTGCAACTTTGCGCGAATCTTGCCGGAAATCAGGTCAATGCCGACCTCATTGCGTCCGCCTTCGGGGATAATCACGTCGGCGTAACGTTTCGACGGTTCGACAAATTGCTGGTGCATCGGGCGCACCGTTTCGAGATATTGTTTGATGACCGATTCTATGGTGCGTCCGCGTTCGGTCACGTCGCGTTGCATACGGCGAATGAAGCGCAAGTCGTCATCGGTCTCGACAAAAATTTTCACGTCCATCTGTTCGCGCAAGGCGGCGTCAACGAATACGAGAATGCCTTCGATGATGATGACCGGCTTCGGAGTAAGTCGCACCGACTCAGTCTTGCGCGTATGCGTGGCGAAATCATAGACCGGCATTTCGATGGTTTCGCCCGCTCGCAACGCGCGTACGTGATTGACGAAGAGTTCGTTATCCAACGCATCGGGATGATCGAAGTTAATCTGTCGGCGCAACTCCAACGGCAGGTCGCCCAGGTTGCGGTAATAACTGTCCTGCTGCAAAAACGTGATGTATTCGTCGCTCACGTTTTCGAGGATGCGCCGCGCCACCGTCGTCTTCCCCGAACCTGTGCCGCCGCTGATGCCAATAATCATAGGTTGTCAGTTGTCAGTTGTCGGTTGTCGGTTGCGAGTATTTTCTTAAACTCCGCACTCCGCACTCCGCACTCCGCACTCCGCACTCACCATTCTTTGAGAATTCGTTGCAGCAATTCGATAAAAGCACCGCTGACTTGTTGCCCCATCGCCATGACTTCGTTGTGGTCAATCGAACCTTCGACAACACCTGCTGCCGCGTTGGTGATGAGCGAAAGGCCCAGCACTTCAAGGTTCATGTGCCGCGCAACCATCGCTTCGGGTACGGTAGACATCCCAACCGCATCGCCGCCTAGCAAACGCGCCATTCTCACTTCGGCAGGCGTTTCGTAATTCGGCCCTTGCAACGCCAGATAAACGCCTTCGTTGAGTTCCAGTCCCATCGCTTTCGCACAGCGCAGCGCAAGTTCGCCGCCGCGCCGCGAATAGACTTCGGTCATATCGGGAAAGCGTGGGCCGAAGCGCGCCTCGTTTTTGCCGCGCAACGGATTGACCGGCATCAGGTTGATATGATCACGAATCAACATCAGCGAACCTTGCTTGAAGGCCGGATTCACCCCGCCCGCCGCATTGGTCAGGATCAACTTCTTGATGCCCAGCGCGCCAAAGGTTCGCATCGGCAGCGTGACCTGTTCCATCTCGTAGCCTTCATAAAAATGAAACCGCCCCTGCATCGCGGCGATAGTCTTTTCCGCATTCGGCAATTGGCCGACGACTAAGCGTCCGCTGTGACCTTCGACCGTAGAAACCGGAAAGCCCGGAATTTCTGAATAAGGGAAATGAATCGCATCAGTGAGCGTATCGGCAAAAGCTCCTAACCCCGACCCCAGGACGACGGCAGCGTCAATAGCCTGTCCGGGGGAACGCGCCGCGCGCGCGCGGATGAATTCCGCCGCTGTCTCTGCCTGCTCGTATACCGTATTGGTCATACTGCGCTTTGGCTTTTACTCCTTTGATTTGGTGTGTGTGAACGATTGGCATTTTGCGTGGTAGCCAAACATTGGGCAAGTCAGGAAAGATCGCAGAACGCCATTTACTTGCTCACGCCCCGCTCCGTTATTTCACAATCACAATGCGATGAATGCCTGCCGAAAGATTCACGCGCGCGGCGGGGCCGACGAGCGCGTCGCCCAGCAGCTTGTTGTCTACAGAAATGCTGACAGGGCGGTTTTCGGCGGAAGGGATGCGCAAGGTGAGCGGGCGCGAAGACTCGACAAAAAAGCTGATCGTGCGTTCGTTGCTGCGGTAATTGAGCAAGCGTGCGGCGGGTTCGACTTCGATTTCGCTGATTTCGCCGCGCTTGATCGTGAGGCGTTCGGGCGCGAGGTGGATGCTGTAAGGCGCGTCGCCAAAGGGCAGGCGCTGCAAACTGGCCGGAGCCGTCACAGCTTCGTTACCCATCGTCCAGCCTGACCAGGGGTCGAACGACAGCAACTCTTCTAAACCGGTGAGCCACAGCAGCGCGCCGTAACTCGACGACGCATCGGGTTCGCGCGGCGTAGGCACGGGCGCAATGATGCCGGGGATCGCGGCGTAAGTGTCGTAAACCTTGTTTGATTGTTGCCACGAATCGCGCGCCAGAGCGACGCTCTGTTGAGCGAGCGCGGCGGCTTCGGCGTAAAAGCTGTAATGCTTGAAACCCAAGTAAGCGAGGTAATTGGCTTCGGCAACAATCGCGCCGCGCCAGCGTTCGGTGGGGTTAAACGCCGCATCGTTGCGCGCGAGTGTGGGCAAACCGCTCTGTCCGCCAAAACGATTCGGGTCGCGCAACGCCGCCAGCATCGTGCGCGCGCGTTCAGGCGCGGCGATGCCCGCCGTCAGCGCGTAAAACGATTCGGGCGTGACGCGCCGCACGAACGTGCCGTCCCAATGGCGATTGAGATAAAGCTGGTCGGCTTCGCTCCACAGTTTTTCGTCAATCAGTTGTTTGAGTCTCAGGTAATGCGCTTCCCAGCGTTGAGCGTCGGCGGCCATACCGAGTTCGCGCGCGATTTGCAGCAGCATCTCGGCATCGAGCGCGTAAAGCGCATTCAATCCGACCGGCGTGATTTCGAGCGTATGCGCCTTGAGATTGAACCGCATGCCATTGGCTAAAGGCGCGTGTCCGGCGGGCGGTAGCTCTTGCGGATTGAGCGCGGCGACTTCGGTCTTGGGTTCTTCAAACAACGGCGGCCATTGCGGACTTTCTGCCGTACCGGTTTGCGCCAACGCGAAACGGCCTTGCGCCACGGCGCTCATACGGCGCGCGCTGAGTTCGCCGACTTCGAGTTCGGCGTCATAACCCCACTCGATCAATCCGTCGCCGTTGCCGTCGCGCCAAGCCTTGCCGTCGCCGCGATCATTGAGCCACCACTCGTGCCAGCGTTTCAGGCGCGGATAAACATTCGCCAAAAATTGTAAGTCGCGCGTCGCCAGATAAACCTTCCACGCGGTCAACGCGCCGAGTGGCGCAAGCGTTCGCCCGTTAAAGCTGCGCACGGTGTTGTCAGCAAACGAAAGGCGTTGCGGTGAGATGCGTCCGTCGGGCGCTTGCTCGGCGAGCAAGGCTTTCAAAGTATCTTGCGCGTGCGCCGGATCAATCCACGCGGCGGCGAGAATGCGAAAGAAAGCATCGGCTCCGATGGCTTGCGATGAATTCTCAGTTGTGCCGGTCAGTCGTAAAGACCCGGCGAAATCGCTCTGGCGTTCGGGCCAATAAAAACGGTTCCATTGCACGGCGCGGCTCAACGCAGCGAGTCCGTCATCAAGCCATCCGTCGGCGTGCATCCGTCCGTTGTCGTAGCGCGTCTCAGCCGCCAACAATGTTTGCGCGACGGGTTGGCGCAAGGCTTCGTCGGCTTCTTTTTCGAGCGCGTCGTAATCATCGCCCATCACCATCACGAATCCGACTGATTCTTTTTCTTTCAACGCGAAGGTCAACGCGCCGTAAGGATGCGTCGTGTCACCGGCTTCGCTGTGTGCGTGTCCGGCTTGCAGCATCAAGGCGTGTTGCTTGGCTGCGTCAACGTAACTCGCCGCGCCTCCGGCCTTGCGATCAGTGCGCAAGACGAAGCGTGCAAACCGCACCGGCACACGTGATTTGGTGAGTTGTTCGCCGAACAAGGTTTCTTCGTCAGTGGCGCGAAAGTTGAGCGCGCCACTCGCCTGCGCAAAAGGGCGATATGTTTCAAGCGCGATATTGACGGCGACGCGCGTAGCGATTTGGCCTACGATCAAACGCGGGCCGACGCGCGTCCATTGCAAGGTGAGCGGACGCTGTTCAAACGGCGAGTCCCAATGCACGCGGGCATAAGTGCCATCGGGCGCAACCGGGCCAAGCAAGCGTACTCGTTCAAGCGGCGGAGCAATTTCGAGCTTGGCTTCGGAGCGATAAACCAAGATGCGCAGGCCGAACGCAGTCGGCGCATTCGTTCCGTTCTCGGCAATCATCACGACGCCGTTGACGTGCGCGGGGTCATACGCGCCGACCAATAGCCGGTCTTGCCCAAAGGCGACAAGCGAAGCGCAGAGGCACAACAGTCCGAACCAGATTTTACGAAACAAGGGATGCATAAAAACAAAGGCCACTGCCAAAGTTGGGGGTAACGCTTATCAACTTTAGCAGTGGCCTGATTCATCGCCAAACCCGCAAAGGGTCAGGCTCTTATAACGGTTTGCCGCAGTAATTGCAGAATTTCGCCGAACGCGCGAGCAAGGCATTGCAATTCGGACAAGCTATTTGATCTGACGCCACAGGCGCAGGCGGCGCGATGGCCGGCGGTGTGGGTTGCGGCGGCATATACGATTGCGGCGCTTGCGGCGGCGTGTATTGCGGCACTTGCGGCGGCGTGTATTGCGGCGGCGGCGGCATATAAGACGCTTGTCCGCCTTGTTGCCACGAAGGCGATGCGTAAGAACTCGGAATTTGTTGAGCGCTGCTAACGCCTGCCACGCCGAATACGTCGCGGTAAGCCACTGCGGAAATCAGAAAATAGAGCGGGTAAGTGAACAGCGCCCCAATGTAACAGGCAAAGGCTCCCACGCCAGCGATCAAACCCAACACAAAAGCGAAAAGGGTAAACATCAACCAGTTCCCTTTGGTCTTTTCAAAACTGGTGCGCAACGCATCCATCGGACTGAGCTTGCCTTCTACGACCAACGGAACCGAAAACATCAGCAAGCCGCCGACGATGTAAGCAGGAAAGACGCAAAACAGCGCGCCTATCATCGTGCAAACAACTACCAGAAAAAGCGTCACCAGCATATTGACCATCAGGTCTTTGCCAGAAAAGAGATCGCCGATGCTGATCGTTTCGCCGCGCATTTGCTTGAACGCCGTGCGATAAAGTCCGCCCATCATAAAGGCACTCAGGCCCAGCGTAATCAACAGCCCCGCCAAACCAACGAGCGGAGCCAGCATCCCAACTGCCGCCGCTGGCGCTTCGCCGCCTTCTGCCGCTATGCCTGCGCCTATTAGCAAAATGTACATCGGCAAAATCGGAATCAACACCGCCAGCACGAATACCAACATCATCGGCACCCAAACTTGCCAACGAGCCAGCAACATCTGCCAACCGCCGCCGATCCATTCGCCCCATTTCACTTCGGGGGCTGCACTTTGTTCCGTCATAACTTTCGTCTCCGTTGTTTTTGAGTTAACCAGTTTGTTGCGATTACCAGTCAGTAACCGTTTCGCAGGGGAGCGATGGGTTCGAGTTTGAAAATATTTTACGCTACGCGCGCGCGCCAGCGGCGGCGAGATATTCGCGCATCGTTTGCGCATAATGCGGGAAAGCCACTTCAGGTTCTTCAAGCTCGGCGTGCCAACGCTTCTCCCATTCGAGACAGTAATAGCCTTTGTATCCGCCGCGCACCAGCACGTTGACTGTTTCGCGTACCGGCACGCTGCCCTTGCCCGTCAGCACGTAACGACGGCCTCCAGCTTTGCTCGTCTCAGCCACCGAGTCTTTCAGATGCGTATGCCGCACGTATTTTTTCAACGCCTGCCACGTCACTTCGGGCTTTTCGCCCGCGACGCAAGTGTGATGCGCGTCCCAGAGAAAGGCCACGTTAGGATGTTTGGCACCGGCGATGATTTCACTGAGCAGCGGCGCGTTGGTGAATTCGCCGTGCGATTCGACGATGACCTGAACGCCGCTGCCTTGGGCGTGATCGCCGAGTTCGCGCAAGCCCGCGACGATGCGC
>JAYSVR010000262.1:0-5665 GCA_043718445.1 Acidobacteriota bacterium | reverse complement strand
CCTTACTGCGGAGGAAAACATTCATGGCAAGCAATCGAGGTGTGGCCTACATCAAACCCGGTGTGGTCGAAGTGCAAAGCATTGATTATCCCAAGCTCGTTTTGGGTAAGCGCAAATGTCAGCACGGCGTAATTCTCAAAGTCGTTTCGACGAATATCTGCGGCAGCGACCAGCACATGGTGCGTGGACGCACAACCGCGCCCGAAGGCCTCGTGCTGGGTCACGAGATCACCGGCGAAGTCATCGAAGCCGGGCGCGATGTCGAATTCATGAAAGTCGGCGATCTGGTCAGCGTGCCGTTCAACATTGCCTGCGGACGTTGCCGCAATTGCAAAGGCGGGCATACGGGCGTGTGTCTGACGGTTAATCCGGCGCGGCCCGGCGCGGCATACGGTTACGTAGACATGGGCGGTTGGGTCGGCGGACAGGCTGAATACGTAATGGTTCCGTATGCCGATTGGAACCTGTTGCGCTTTCCCGACAAAGATCAGGCGATGGAAAAAATCAGAGACCTGACCTGCCTTTCTGACATTTTGCCGACGGGTTATCACGGCGCAGTGACGGCGGGCGTGAGGCCGGGTTCGATTGTGTATGTCGCGGGCGGCGGACCGGTCGGATTGGCTTGCGCGGCGGCGGCGCAATTGCTGGGCGCGGCTTGCGTGATCGTCGGCGACTTGATTCCTGAGCGTTTGAAACAAGCGCGCAAGTTCGGTTGCGAGACGGTGAACGTGGCGGACAAGAACGCTACGGTCGCGCAACAGATCGAACAGATCATCGGCGAACCCGAAGTTGATTGCGCGGTTGATTGCGTAGGCTTTGAGGCGCGCGGCCACGGCGCAGACGCGGGCGGCGAGGCACCGGCGACGGTGTTGAATTCGCTGATGGAAATCACGCGCGCGGCGGGCGGCATCGGCATTCCAGGCTTGTATGTGACGGGCGATCCGGGCGGCATTGATGACGACGCGAAGATCGGCAAGCTCGGCATTCGCATTGGGTTGGGCTGGGCGAAATCGCACCATTTCATGACGGGGCAATGCCCGGTAATGAAATATAACCGGCAACTGATGCAGGCGATTCTTTACGACAAGATCAAGATCGCTAAAGCCGTCAACGTGCAAGTCATCTCGATTGACGACGCGCCGAAAGGCTATAAGGATTTCGACAAAGGCGCGGCGAAGAAATTCGTCATTGATCCGCATCAGAGCATTAAGGCGTAAATCGCTTTTGGTGTTTCTTGATTGGTTCGATTCTGAAGTTCGTTTCACCGCAGAGTTGCGCGGAGTTTTTCGCAGAGTTACGCAGAGAGGAATTCGGAAGAGAGTTTTTTTATTTTCAATGCCACAAGCGCAACTCTGCGGTTGAACGAACTTACACCGCCGAACCTTTCGGCGAAACCTGACCCCATCACTCTGACTCAATATTCTCAATGAGCAATCAATTCAAAGATCAAGTAGCAATCATCACCGGCGGCGCGAACGGCATCGGCTTCGCCGTCGCACAGCGTTTAATCAGCGAAGGCGCACAAGTCGTCATCGTTGACCAAGTCAAAGCGGCGCTCACTAAAGCGGTCAAGCAGCTTGGCGCAGCGGCTTCGTCTGTCGCGCTGGACGTGACCGACGAAGCGGCGGTCGCCAAGGCCGTCAACAAAATCGCCAAGCAGCACGGGCGCATTGACATCCTCGTCAATTGCGCAGGCGTGACGGGCAAGACCAACATCAAGACGCACGAAGTGGATTACGAAAATTTCAAATTCGTATTTGAGGTCAACGTCAACGGCAGCTTCCTGATGGCGCGCGCCGTGTTGCCGCACATGCTCAAGCGCAGTTACGGACGCATCGTTCACGTAGCCTCAGTCGCGGGCAAAGACGGCAACGCGGGGATGCTGGCGTATTCGGCCTCGAAAGCTGCCGTGATTGGCATGGCGAAAGTGCAGGGGAAGGAATACGCCGAGACGGGCATTACAGTGAATGCTTTCGCACCTGCGGTGATTCGCACGGCGATGGTAGATGCGCTGCCGGAAGAACAGGTCAAATACATGACCGACAAGATTCCGATGAAACGCTGCGGCACGCTGGACGAATGCGCGACGATGATTACGTTCATCGCTTCACCGGGGGCGAGTTTTACGACGGGGTTTACGTTCGACATGACGGGCGGACGTTCGACTTACTAATTCTGCATTTGGGGGAAAATGTTTTGTTAGTGGTGCATAACGTGTTGGTGTGCAGCTTTCTTGTGGTGGTTTCCGATAACCCACGTGAAATAAAAGCTGGCGATTCCCAAGGCAATCCCGTGATTCATTTCCATGAGCTGAAAAGCTCCGGCCAGTACGAATAAGATGCCCGTTGCGTATAGCACCGCGCTGGTTTGTTTAACGGCGATTTTGTTCATGGTTTTATTCTCCTCTTGGTTTTGTCGGTTCGTTGAATTGTCTGAAACGTAATGTAGACCTAACTAGGCTGCTTGTTGGGCATGCCTATCGGGTTCATAGGAACTTCATTACAGGTTGTAAAAGAGGTGAGCTTGGGCAGGCGCGTGGGATGATTGGGATTAAGACGCAAGGGCGCGCGCATACTCTACATTTGGACTCGGCGGCGCAAGAGAAAATTTTACACACACAGAGTCGTCGTTGCGCTGACGCAGCGGTTTACCGCTTGTTCTTGGGAACCGTCCGCGAATTGACTTCGGTGAGAGTCAGCACTTGATTGGCTTTGACGTTTTTTAGCACGTCAACTTGTCCGCTCGGCCACTGTACGGTGATTTGGTTGGCTATGGCATTCGCACCCAACCCGAAATGCAACCGGCGGTCGTCGTGTGAGTAATAGCTCGACTGGCTCAATACGGTTTGCGTTTGCGTTTGTCCGCCTGCGGTGACGGTGACGCGCGCGCCGAGGCCGGTGCGGTTCGATTGCGTGCCGACGGTTTTGATCTTCAGCCAATTATTCTTGCCTGCGTAATCATTCCGAATCAGGGAAGGCGGTTCGTTCATATTCATCACGAGCCAATCGAGATCGCCGTCGTTGTCGAAATCGCCGAACGAAGCCCCACGGCTGCTGTGCGGCGTCGTGATGCCTGTGCCGCTGTTTGCCGTTACGTCTTTGAACTTGCCATTGCCGAGGTTTTGAAATATCTGGCGCGGGCTGCGATGCGGGTATTGCGCGAAGTGCTTTTCGACTTCGGGGTATACGTTGCCGGTGACGTAAGCGATGTCAGGCCAGCCGTCGTTATCAAGGTCGGGCATGCCTGCGCCCCAACAAACATATTTTGTCGCCGCGCCAAATCCGGCGGCAAAGGTTACGTCTTCAAATAACTGTTTGCCCTGATTGCGGTAAAGAATTGGCGTGTCATCGGCGAAGTGCGTTTTGAAAATATCGAGCCAGCCGTCTCCGTTGTAATCGCCAATGCCCAAGCCCATGCCCGCTTGCGGCTGGCCTTCTTCGCTATAAGCCGCGCCGCTTTCGAGCGCGATGTCGGTGAAGGTCGAGTCGTGATTGTTGCGATAGAGAATGCTCGCCGTCGAATCGCACGCGACATAAATATCCTGCCAGCCGTCGTTGTCGAAATCAGCCGCGACTGCTGTCATCGGATAACGCTCACCGATTTTGCTGATGCCGGATTTGTCGGATACGTCGCTAAAGGTTCCATCACTGTTATTGCGATAGAGCCAGTTGCGCGCGTAAGCCAATCCTTTCGGGCCGCAATTGACGGGGATGCCTTTCCACGCGCAGTTCGCGCCTACGCCGGGCACGGGCGCGGTTTTGAGATCGAAGCTCAAATAATTCGAGACATACAAATCGAGTTTGCCGTCGCGGTCGAAATCAATAAACGTACAACCCGAACCCCAGCGCGTATCAGTGAAGCCGAGTTTGGTTTTCGCCGTGACATCGCTGAACGTGCCGTTACCATGGTTTTTATAAAGCACATTCTGCCCCCAATAGGTGATGAACAGATCGTCGAATCCGTCATTGTCATAATCGCCAATGCAAAGAGCAGAAGCCCAGCCGGTGCGCGTCAATCCGGCTTTGGCGGTTACGTCGGTGAACGTGCCGTTGCGATTGTTTTTATAAAGCCGATTGGTCGGCGCGTTGTCTTTCGCCGTCGCAGTCATTAGATCGAGTCGCGTACCGCTCAACACGAGCAAGTCCATCCAGCCGTCGTTGTCGTAATCGTAAAACGCCGTGCCGCATCCGTTGGTCTCGATGATGTAGCGTTTCTTTTCGGCATCGCCATAAACGCTCGGATGTGTGAGTCCGGCTGGGGCGGCGATGTCCGTGAATTGCGGAAAGTCCGCAGAGTGCGGAGTGCGGAGTGCGGAATGCGGAGTGCCGACCATCAGGCACAACCACGCAATGACGATAACAAAACAGGATTTGCGCATGGCGCGCATCATAGCGCAGGGCAGCGGCCCTAATGAAAGTTACTGACTGAAAGTTACTGGCTCAAGACGTGATGCGTGACGTAAGAAACGTGAATCGGTACGCCGCCATTCACTTTCACTTTGAGCAGGATTTGAAAGTAAGGCGGCAGTTGCGGCGGTTCGTCAGGCGCGGCGGTGTTGAGATGCGCCACGAGGTCTTTCAGGTATTCAGGCCGCGTGACGTATTCCGCCGCCGCCTGCGTGCCAAACGTATTGATGCCCGCGAGGATGAGCAAACGGTTTTCCTCACTCAGTCCGCGCAGCAAGCTGACGACGGCGTAATCCTCAGACACCTGACTGGGCGAAGGGCCGTAAAGTTTGGCTTGATAAATTTCCTGTTCGCCCGGTTGCGGATTGGTGTTGACGATGGCGTTGACGCTGCGTTGCTGTTCGTCCTTGATCCAGCGAAAGACGAAATCCTGTTGCTGCGGCAATTCGAGCAAAAAGAAGTTCTCAGCGGGCGAACCCAGCACGACGATGTTTTCGGCTTTGGCATCGTCCCAGTTGAGCACTAGGCTGCGTTTGACGCGGCAAGGTTGATGCAGCCGCGTGAAAAAATCGCCAAGATAATGCACGCCCATCACTTCGCCGATGCCGGTGTAATGGTCAATCGCCGCCTGCTGGCCCGTAGGTTGATTTTGGTAACTCGCACCTTGCGTCAACACGGGCGCGTTCTCGCCTTCGACGACATTGAGCGAATTGAACAGCCGCATGCCTTCCTGAAGTGTCCCGTGAAAAACCGTATTGCTGAACACTAACAAGACGGGTTCGCTCGAACGCAGAAAGCCGCCCCACAACGGAGCCGCGCGTTGCCATTCGCGCACTTCTGACGCCGCGTGATCTTCTGACGAAACCTTTGACGAACCATTGGCGACGGCTTTCTGTGCGTAAGAAAACACCGGCACGTATTGGCCTTTAGGCAATTCGATGATGACCGGATCGTCTTTGCCTTCGGTGGTGTAATAAGCCAGCAGCTTGGCGCGCAGCCGACCAGCCTGCACGCGCACGACGGAATCCACTTTAGAATCGTAACCGCTGCGACGGCCAAAGACCTCGGTGGCAATCACGTATTCCTTCAGCAGGTGTTCTTGTTGCTCAACCGACTTTTCTACGACATAGGCCAAAAAGGCGCGCAGGTTCTCAGCGCCATGCAAGGTCTGACCTCGCAGAATGCGTTCAAGTTGCGTGCGCTTTTCTTCGTTGGTGATGTCCATTGTGCGGCCTGACGTTACATACCTTGTGTAACGT
>JAYSVR010000261.1:0-1987 GCA_043718445.1 Acidobacteriota bacterium | reverse complement strand
CACGCTAAAGCGTGTACTCCATGCGCCTGCTTTCAGGAGAATTTCATGCAGCGCATTTATCGGTTCCCCCTGTGTCTGGTCACACTCGTTTTAGTATTTCAAGGCGCGCTAGCTCAACCCTCTGCTTATGACATAAAAGCCAATTACACCAAGTCTGAACATCAGATTCCGATGCGCGACGGCAAGCGACTTTTCACCGTCGTCTATGCGCCGAAAGATGCGTCGCAGAAATATCCGTTCCTGATGGAACGCACGCCTTACAGCGCGGGGCCTTATGGCGCAGAGAATTTCAAACGCAATCTGGGACCATCGAATCGCTTTGCGCCGGAAGGTTATATCTTCGTTTATCAGGACGTGCGTGGGACGTTTATGTCTGAGGGCGAATTCGACGACGTGCGGCCTTTCAACGCGAACAAGAAGGCTCCGACTGACATTGACGAAGCCAGCGACACTTACGACACGGTCGAATGGCTGCTGAAAAACATTCCGAATCACAACGGTCGCTTGGGCGCTTACGGCATTTCTTATCCGGGTTTTTATACGACGATGGCGGCGCTGGCCGATCATCCGGCGATCAAGGCCGTCTCGCCGCAAGCGCCCGTCACCAACTGGTTCATCGGCGATGACGATCATCGCAATGGCGCGCTGTTTCTCTTCGATGCGTTCGGATTCAATATGACTTTCGGCATGCCGCGCTCTGAGCCTACGCAAATGCAATGGCGTCCGTGGAGCATGGATACGCCCGATGCTTACGAATTCTTTTTGCGCTTGGGGCCGGTGGCGAACGCGCAAAAAAACTTTTTCAAGGGCAAGAACAAATACTGGAACGACGTGACGACGCACGGAACTTACGACGCCTTTTGGCAAGCGCGTACGCCGGAACCGCACCTCAAACAACGCGCCCACAAAAACTGGCCGGCGATCATGACCGTCGGCGGATGGTTCGACGCCGAGGATTTATACGGCGCGTTGAAGACTTACGCGAACGCCGAAGCCAACGCGGGCAAATTGAAAAATACGTTGGTGATGGGGCCGTGGAGCCACGGCGGATGGAGCGGCGACGGCGAAGCATTGGGCAACATTCGCTTCGGCGACAAGACCGGCACGTGGTTTCAAGAGAAGCTCGAATTACCTTTCTTCAATTTTTACCTGAAAGAAAAAGGCGAATTCAGCGAGACCGAAAAAGGCGCAGACGTGTGGGCTTTCCGCACGGGCGCGAACGAGTGGAAGAGCTTCGCGCAATGGCCCCCCGTCGAAGCCAAGCCGCAGCAACTTTATCTGCAAGCCAACGGCAAGCTGGGTTTCAACGCACCAAGTGAGAACAAAGATTCATTTGATGAATACGTCAGCGACCCGCTGAAGCCTGTTCCCTTCTCGGCGCAAATCAGCAATCGGCGCGGCAGCGGTTATATGATCGAAGACCAACGCTTCGCTTTCACGCGGCCTGACGTATTGGTTTATAGCAGCGACGCGCTGACCGAATCTGTCACGCTCGCGGGGCCGATCAATGCTGAACTCTTTGTTTCGACGACGGGCACGGATGCTGACTTTGTCGTCAAAGTGATTGACGTATATCCGAACGACGCGCCGAACGACTCGCCGCAAGGCCAGCAAGTCAGGATGGGCGGCTTTCAAATGCTGGTGCGGGCTGAAGCGTTGCGCGGCAAGTTCCGCAACGATCTGTCAAAGCCCGAACCGTTCAAACCCAATCAACCGACGTTGGTGAAAGTCGCGTTGCAAGACGTGCATCACACGTTCAAACCCGGACACAAAATCATGGTGCAAGTGCAAAGCTCGTGGTTCCCGCTGATGGATCGCAATCCGCAAAAGTTCGTGGATATTTATAACTGTGCGGAAAGCGATTTTCAGAAGGCGACGCATCGCGTTTATCGTTCGGGCAAACTGGCCTCACGGCTGCAAGTCGGCCTCATCAAGTAAGTGCGGAGTGCGGAGTGCGGAATGCGGAGTTCAGAAAAGAACTTCCAAC
>JAYSVR010000027.1:0-8562 GCA_043718445.1 Acidobacteriota bacterium | reverse complement strand
GCGTGTCCATGGGCGTTTCTCCTTCGTAGAATTTGTTTCGCAACTTCATTCTATCGGAGAAACGCCTCCTTCAAAGATCGAGAATGAATAGACCCTGCCAACTAATCGCGTAACACTTACATAGCCAAGCGTGTAGAAACTCCTATCACGCTCACTTGGTATTGTAGTGCCGCTTTGGTCAGCGCCGCGTCTCAATCGAGCGCAAGAAACGATTCGCCAATAGGCATAGGTATCTCAGCGCATTCTGCGAAAATTTATTCACACGAAATCGCCCGTGGCACAACGGTTGCCAACCTTGTAAACGTACAAGGCAAAGCCGCTGGGATGCGCTGGCGTGTGTGAACACATACGTCGCGCCGTCAGGTAGTAAAGGCTGCAAGGCTTGTGCAATGCGGGATTATTCGTTTTTCAGACGAGGTGATTCGTAAGGCGTCTGCGATAGGGATGCCAGACGCTTTGCGAGAAAACGTTGCTGGGGTGAGCAACGTGGCTCGTCTGAAAACGAATGGTCCCGTTTCTTTCACTTCCCCCACTGCGAAAGGGTTTTACAGATGCTGGCAAGGGATAGACGCAACGGGAAGCAAACGATTTTGATCGCCGATGACAACGCCGACATTCAGGCCGTACTCGGTATTTTGTTGCGCGGCGCGGGCTTCAACACGGTCGCGGCTTATGACGGCGTGGCGGCGGTGACGTTGGCGTCACGCGCGCAGCCTGATTTAGTGCTGATGGATATCGCGTTGCCGCGTATGGATGGCTTGACGGCGACGCGACACATTCGCCGTTTGCCGGGCTTGGAGCGCGTCCCCATAGTCGGCTGTTCGGCTTATGAACCCGATGACGAACCCAATGACCAAGAAGATCGCGGCTATGCGCAACTGAATGTTTTTTTACGCAAGCCGACTGATTTTTCTACGCTGCTCAATGTGATGCAGCGGCTGTTACGACCTATCCCCACTGGTCAGCGTTATGCGAGGTCGGTGGAACCTTCACAAGATGTATTGGTGCCGTTGGTTCCATTGACCGCCTGACCATCAACAAGTTCTCCCCTCCACCAAACACTCCCGCCTTTAACGTACCGCTCGTGTCTATTTTCTCAGCAATAGGGCCAAAAATGGGGGACGTCGTCCGAGTCGCAACGGGCGTCCCCCAACCGCTCTCTTCAAGCATTCAAACAACTACTTCTTCATTTTGGCTGCGACGGTCATTTCGTTTTTGACCTCTTTCGCGCCGCAGGATTTGGCACTGCGCGTGGCAGCACCTTTCTGTCCGCCGTTTTTGGCTTCGCCGGTGATGGTGGCTACGCCGCCGCTGACCGAAACCGTAGGCGGTTTGTCTTTCATACTCGGCGAATTCGCAAACTTGTCTTGAATGCATTTCTGAATGTCGGCGTCGCTGGCGGGCATCGCCGCTTTCGCCTTGGCGGGTTTCGCTTTCGGCGCAGCGGGCTGTTTTTGCATCTCCTGCGCGAAAGCCAAGGTGGCGAGCAGCGCGAGGCCGCCCAAAGCAAGCATGAGTTTTTTCGCAAACATGGGTTTCTTCGCAAACATGGGTTTTTTCATGGATGAGTTCTCCTTTTGCATTGAATGGTTAAACGTTCAAGCGGCACGATGGCAATCGCGTCGCTCAGGCGATGGCAAACCGCGTTCACTGAGGGTTGTTCTATCGGGCTGACGAACAACACGGCAGAGGGTTTGCCGCGCGCATTCTGTGGTGCGATCAAGCGTTTGGCAATCGTTGGGCGCGCGGTTTGGCAGATTTTTTCCCTTTGGGTTTTAGGCTTTGTCGCTCGTGTGAAGTTACGTTAGAGTGTGGCTTCTTTTCGAGTTTTATCGGTAAGGGAAAACGTAACAGGGATGCAGACTTTGAAGCCACATTTATCTATTGTGATTCCGGCTTACAACGAAGCGGATCGGATTGGGAAAACACTGGAAGGGACGTTCGCTTATCTCGACACGCAGTCGTATGGCAGCGAAGTCATCGTCGTCAACGACGGTTCGCGCGATAAAACGGCGGATGAAGTTTTGAAGTTTGAAGGGCGAGGACAATTGCGGCTGTTGCACAATCCTGGCAATCGCGGCAAAGGCTATTCAGTCCGCCACGGGATGCTGCAAGCCAAAGGCGACATCGCGTTGTTTATGGATGCCGATCTCGCTACGCCAATCAGCGAAGTTCCGAAAGTCATCGAACCCATCGAAGAAAACCGTTATGACGTAGTTTTCGGTTCGCGCGCGCTGGATCGTTCGCTCGTCGGCACGCATCAATCTTCCATCCGTGAAGCCATCGGACGCACCGGCAACTGGATTCAATGGTCGCTCACCGGTTTGAATTTCAAAGATACACAATGCGGCTTCAAAGCCTTTCGCCGCGAAGCCGCGCAACGGGTTTTCGCCGTTCAGCAAATTGATGGCTTCGGCTTCGATCCTGAAATCTTGTTTATTGCCAAGCGACAAGGTTGGCGCTTGCTCGAAACGCCCGTGCGTTGGAATCACGTCGAAGGCTCGAAAGTGAACCCTTACACCGCGCCGCTCAAAGTCCTCACCGAAGTGGCTACGATTCGCTGGCACGCGCTCACGGGACGTTACGACGAAACCGCTCCGGTGAATGCGCTCAACCCTGAAAGCAAATAACGACACGAAATGAGTAGGCTCAACGTCAACATTGATCACATCGCTACGATTCGCCAGGCGCGCCGCACGAATGAACCGAATCCGGCTGCCGCCGCTGTGATTTGCGAACTCGCGGGCGCTGATGGAATCACTACGCATTTGCGCAGCGACCGGCGGCATATTCAGGATTACGATTTGCTGGCGCTCAAGCAGGTCGTCGTCACCCACCTCAACGTAGAAATGGCCGCGACCGACGAGATGATCGAAATCGCCTTGCGCGTCAAACCCGATGTCGTCACGCTCGTACCCGAACGTCCGCAGGAAATTACTACCGAAGGCGGGCTGGATGTCATCGCCAATCAAGCCGCCGTCAAAAACGCGATTACCAAGTTGCAAGCCGCAGGCATTTTCGTCAGCACTTTCATTGACCCTGACTTGAAGCAAATCAAAGAATCCGCGCGAATCGGCGCGTTTCAGGTCGAGCTTTGTACGGCGAGTTACGCCTTGCTCAACGAACATCCCGGCGATATGACGGTGCGCAAAACCAAAGAGATTGCGACTGAGATCGAACGCATCCGCACGGCGACACGCGCGGCTAAACGCGCAGGTATCGGCGTCGCCGCCGGACACGGCCTCACCTATCGCAACGTAGCCCCCATCGCCCGCATCGCCGAAA
This sequence comes from Acidobacteriota bacterium, assembly GCA_043718445.1. Taxonomy (GTDB): domain Bacteria; phylum Acidobacteriota; class Blastocatellia; order RBC074; family RBC074; genus JACPYM01. The sequence goes on along the minus strand of JAYSVR010000027.1, from coordinate 5,277 downwards.
TCGAAGAGTTCAACATCGGCCACAACATTATCGCGCGCGCTGCGTTAGTTGGATTGGATAAAGCCGTGCGCGAAATGATCGAAGCGATTCATAACGCGACCCGTTAAAGCCTATGCGAATCACAAGCGTCCTGCTTTGCCTGCTTCTTAGTTCAAGCCTCAACTTGTTCGCACAGACACCAACGCCTACTGCTACGCCCAAACCAAAATACCAACGCGTGACGTCGCACGTCGTCTTGATTTCCATCGGCGGCTTGCAAGGCGTATGCGTGACGAAGCCGAGCAATTGCGCTACGCCAATGGTGGCGTTGCAACGGTGGCGCGAACGGGGCGTCGTCGCGCTGACAGCCGAAAGCGTATATCCGACGCAAATGCTGCCCGCGCACGCCACGATGCTCACCGGTCGCCTGCCCGTAGACCACAAGATCACGACCAACCAAGCCTTCGACGAAACGCGCGGTGCGTTGAGCGAAACCAGCCTTGATGACGCGCTGCATCTGCCCAAAGAAAATCTGTTGAGCTTGCTCGAAAAAGAAAAGCTCTCGGTCGCGGCTATCGGATTCCCGATGACGGCGCAGGCGGCAATCACTGCAAGCCAATCGTTTGCTGTTGTCACGCAACCTTCGCCGCGCAAAGCGAAAGAGACGCTCGCGGCGGTTGTCACGCGCGACCGCGCCGTCATTGCCAAAGCGCGCGAAACCATCGCCGCCAAGCTGCCGAACCTGTTGTTGATTCATTTCAACTCGCTCGACACGGCGCAACAGCTTTTCGGCATCACTAGCAACGAAGCCGCGCAGGCCAAACGCGAGATTGACAATTGGTTACAGCAAATCGCCGCCGCTTATGACAAAGCCGATACGACGTGGTTGATCGTGTCAGATCACGGCGCGCTCAAGGTCGAACAATCGTTCGGGCCCAACGTGCTGCTTGCGCAAAAGGGTTGGATTACGACTGACAAGAACGGTCAGGTCACCGACTGGCGAGCCATAGTGCAACCGCTGGGCGGCGCGGCGATGGTCTTCGTCAAAAAACAGCAGGATGAAAAAGATGTATTCGCGCTCTTTCAGGAATTCCATCAAAAGCCCGATAGTCCCATCTGGCGCGTCATCACGCGGCAAGACGCAGCCAAGCTAGGCGCTGACGAACGCGGCGCGCTGTTTCTCGATGCGGCTCCTGATGTCGTATTCGACAGCCGCGCAAAAGGTGCGCTGCTCGAAGCCACCGCGTTGCGCGCCAGTAGCGGACACCTGGCCTCGCGCGCCGAAATGCAAATCGCTTTTGTGATAGCAGGCAAGGCGATCAAACCTGAAGCCAAACTCTCTTATGCAAGATTGACCGATGTGGCTCCGACCATCGCGCGGCTCTTAGGCTTGGAGATGAAGGCGACGCGCGGTAGAGTGTTGAGCGAAGTAATCGTCCCTTAACGAATTCCCCACACAACGTTTACGCATTAGCTTTTCTCACTTCCCCCAGCTATGGATGACACGTTGCCCCAAAGCTTTAAGCTGTATTGCCCCAACTGCGGACAGCCGTTGGAAGCGGGCAGTCGCTATTGCCGCAAGTGCGGCGCGCAGAACCTGACGACCATCGCCGGTCTCGTAGCGCAAACGCCTCTTGCTGTCGCTACACCCGCTGCGCCGCCCGCCGCTGAAGAAGAAGTTTTTTGGACTCGTCCAGCTTTTTACGGCGTCGCCTTCAACTACGCCGTAGCCGCGTTGTTGTCGTTGGGCGCTACAGTGTTAATTGGTTATTTCGGCGGTTCGCTAGGGTTGGTCTTCGCGTTCACTGCACTGTTTTTTGCCTTACCCATCTGGCGTCACTTGAAACGCAACGCGACCCGCTTTCGGCTGACCAATCACAAGATCGAAATCGAATACGGCCTATTTGCCAAAACGCAGCGGCACATTCCGATTCAAAACATTCAGGATGTAACGGTGCGCGCAGGCCTCGTCCAGCGTATGTTGAGCTTAGGCGATGTGATAATTGACAGTGCTTCGGTCGCCGGTAAAATACAGATGACGAACGTTCGGCAGCCGCGCCAGCACGCAGATATGATTCTGGCGCAGTTGCCGCGCAGAAACTAACGCCGCATCACTTGCCCCAAACGACAAGACGACCCATCGGCACGAGTGTTTAGCCAACGTATTAGCCCAATGCATTTAGGAGGACTTCCCTTGACTGAACATAAGCCCGCTTCCGCATTCATCGCCTGCTTACTGCTGTTGTCGTCGTTCATCACGAGCTACGCGCAGCCAAACCCGCCCGCCAATAATCAAGACGCACAAATCATCAACGCACCCGTCGCCGAAACGCCTGTTACGCCCGAACGCTTTTTGCCCAACGCGCTTGGCGATAAGTGGCGTGCGAGTGGCGCGAGCAAAACTTTACAAGGCTCACCGCTGGCTGAATCGCCCATCGGTAACGTGCTGGTCGAATACCGCGTGCAAAAGCTGGCGTCGCGCGTTTACGTTAAAGGCGCAGCCACCAAACACACCGTAGAAGTTTACGGACTGCTCACCTGGGCCGGCGCTTACGGACTGCACACTTTCTTCCAAATCAAACCTGCGACACGCAGCTTTCACGCTGGACGTTACGCCGTGCGCATCGTGGGCGACGCCGTAGACGAAGCGTTTTTCAACGCCGTCAAAGATCAGTTCGCCGAAATGAGTTCGCGCGTACCGAATCTGGCTACGGAATTGCCCAATCCGGTTGAGCAGCTTCATTACCTGTGGGGCGGAAAGGCTTTGTCGCAAAATCCGTCAGGCGCACGTTGGAAAGAAGGAATGTCGTTCACGGGTGGGACTGAAGCGGTAATCACTGATTACGCGAATGGCAGCGGCAAGATGAGTGTGATGCTGGCGGAATTTCAAACTCCGCAATTTGCGGCAGATGGCTTGGCGAGCTTCGAGAATTTAATCAAAAGCCTGCCTGACAAAGAACAGGTCTTAGTCAAACGCATCGGCAATTACGTCGTTGTTGCTGATCACGTTCAAGACCGCGCCGCCGCTGAAAACCTGATCGGGCAAATCAAATATCGCAAAGAGATTTATTGGGAAGGGAAAAAATACAGCAACATCCCGCTCGAATATCGCGCGCCTGACCGCACCGGACTGAAAGAAGCCGCCCAGGCTGCCACCGTAATCTTGCGCGCTTTTTACTGGATTGGGATTTCGTTACTTAGCTCCGTCATCATCGGCATCGTGGCGGGCAGCGGATTCTTTTATTGGCGTCGCTATCAACGCCGCAAACTTGGAATAGATGACCTTTTCAGCGACGCGGGCGGAACGATTCGCTTAAATCTTGATGAGTTTCTGCTGGAAGCGAATACGGAAAAGCAGAAGCTGTTGAAAGAGGCTGAGTAATGCATTGAGCGAGGTTTATTGCTCCATGAACAAGTCAGCGTTGTCGCGTTCGCAGGCCTTCTGTTACCATCCCGGCTCTTTCCCAATTTTTATATGGATTGAGCATTTTTCAGATAGAAAGGCCTGATAAACGATGGCAGCAACGAGCATGGAAAAGATTGTGAGCTTGTGCAAACGGCGCGGCTTCATCTTTGCGAATTCAGAAATTTATGGCGGCATTGGTTCGACGTGGGATTACGGCCCGTTGGGCATCGAACTCAAAAACAACGTGATGCGCGCGTGGTGGCGCGCCGTCGTTTATGACCGCGAAGACATGGAAGGCCTCGACGCCGCCATCCTCATGAACCGCCTCGTCTGGAAGTATTCCGGCCACGAAGCCACCTTCAGCGACCCGCTCGTTGATTGCAAAGAATGCGGCAAGCGCAGTCGCGCCGATCATCTCAAAGACGGCAAGTGTTCGTATTGCGGTTCGGCGAATCTGACCGATCCGCGCGCCTTTCTGTTGATGTTCAAAACCAATGTCGGCCCGGTCGAGAGCGACGAAGCGCTGGCTTACCTGCGGCCTGAAACCGCGCAGGGCATCTTCGTCAATTTCGCCAATGTGCAACAGGCGATGCGGCGCAAGTTGCCGTTCGGCATTGCGCAAATCGGCAAGGCCTTTCGCAACGAAATCACGCCGGGCAACTTCACGTTTCGTACGCGCGAGTTCGAGCAGATGGAAATCGAATTCTTCTGCAAGCCGCCGCAATACCTGCAACCGGGCGAAAAGGACGACGAAGCGTTGCACGCCGAATGGGTAGAGCAGCGCTTCAATTGGTACGTCAAACTTGGCCTTGATCCGGCCAAGCTGATGAAGCGCGAACAGGCCAAAGAGGAACTGGCGCATTACGCCAAAGCGACGGTGGATATTGAATACAAGTTTCCCGGCTCGCTCGGTTTCAGCGAACTCGAAGGCGTCGCCAATCGGCAGGATTACGATCTGTCAGCGCACAGCCGTGACATTCCCGAAGCAGACTTGCAACGGCTAAAACTCGAAGCCAATCAACACACGACAGCGAAGCTGGATTATTTCGACGATCAATTCGTTGACCCGGTGACGGGCAAGAAAGGCGCGCGTTATGTGCCTTATGTCATTGAGCCTTCGGCGGGAGCTACGCGCGCGACGCTGGCGTTTTTGTGCGAGGCTTACAACGAAGAACTGGTCAGCGAACCGAATGAAGACGCGCTCAAAGCGTTGCGTGAAGCCATCGCCGCTGCGCTGAAAAGCATCGGCAAGAAAATCGGCGAGGCTGAGAAGGCTGCGCAAAAGAACGAGCCTGTTGCCGTCACAGCCGATCAACTCAAGGCGATTCAATCCGCTTTGGAATCAGCCGACGCAGGTTTGCCCAAAACGCTGCTCGACATTGAAGAAGCCTGCGACCTGCCGGGCGGCGACAAAGTCGAACTGCTCAAAAAGGTTCGTCCCGTAGCGGCCAAGCTCTGCGACGAATTCACGCGCGTCGTGTTGAAGCTGCATCCGACGCTCGCGCCGATCAAGGTCGCCATCTTCCCGCTCAAGAAAAACGAACCGCGCATTGTCGCCATTGCCCAACAGATCAAGCGTGATTTGCAACCTACGATGCGGGCGGTTTACGACGACTCAGCCGGTATCGGCAAGCTCTATCGTCGGCAGGACGAGATCGGTACGCCGTTTTGTATCACGGTGGATTTCGACACGCTGGGCGAAGGCAAAGAACCTGACAGCATCAAGCACAAAGACACCGTCACCATCCGCCACCGCGACTCAATGCTGCAAGAACGCATCGCCATCTCCGAACTCGAAACCTATCTTTTGAAACGTCTGAAATAACCCTCTTAAGTGCGGAGTGCGGAATGCGGAGTGCGGAGTTAAAGACCTCGGGCATTCCGCACTCCGC
>JAYSVR010000260.1:0-1989 GCA_043718445.1 Acidobacteriota bacterium | reverse complement strand
AGAATGGATAAGGGACAATGCTGGTCATCAAATGGTTCGGAGCAGCGGTGAGCGCGAAACGCAAATTCCCTAATGTTTTCTGCCGCAACAACTCTATTTTTTGGCCGGAGCCGCTGCGCCTGCGCGACCTTGTGCTTTCAAAATCATGTCACGGGTTTCAGCGGGCAGCTTATTGATTTCTTCGAGCGTGAGCGGACGGCGCATCTGTTCGGGAATGGCGTTGAGCGCATTCGGCATCGCACCCGCCGCGCCCGAAGGCATCGGAATCGGTTTGGTCGGATCAATCGGTGAAGCCAATACGATGGGGGAACTTGCGGTCATTGGAGCCGTCGCGCCATTTGCGGCTGCCGGACTAGCGCTTGTTCCTGAAGTCGAAATGGCAGGCGTGGCTTCGCGGCAGGCGCTGGCACCAAGTGCTGCGCTGGCAACGGTCAAAGCAAAAACAGTTTGTCGAAAATGAATCATGGGTTTGGTATATCTCCGGTGAAAATGGTTGCTTGAATGCAACCGTGCAGCATTGAAGCACGCAGATTTCAAAGGTGTCAAAGCTGTTTTACGTCGGTCGCGCTTGAAGCTGTCCCCATCTCATCACAAGATGCACGCACGAAATTAATCTTACAGATTCAAGGCCAATCACGGAGAAAAAAATCATGACCCATAAACCGCAGATCATTCTTTTGGCGCTGATCGCTGCGCTGTTATGCGCAAGCTCTCAAGCTCAATCTAAACAAGCCGCTGTCACAAAAGAATCGTTCGGACAATTGCCTGACGGCACGCCGGTTGATTTGTTCACGCTGACCAATGGGCGCGGCATGCAAGCGCGCATCACCAATTACGGCGGCATTATCGTTTCGCTGACCGCGCCTGATCGCGACGGCAAGCTGGGCGATGTCGTGTTGGGTTATGACACGCTGGCGGCGTATGTGAAACGCAATCCGATGTTCGGCGCGCTCGTAGGGCGTTACGCCGGACGCATCGCCAACGCGCAATTCACGCTCGACGGCGTTGCATACCAACTGGAGCGCCCTGGTCGCGGAACGACGCACATTCACGGCGGCGCGAAAGGATTCGACAAACAGGTGTGGCAGGCTGAACCGCTCAAACGCCGCGATAGCGCGGCGCTGGCCTTGCGTTACGTCAGCGCCGACGGCGAAGCGGGCTACCCCGGCAAGCTGACGGTGACGGTGACTTACACGCTGACTGACAAGGGCGAACTCAAACTCGATTACGAAGCGACGACCGACAAAGACACGATCATCAATCTCACCAACCACTCATATTTCAACCTGGCGGGGACGGGCGATGTGTTGCGTCATCAAATCACGCTGGCGGCTGATCGCTTCACGGTGTTTGGCGAAGGCTTGATTCCGACGGGCGAGCTTCGTTCGGTTGCGGGTACGCCGCTCGACTTGCGCAAGCCGTCCGACATCGGCGCGCGCATTGACGACCCAGACGAACAGTTAAAGCTAGGGCGCGGTTACGATCACTTTTATGTGCTGAATCAGAAGGCAGGCGCGTTGGGCTTGGCGGCCAAAGTGGTTGAGCCGACTTCAGGCCGCGTGATGGAAGTGCTGACGACCGAACCCGGCGTAGTGTTTTATACCGCCAACGGATTCGACGGCAGCCTTACTGGTAAAGGCGGACAGGCTTACGTCAAACGCGCGGGCTTTTGTTTAGAAACGCAGCATTATCCCGATTCGCCGCATCATCAAAATTTCCCTACGACCGTATTGCGCAAGGGCGCGACTTATCGCTCGACGACGGTCTTCAAGTTTTCAACCGCAAAATAAATGTGGAGTGCGGTCGGCTCGCCGCCGCTTTTGCGTTCGCTATCGAACTATTTGAGGGTAAGCCGGTGTCTCGCGCCGCTGTTGCTTTCGTTATCGAATCACTGGGGTTAAGCCGGAGTCGCGCGCCACGAACGAAAAGCGGTGGCAAGCCGACCGCACTCCATACGCGCTAATTACTTTGAATAGCTCCCGCGCACCA
>JAYSVR010000259.1:0-19213 GCA_043718445.1 Acidobacteriota bacterium | reverse complement strand
ATGTGGAAACCATTCTTGGAGTTCGTGCGCCAACTATTTTTGGTGACTGAAGACACGAACCGAAACAAAGCCGCCCTCAAAGAACTTCAGCGCGAGTTTAAGGAATTTTCTGAACGAACAGCGCGCGAAATTCAACAATTGCGCGCCGCCATCGAACGTTTGGCCTACGAAGCCCAGCGCGCCAGCGAGCGCGAAAAATACGAACGGGAGACTTACGTCCTGCGGCTGGAAAACCGTTTGCTGCGCGGCGGTCTCAGCCTGCCGCCGGCTTCGAGTGAAACGGAAAGCGAATGAGCTGTCGTGATTGTTGTGAGAAGCCTACCCGCGCGGTTGCCGGGATTTATCGGCGGTTGACGACGTAGACGCATTGGGGAGGAAAAATGAGCGAGCAAATTGCGACGGAATTTGCTGATACCGAAGAAGCTCAAATTGGCGTTATGGTGGAAGGGTACTTTGCCGCGATGTACAAGCTGAACGAACAAATGGCGTTCGACCAGACAGAGATTGAAAGACTCCGTGATGAAACCCGCGCCATTCTCGCGCGCAAGGCTGCAACACCTTCGATAGACCGGATTCGATTGCCAGCCGCCGTCAACGAACGCTTGCAAACCTTGCTCACTCGCCAAGATCAAGGCGAAACGCTTACTGCGGAAGAACGCAAAGAAGCAGAAGGATTAGTTGAATTGGCTGAGACGCTGTCACTGCTACGATTGCGCACGCGAGCATGCTAACCGATGTGTCCGAGTAGTTGACGATAGCGTGAAACTTGTGAAATTCTCCGTTTGCGCTGGATTGGCCTTACGCTCAGAAAATCAAACAACTGAGCGACAATTCTTAACTTACAACTGAAAGGCCACAATGAGCGATCACTCAAAAATAGAATGGACAGATGCAACTTGGAACCCAGTGCGCGGGTGTACCAAGATAAGCCCCGGATGCGTACGCTGTTATGCTGAGACCTTTGCCGAGCGTTTTCGCGGAGTAAAAGGACACCCTTACGAGCAAGGTTTCGATTTACGCCTCGTGCCGGAAAAACTCACCCAACCGCTGCACTGGCAAACACCCAAAATGATCTTCGTCAATTCGATGAGCGATCTTTTTCACGTAGACGTGCCGGATGATTACATCGAAGCTGCCGTGCGTGTGATGCTCAAAGCGAATTGGCATACCTATCAAGTGCTAACGAAACGTTCCGAACGGATGCGTGACCTGCTAAATGGTCGGTTGAGCTTTGCCGCAAAACAACCGCACATTTGGTGGGGAGTAAGCGTAGAGAATCGTAAATACGGATTGCCGCGTATAGATCATCTTCGAAATGCCAATGCCACAGTCCGATTTCTTTCCGTCGAACCATTACTGGAAGATTTAGGCGAAGTAAATCTGGAAGACATTAGTTGGGTAATTTTAGGTGGTGAAAGCGGTGCCGGAGCCAGGAAGATGGAACCCGCTTGGGTTCGCGCTCTGCAACGGCAGTGCAAGCAAGCCAATGTCCCGTTTTTCTTCAAGCAATGGGGCGGCGTTAGAAAAAAAGAGAATGGCAGAAAACTGAATGGCCGCACTTACGATCAATTCCCTGAGCGAATAGTGGGAACTGCATTAGATTTGGCAGCCAGGCGAGCTTTGGCTTGGGAGATTGAAACTACTTACCCGCGTGAGCTTTGGATTTAAGAGATGAACAAAGAGAACCTCAGCGACTCAGAAATCTATTTTGATCGAGAACCCGCCTTCGTTAAGCACCGAATTCTCAGAGGGTATCTGGAGCAGTTCGCCCACATCATTGGTTTTCATTGGGACGTCATCAATTACGTTGATTGCTTTTCTGGTCCGTGGGAAGCCAAGACGGATGATTACCGCGACAGTTCTTTTGCCATTGCTCTGGAAGAATTGCGCCGCGCAAAACAAACTCACCAAAATTTGGGCAAGACGTTAAGGTTGCGCTGTTTCTTTCTTGAGAAAAAACCTTCGGCCTACCTCAGGCTTCAAGAATTTACCAAAAAGGAAAACCAAGTGCGCGACACGCAAATTGTTTCTAAAAATGCCGCGCTCGAAGATTCCATCAGTGACATTCAGACCTTTGTTGTGCAAGGCGGCAAAGCCTTCTCTTTTATCTTCATTGACCCAACTGGCTGGACTGGCTTCTCAATGGACAAGATCGCGCCGTTGCTCAAATTGAAAGACAGCGAGGTTTTGATCAACCTGATGACCGGCGACATTCGCCGCTTCACCGAATCTTCTGACGAAGCTACTCAGGAAAGCTTGAAACGGCTTTTCGGGTCAGAAGAGTTTCGGGATCGGGTGCAAGGCCTACGCGGATTGGACAAGGAAGATGCCGTGGCAAAAGTTTACCGAGAGGTCTTGGAAAAAACCGGCGGGTTCAACTACACGGCTGAAGCACTGGTATTCAATAAGCGCAAAGACACCACGCGGTATCGTTTGGTTTACGCCACGCGCAATCTCAAAGGCATTGAGGTATTCAAAAAGTCAGAGAAGAAAGCCATGGAGGAAATGCGTGTCGTGCGTGCGGAAGCGGATAAGCGACGCAGTGAAACAGATCAAGGTGAACTGTTCGGCGCGCAGGTGTTACACGAGTCGCCTTATTTTGATTCGCTGCGCGAACGCTATTTGAGCAGGGCTAAAGAGGCAGTCAAAACGGAATTGCAAACATCGGGTCGAGTCACCTACGACCACGCCTGGGTTGTCGCACTGCGAGAGCCAATGGTTTGGGATAGCGATTTGAAGGAATGGATTAAAGAGTGGGTTCAGAGAGGGCTTTTAGTTGTCGAAGGGCTGCGCGGCAAACAAAGAGTTCCAAAGTTGAGCGAAGGTCATTGGTTAGCTTGGCGCAAGAGTATGTGAGGGTTGAGATGAAATTCAATGAGTTGGATGAAAAGATGCGCGTTTATGAAACGGCCTTCGATCTGTGCGCCGTGCCGGGGATGTATCTGGTTGCGCGCATTGACGGGCGCAGCTTCACGCGCCTAACGCGCGAGACGCATCAGTTCGTCGCGCCGTTCGATGAACGTTTCAGGGATATGATGGTCGGGACGACTGAGCATCTAATGCAATGCGGGTTTCGGGTGATTTATGGCTACACACAGTCGGATGAAATCTCGTTGCTGTTTCATCCCGCAGAGCATTCGTTCGGGCGCAAGCTGCGCAAGTACGATTCGATTTTGGCGGGCGAGGCGAGCGCGAAATTCGCTTTGCTGTTAGGAGCGCACGCGGCTTTCGATTGCCGCATTTCGCAATTGCCGAATGCAGAGTTGGTGCGCGATTACTTTCGCTGGCGCAACGAAGACGCGCATCGCAATGCGCTCAACAGTTGGTGTTATTGGACGTTGCGCAAAGACGGGCAGGACGTGACGCGGGCGACGAAACAACTCGAAGGCATGCCCGTCAGCGATAAAAACGAATTGCTCTTTCAGCGCGGCATCAATTTCAACGACGTGCCGAATTGGCAAAAGCGCGGCATCGGCGTGTATTGGGAAACTTACGCCAAGCCCGCCGTCAACCAACTCACCGGCGAAGCCGTCACAGCCGAACGCCGCCGCCTCAAGGTGGATTACGAGTTGCCGATGAAAGACGCTTACGGCGAATTCATTCTGAGTTTGTTGTCAGAAACCTATGCCGACTCAGACGGTACGTGACGGATTTCGCCTAGCCTGCCGATTAACAAATGCGTAGCGAGCAACGCCAGCAAATACATTCCCGCGCAAGCCGCAAAGATCGGCGCGTAAGAATAGTCATCCACAATTCGTCCGATATATCGTTGTGTCAGCGCGCCCATCAGCGCGCCTAAGGCTCCGCCTAGACCTGTGACAGTGCCGATGGCGTGACGCGGGAAGATTTCGGCGGGCAGCGTGATATTGCCCCAGGCCGCGTGGCCGAACATCATTCCGGCGACGACGAAAACCGCCACCATCGGATTGGCGACTTTGGTGACGAGCAAACAAAAGATCGGCATGGCGAGTGATACGGCGAGCATCGTGGACTTGCGCGCGCGATTGAGTTCCCAGCCGCGCGAGATCAGCCAACGCGGCATGGCTCCGCTAAACAGGTTGCCGAGCGTCAGGGCGGCGAAAGGAATCCAGACGAACATACCGATTTGTTTGAGATCGAAGCCGCGCTCTTTTTGAAAATAGAGCGGAATCCAGAAATTCAAAAAGTAACTAATGGGGTCAGTCAGCACGCGCGCCAACACGCAACCCCAGGTTTCTTTCATCCGCACCAAAGCCCAAAAACTAGCAGGCTTATCGTTCTCGCCTTCGTTTTCCTGATCGGCCAAAATCAAATTGCGTTCTTCTTCGCTGATACGCGGATGATCTTTGGGCAAAAAGTAAATCACTGACCACGCCGCGACCCATACAAAACCTAGCGCGCCGGTGAAAACAAAGGCCGAACGCCAGCCGAATTTCAATGCGAGAAACGAAACAATCGGAGCCGCCACCATTGAGCCCAGCGCGGTGCCTGCGTTGAAAATTCCTACGGCCATCGCGCGTTCCTTGATGGGAAACCATTCAGCCACAGCGCGCACGCCGCCGGGGAAGCTGCCCGGTTCGAATACGCCGAGCAAGCCGCGAAAGAAGGAGAACTGTCCGACGGTGCGCGCGAATACGTGTAGCATATTGGCGACTGACCAGCCTGAGACGAAAAACATAAAACCGCGCCGTGTGCCAATAGTGTCAATGATGCGCCCGCTGACGAGATACATCACGCCATAACTCAGCAGGAACCACGCATTGATGTCGCCGTAATTGGCCGACGTCAGATTGAGTTCCTCTTTGATCGTACCGATCAACACCGCCAGCGTTTGCCGGTCGAGATAATTCAACTCCGACGCGAGGCAGAGCATGATCGCAATGTACCAGCGCAAATTTTTGATCGGACGTTTAGGTGAATCAGACATGGGATTAGCTCCTGTGATTTAAGGGCGAGCCATCAAGACGCCGCTGCCGTTGCTAAAAATGCCTGCGACGCAGCCCGTCATCAACGTAGCCAGCGTCGCCGCCAGCAACGCGCGAAAACCCAGCCGCGCCAGATCATCGCGCCGCGAAGGAGCCAGCGCCGCTGTGCCTCCGACAAAGATGGCAACGGATGCGATATGCGTGAAGCCACAGAGCGCATAGCTCAAAATGACTACGGTGCGCGGGTCGGTGAGTTGTCCGCTGGCGATCATGGTGGCGAGGTCTTGATAAGAGACGACTTCGGTGAGCACGACGCGTTCGCCCAAGAGCTTGGCGGCTTCAGCCAGGTCGGCGCGCGCGATGCCGAGCAAGGCGACCAGCGGATAAAAAATCCAACTGAGAATCTTGACGATAGACAGTTTTCCTACCCCTGCAATGGCAGGCAGCAAGCCGAGCAACTTGTCGAACAGGGCTACGAAACCCAAACCTGCGATTAACAAAGTGCCGATTCCTACTGCCAGTTTCAGCCCGTCGTTCGCGCCTTCGATAATGGCGCTCATCAGGTTATTAGCGCGGCCTTCCTGATGTTCTTCGGGAATGCTCGTCGCCGTTTCGGGCGTCTCGGTTTCAGGCAATAACAGTTTCGACATCACGACCGAAGCGGGAATTGCAATGATCGAAGCCGACAACAAGTGTCCGGCAATTTGCGGAAAGGTTTTGCCGAGCATCGAGACATAAATTCCCAGCGTCGTCGAAGCCGCCGTCGCCATGCCTGCGCTGATGATGGTCAGCATTTCTGATTGCGTCATTTTGGCGAGATAAGGCCTTACGACGAGCGCGGACTCTACGCCGACGAAGATGTTCGCCGCACCGCTCAATGATTCAGCGCCGCTGATGCCGAGCGTACGGTGAAAGAGTTTGGCGAAAAGTCTGACGACGAATTGCAAGATGCCGAGGTGATAAAGCGCCGCCGCCAGCGCCGAAAAGAAAATCGCAATCGGCAAGGCTTGAAAGGCGAGAATGAAACCTATTGAACCCTGTTCGCCGGGGCTGGCCGCCAACGGGCCGAGCAGGAAGTTCATGCCGCTGCGCGAGACTTCGAGCAGGGCCATTACGCCGTCATTGAGTTTCAAAAAGAACTGCCGCGAACCGGGCGCGCGAAAGACCAGCAGGCCGATGACGAGTTGCAGCGCCATGCTGCCGCCGATGGTTTTCCAGTTCACGCGGCGGCGATGCGCTGAGCAAAGCCACGCGATGCCGGCGAACGCAAAAAATCCCACGAGTGAAATCAAAGGTTGTGTCATTAGGTTTGGTCAGTAACTGTTTGCACACGAAAGCCCGGCGAGTCAGTTCGTTACGGCTTGGGAACTGACGCCGCAAAGTGAATTTCTTGCATGCTTTCGGAATTGTGTGAGAGGCTATGCCGCGTTGATTGATCCAACCACTTACTTCCTAAACAACGAGGCAAACGAGACGTGATACTACGAGTCTTCCCTGACAAAAGCCAACTCGGATTGGCGGCGGCACAGCAAGCGGCTGAAGCTATTAACCGTGCGATTGCGGCACGCGGACGCGCGCGCATCATCGCGGCCACTGGCGCTTCGCAGTTTGAATTTTTAGCCGTATTGATCGCTACGCCGGGCATTGACTGGACGAAAGTCGAGATGTTTCATCTGGATGAATACGTTGGGTTGCCGCTCGCGCATCCGGCGAGCTTTCGCAAATACCTGATCGAACGTTTCATCACGCCCGCCGGATTGACGAACTATCACTTGCTCGACGGCGAAGCCGATGCGCAGCAGGTTTGCGATGACATCGGCGCGCTCATTCAAGCCGCGCCGATTGACGTAGCCTTCGTCGGCATCGGTGAAAACGGACATCTGGCGTTTAACGATCCGCCCGCCGATTTTGGAAACGAGGCTGCTTACATCGTCGTCAATCTCGACGAAGTCTGCCGTATGCAACAAGTCGGTGAAGGCTGGTTTGCCGGACTCAACGAAGTTCCGCAACAAGCCATCTCGATGACGATCAAACAGATTATGAAAGCGAACGAAATCATTTGCATCGTGCCCGACGCGCGCAAAGCCATTGCAGTGCGACGTTGTTTGGAAGGCGCGGTTTTGGATTTGGCTCCCGCTTCGATTTTGCAGCGGCATGCAAATACGACGATTTATCTTGATGACGCTTCGGCATCGCTCTTAACGAACAAATAAAACTATGAAACAAATCATTGCTGCTCTGTCTATCGTGTTGGTTTGCGTGTTTAACGCAGCCGCGCAAACCGAAATTAAAGTCGGCATCATCGGCACCGACACTTCACACGTACCCGCTTTCACCAAGTTGCTCAACGACAAAAACGATCCCGGCTACCTGCCCGGCGCGCGCGTTGTCGCCGCTTTCAAAGGCGGCAGTCCCGATGTTGAATCGAGCCGCACGCGCGTGGATAAGTTTGCCGAAGAGATCAGCACGAAATACGGCGTCGAGATCGTAGATTCGATAGAGAAGCTGCTCACCAAAGTAGACGCCGTGTTGCTGATGAGCGTAGACGGTCGTCCGCACCTCGCGCAGGTCAAGCCCGTTCTCAAAGCGGGCAAGCGCGTATTCATTGATAAGCCTTTCACAGCGAGTTATGCCGACGCGGCGGAAATCGTGCGGCTGTCGAAAGCCGCCAACGTGCCGTTTTTCAGTACGTCGAGTTTGCGTTTCGCGGCGGATGTGCAGGCGATCAAGCACAGCGACAAGCACGGCGGCATCACGGGCGCTTTTGCTTACGGCCCGGAAAATTTCGAGCCGCATCATCCCGATCTGTTTTGGTACGGCATTCATGCGGTCGAAACGCTTTACACGTTAATGGGCGCGGGCTGCGAATCAGTCACGCGCGTGAAGGCGGCGGGCGGCGATACGGTGACGGGCGTGTGGAAGGATGGACGGCTCGGCACGATGCGCGGCATCACGCAAGGCAAGCAGGACTACGGCGCGATTGTGTATGGACAAAAGGCTACATTGCAGACGCCGTTGCCGTTGAAGGTGGATTACCGTCCGCTGGTCATTGAGGTTTTGAAATTCTTTCAAACTGGCGTGCCGCCGATTCAACCCGAAGAGACGCTTGAACTCATCGCGTTTATGGAAGCCGCCGATTTGAGCAAAGCGCGGGGCGGCGTGCCGGTAAAGTTGGCGGAAGTGATGCAACGCAGGTAAGTCATGGCCGAAGTTAATAATCCTCACGACAAGTTTTTCAAACGGCTGTTCGGCGATACGGCGACGACGGCGGATTTCATTCGCTATTACTTGCCCGATGAGCTTGTCGCGGCGCTCGACTTGGAATCGCTAACGCTCGAAAGCGAAAGTTTTCTCGATCCGAAGCTGCACGAACACTTTTCAGATTTGCTCTTTCGCGTGAGGTTGACGGCGGGCAACGAGCTTTATGTTTATCTGTTGCTCGAACACAAGAGCGCGCCTGACAAATGGGTAGCGTTTCAACTCCTGCGTTATCTCGTGCGCTTTTGGGAGCGGCTGTTTGAGCAAGGCTGCCAGCGATTGCCTCCGGTTATTCCTATCGTGTTTTATCACGGCGCTGAACGTTGGCGCGTACCGTTGCAATTCAGCGCGGTGGTCGAAACCGCAGGCTTGCCGATATTGCAAAAGTACCTGCCGGATTTTGAATACGATCTGCGTGATTTGTCGTTGCGCGTCGGCACAGAGATCAAAGGATCGCCGCGTTTGCAGACAGGCTTGTCGTTATTGCGGTATATTTTCAGCGACGACTTGGGGCAACGGCTGCCCGATATTTTCCGCAACCTGCGCGAATTGAAACTGACCGACGCGCTCAACTGGCTCGAATCATTGGTGTCTTATTTGTCCAGCGCCAATCAACAAGTTAAAGAAAAGGAGATCGAAAAAGCTATGGAACAAGTTATTCATTACGAAGAACTCGGCGACGCCGCACCTTTTGCGCGCGCCTGGAAAGAAAGATGGAAGCGTGAAGGCTTGCAGGAAGGCCGAGAAGAAGGCCGAGAAGAAGGCCAGCAGATAGGTCGGCAACAAGGAGTCTTTTCACTGGCGTTGCGGCAAACGCAACATCGTTTCGGCCAACTGGATGAGGTGACACATGCGCAAATTCGCGCGTTGCCGAATGAATTGCTGGAAGAGTTTGGCGAAGCGTTGCTGGATTTTGTTTCGCTGACCGAGTTGCAGCACTGGTTGGCAGATAAAGCCGGGCAAACCACCAGCTCGTTGGTTCAATAGCCCGTCGCCTATACGCCAACAATACCGTTAATCTCTCACGATAGAGAGCTACGCGCTCTCAAGAAATCAGACTGCTATGAAAAAACTTATCACCCTTTCGCCCTTGTTAATGTTCCGTAGCTTCGCCCTGATCGCCTCGTTCATCTTTCTCGCTACTGCGCAAACCACAAATCAAACCATGTCTGACATCAAACTGATGACGCTCGACCCCGGACACTTTCACGCCGCGCTCGTCCAACGCGAAATGTTCCCTGGCGTAGCGCCGACAGTAAACATTTACGCGCCGCTCGGCTTCGACTTGAACGAGCATTTGAAACGCATCAATGGATTCAACGCACGTGCGGCGAGTCCGACGAATTGGGAGTTGGAGATTCACACGAGCAACGATCCGCTCGCGCGCATGCTGCGCGACAAGCCGGGCAACGTAGTCATCATGGCCGGACGCAACAACGGCAAGATTGACCGCATCAAGGCTTCAATCGCCGGCGGCATCAACGCGCTGATTGATAAGCCTTGGATTATCAATGCGGCGGACTTTCCCAAACTGGAAGCTACGTTGAAAACCGCTGAGGCGAAGAAGCTGATTGCTTACGACATCATGACCGAGCGTTCTGAAATCACGACGATGCTGCAACGCGAACTCATTAACGACGCGGGCGTATTCGGCGTGATGCAAAAGGGTTCGGAAAGCGATCCGGCGATTTATATGGAAAGCATCCATCACCTTTACAAAGTTGTGTCAGGCAACGTGAACATTCGTCCGGCGTGGTTCTTTGACGTTAAGCAGCAAGGCGAAGGCGTCGCCGACGTGGGCAATCATCTCGTAGACCTCGTGCAATGGATGATGTTACCTGAGCAGGCAATTGATTATCGCAAAGACGTCAACGTTATCAGCGGCAAACGCTGGCCGACCGTGATAAGCAAAGACGAATTCAAGCGCGTGACGGGCGAAGCCAACTGGCCGGCTTATCTCGCGCCGAACGTCAAAGACGACAAGCTGGATTATTTCTGCAACGGTTCGATGGCTTACGCGCTGCGTGGCGTTCACGCGAAACTCGATGTGATTTGGAATTACGAAGCGCCGACTGGCGGCGGTGATACACACGTGGCGTGGTTCAAGGGTACGAAAGCGCGCGTCGAAGTGAAGCAGGCACAACAGCACATGATTCACGTGATTCCGAACAACGCGGCTGACAAGGGAGCGATCTGGGCGGCGCTGCAAAAGAAAGTCACTGCGCTGCAAAGCAAATACCCCGGCGTGGCAGCGGCGGACGAAGGCGACAAGCTGCGCGTAACTTTCCCTGACAAATACCGCGACGGCCACGAAGCGCATTTTGCCCAAGTCGCGGCGCGTTTCTTTGGCTACTTGCGCGATCCTAAAACGCTGCCCGCGTGGGAAAATCCGAACATGCTGGCGAAGTATTACACCACGACCAAAGGCTTGGAGCTGGGCTATCGCGCGATGAGCGCGAGCCGGTAACAGACTCTGGCGAAGCCTATGGAGTGCTGCGGCTGTGACGCAGCTTTCCCAAAGGAATTGAAAATGCGAGACAGCGAAAACCAAGCGTCACGTCACCTTCCAGCTTTTCGCATGCGAAAGTCCTTTGGGAAAGCTGCGTCACAGCCGCAGCACTCCACAGGCTTCGCCGATTTTCGAAGTTTATTTATGAATTACCGCAACAACATTCTCGAACTCATCGGCAATACGCCGCTCGTCAAACTCAACAAGCTCACCAAAGGCCTGAAGCCATTAGTGCTCGCCAAGATGGAATCGCTCAATCCGGGCGGCAGCGTGAAAGACCGCATCGGCATTGCGATGATCGAACGCGCCGAGCGTGCGGGCGATTTGAAACCAGGCGGCACGATTGTCGAAGCCACGAGCGGGAACACCGGCATCGGGTTGGCACTGGCGGCGGCGGTCAAGGGATACAAGTGTGTATTCGTGATGACCGAAAAAAGCAGCCAAGAAAAGGCAAAATACCTGCGCGGCTTGGGCGCAGACGTGATTATCGTTTCGCCCGCCGCGAAGCCTGATACGCCGGAGCATTACGTCAGCGTAGCGAAACGCATTGCGCGCGAAACGCCGAATGCGGTGTTGACCAATCAATACGGCAATCCGGCGAATCCTGAGAAGCACTATCAAACCACCGGGCCGGAATTGTGGCAGGCGACCAATGGGAAGATTACGCATTTCGTCGCGGGCTTGGGCACGGGCGGTACGATCAGCGGCACGGGGCGTTATCTGAAAGAGCAAAACCCGAACGTCAAAGTCATTGGCGCTGATCCGCTGGGTTCGGTGTTCAAGACTTACAAAGAAACAAACAAGCTCGTCGGAGCTACGCCGTATCTGGTCGAAGGCATCGGGCAGGAATTGATTCCCGACAACGTACATCTCAAATACGTAGACGAAATCATCAACGTCACCGACCGCGATTCGTTCTCGACGGCGCGGCGACTGTGCCGCGAAGAAGGCATCTTTTGCGGCGGCAGCACCGGCACGAACGCATGGGCTGCGTTGAAAGCGGCTGAGTCTGCCAGCGAAAACGACATCATCGTTTTCATCGTATGCGACACCGGCGAACGCTATCTGAGCAAGTTTCTTTCAGACGAATGGATGAAGGAAAAGCAATTGCTCGGCCCTGAACGCATGACGCTGGGCTTGCTCAACGAGTCGAAATTGCAAACCGGCAAACATCGCCTGATTGCCATCGCGCCTGATACGTTAATTGGCGAAGCGTTGCGGCAAATGGCTGAACTGGGCTTGTCGCAACTGCCGGTACTGGACGAAGGCAAGGCTGTTGGCAGCGTGCGCGAAAGCCGACTGATGGCGCGTTTGCTGGATGATCGTCAGTTGCTGGCGACGCCGGTGCGCGAAGTGATGGATGAGCCTTTTCCTGTGGTGGATGAAAACGTCGAGATCGAACGCGCCAAGATGTATCTCAAAGAAGCGCCCGCCATTTTGATTGAAGAATACGGCCGCATCGTCGGCATTCTCACGCGCCACGATGTGATTGATCTCGATAGTCGAACGCTCGCTGATGCGCGCACGTGGCCGATGTTCGATCATTGAACCTCAAAGATTCTCAATTGCCACCGGTTCAATCTTCTCCGCAGGCGTGAAGCCGAACACCTGTGAGTAAAAATAAAACTCGCCATCAAGTGCGCGCTTGATGTTGGCGGCTTGGCGGAAGCCGTGCTGTTCGCCTTCAAAGGCGACGTAAGCGACGGGTAGTCCTTTTTGACGGAGCGCGTTGACCATCATTTCGGCCTGATTGGGCGGGACGATTTTGTCTTCCAAACCTTGAAAGAAAATGACAGGGGCGTTAAGTCGGTTGACGTGATGAATGGGCGAACGCGCGCGGTAAAGTTCGTGGCTCGCGCCGACGAGGCTGAAGGTGTAGCGCGCTTCGAACTTGTGCGTGTCTTCGTCGAGCGCGATCAAATCGCTCACGCCGTAATGGCTCGCGCCCGCTTTGAACGCATCGCTGAACGTCAGCGCGCACAACGTCGTGTAGCCACCCGCGCTGCCGCCCGTGATGGCGAGGCGGTCGTTGTCAGCCAGACCTTGCGCGACTAAGTGGCGCGCGCCGTTGACGCAATCAGCTACGTCAACGATGCCCCAGTTGCCCTTGAGGCGTTCGCGGTAAGCGCGCCCGAAGCCCGTGCTGCCGCCGTAATTCACATCCAGCACCGCCCAGCCGCGACTCGTCCAGTATTGAATTTCCAAATCCAGTGTCGGCGCAGCCATCGCGGTTGGCCCACCGTGGCTCATCACCAACAGCGGCGGCTTTTCATCCGCGGGCGCGCTGAAGTCTTTGTTTTTCGGCGCGTAGTAAAAGCCGTGTGCGGTCAGGTTGTTTTCAGTGGGGAACTCGATGGCTTGCGGCGCGGAAATATACGCCGCGTCAAGCGCGAGCTTGTTCGATTGTTGCAGCGTCGTGAAAGTTTTGCTTTGCGCGTCATACATCACGATGCAGGTGCTTTCAGTTGGCGAACCGGCAATGAATACGGCGCGTCCGGTGGAGACTTTAATGCCATCAATCCGTGAATAAGGCGTAGCGATCAAATCCAGTTTGCCGCTTGTCACGTCAAGCGTCGCCAGTTGCGCGAAGCCGCGTTCGATGAACGAACAGAGAATCGTCGTCGCGTCGAGAAAGGCATAAGTGGATTGCCCGAACACCCATTGCGGTTGCGCGAATTCGGCTTCGCGTTGGCAAAGCAATTCGGTCTTGTTGTTTTGATAGCGATAGAGATTCCACCAGCCGGTGCGGTCAGAGAGAAAGTGCAATGTGCCATCGGGCGACCATTGCGGTTGCACAATGGATTCGCTCGCCCCTTTTGTTGTGACGCCCGCAATCACGCGCGCGTGATGCAACGTGCCGTCTTCGCTCACATCGGCGAGCCAGAGTTCGGTGCCGTCCCACGGCATCAGCGGATGATCCCAGGTGAGCCACGCGAGTTGTTGGCCGTCAGGACTCAGTCGCGGCGCGGCAAAGAAATCATGTCCGTCAGCGAGCGTAGTGACGACGTTGCTGTGAACGCTCGAATGCGGCGCAGCGAGCGGAATGCTCACAATCGAATTGATCGCTTCGCCTGCGGCGCGATGATCTTCGGCAACGCAGATCATTCGATTGCGTGGCGCATCAATAATTCCGTCGGCGAAGCGCAAGCCGTTCGCGTGCGTGAAAGGCGCGGGTTGCGCTTGCGGCGCGCGCTGCCCGTAAAGTTGCTGATCGGCGAAGTTCGAGAAATACACGATGCCGTCAAGCACCGCGTAAGCGCCGCCGCCGTATTCGTGAACGCGGGTGCGTACGTTGTAACCCGACGCGACGGACGGCGTGACATCCTGCGTCTTTCCGTCAGGCGTACGCTTGACGATGACCGAGCGGCCTTTTTCCGCCGGACGCATTTCGAGCCAATAAATATCTTCACTATTTTGGGGGCCATCCAGCGCGACACTGCCGAGGCCGATGCTTTCGGCGACGATCAAGTCAGAAGTGATAGGCGATTTCCACGAACCGTAAGGTGCAATCATAGAGTTTGGTTATGCAGTGATGGATGGACGGCGATGCGCCCACGGACGCGCCGCTTCGAGTTGCGCTGCCAAACGAAAGAGCGTGGCTTCGTCGCCGTAACGTGCGGCGAACTGTACGCCGATGGGCAAGCCTGCGTCGTTCCAATAGAGCGGCACTGACATCGCGGGCTGCCCCGTCATGTTTTGAATGGCAGTGAAAGGCGAGAACGAGCCGGAACGTTTCATCCCCGCCATCGCATCTTCGGGCTTGGCGTCGAACGTTCCCAACGGCACGGGCGGTTCGGCTAGCACAGGCGTGAGCAGCAAGTCGTAATCGTTCATAAACTGCGCAATTCGCCGCGCGAAAATTTGCAGCGTTTGCACGGCGAGCAAGTATTCAGGCGCGCTGCGTTTGCGACCGAGTTCGATCATCACGCGCGTGAGCGGTTCGATTTGATCGTCGGTGGGCTTGCCGCCTACGGCAAACGCATAGCTGTCAATCGTCCACGCGCAGCCCGCTGTCCACACGGTGAAAAAAGCCTTGCCCAACATTTCACCGTGCAGTTGCGGCGCGGCTTCGGTGACGTGATGGCCGAGTTGTTCGCAGAGTTTCGCGGCATCGTTCACGGCGGCGATGCAATCGGGATGGACTGCTACACCGTTAGGCGGCGTGGTCGAGAACGCGATGCGCAACTTACCAGGATCGGCTCCGACCTCTTCGGCGAAAGGCCGCGCGGGCACAGGCGCGATGTAAGGATCGCCTGCGTCGTAACCAGCCGTGGCGTCAAGCAATGCGGCGCTGTCTCTCACCGAAATCGTGACGGCGTGTTCGGCGACCAATCCGCTGAAGATGTCGCCAAAATGCGGCCCCAGCGGATTGCGTCCGCGCGTAGGTTTTAACCCGAACAATCCGCAGCACGAAGCAGGAATGCGAATCGAACCGCCTCCGTCATTGGCGTGCGCCATCGCGGTCATACGTGCGGCGACAGCGGCAGCTGAACCTCCGCTCGAACCGCCGGGCGTGCGCGTCACGTCCCACGGATTGTGCGTCGCGCCATAAAGTTCAGGTTCGGTCGTAGGCAGCAAGCCGAACTCCGGCGTATTCGTTTTGCCGATGACGATCAGTCCGGCGCGCTGGTAGCGTTTGACCAATTCGCTGTCACCGTTCGGTTTGAAATCTTTGAGCCAACGCGAACCGGCGCTCATCGGCACGCCTTCATAAGCGGCTTGCAGGTCTTTGAGCAAAAAGGGTACGCCGGCGAATGGGCCTTCTGATAAAGGTTGTTGCGCGTTCGCCAACGCCAGCTCAAACATCGGCGTGATGACGGCGTTGAGTTGCGGATTGAGCTGTTCGACTTGGGCGATAGCGGCGCTGACGAGTTCGTGCGCGGTAATTTCTTTCGCGCGGACGAGCGCGGCTTGTGCCGTAGCGTCGAGATATAAAAGTTCCATGCGTTAAAGCTCCGGTGATTGCCCTGATGTTTATTCGATGACGAAAAATTGTCCTGACCGTGTTTTGAGATGTAGACGGATTATGAACAGAGTCGCCGTCAGAGGGAAGCTGAAGCCATACGTTTGGGTCGAATCAAGCAAGAGAAGTAAGGGAAATCCCTAAAATTCGCGGTAGGAAAAAAAATAACCTGTGCTATAGTCCGCGCCGATGGAAAGACCATTCCAGGCTAAATCAATCGCACTTGCCAACGCTTCCGCTTCATCCGGTCAGACGCTTGCTCGTTCGTTGTGCTTTCCTGTGTGGTTTTAGTTCCAGTAGTCCCTACTCTTTAGGCATCAACAATGATGCGCGGTTAGCCAGGTAGTATTTTCCGCTTGCGTAAGTTCGTTTCGTCTGTAGAGCAGGATCGTTTCAACCCCCGAAGCAGTTTTGTAAAGTTTGTTCGCGTCCGATTTGCGCAAGTGTACCGCAGTCCGATTACGCTCAAGCCTGCCTGCTTCCTTTAGTTTTTAGGAGAATCTATGTCAGTTCGTTTATATGTCGGCAACCTGCCGTTTGGCATCGGGGATTTTGACCTGGAAGAATTGTTCGCCCAAGCCGGACAAGTCACTGCGGCCAATATCGTGACAGATCGTGAGACGGGACGTTCGCGCGGATTCGGTTTCGTGGAAATGGACTCGCAGGAAGCAGCAGAAGCAGCGATTCAGCGTTTCAACGGCTATGAAATGAATGGTCGTGCGATGACGGTGAACGAAGCGCGTCCGCGTGAAAATCGCAGTGGCGGCGGTGGCTTCGGCGGCGGTGGTGGTCGTGGCGGCGGTGGCGGCTACGGTGGTGGCGGCGGTGGTCGTGGCGGTGGCGGTGGCGGTGGCGGTCGCGGCGGCGGCGGTGGTGGTGGCTACGGCGGTGGTCGCGGCGGTGGCGGCGGTGGTCGTGGCGGCGGCGGCGGTGGCAACCGTTACTAAGCACCATTCAGATTTACCGATAAGAAAAGCGGGCTGGCAGCACAAAAAGCTGTCAGCCCGCTTTCGTTTTGAGCGGTTGTTTTTGGCGTGAGGCGATGGCATAACGGCTGAGTTATGCAAAACCTGCCCAATGATTTATCAGACAAGTTGGCGCAGTTGCGCCGCGATTATGTTTCGCAACCGTTGACGGAAGATTCCGTAGCGGTTGAGCCGTTCGCGCAATTTCAACAGTGGTTCGAAGACGCGCTCGTCGGCCAACAGCCCGACCCAGAAGCAATGACGCTTTCGACTGTGGCTGACGACGGACGGGTTTCGGCGCGCATCGTTTTGCTAAAAGGTTGTGACGCGCGCGGCTTTGTGTTTTTTACCAACTACGAAAGCCGCAAGGGGCGCGAGTTGTTGGCGCATCCGCCTGCGGCGCTGACGTTTTATTGGCATACGCTCAATCGGCAGGTGCGCGTCGAAGGCCGTGTCGAAAAAGTTTCTGCTGAGGAATCAGAGCAATACTTTCAGTCGCGTCCGCTGGGTAGCCGCATCGGCGCGTGGGCTTCGCCGCAAAGCCAGCCGATTGAGAGCCGCGCGTGGCTCGATGCGCGCGCGACAGCGGCGAGCGAACGCTTCGCGCAAGAGCCGCTGGCCTGTCCGCCGTTTTGGGGAGGCTTTTTGCTGCGTCCTGACCACGTAGAATTTTGGCAAGGCCGCGAGAGTCGTTTGCACGACCGGATTGTTTACGCCTTGAGTGAAAACGAATGGAGCCTTTCTCGTCTCGCTCCGTAAAGCATGTTTATTGATTCGCACGCACATCTCGATACGCCGAATTACGACGCAGACCGCGCCGAAGTTATCGCGCGCGCGCAAGCCGCAGGCGTCGAACTCTTTCTCGAAATCGCAGGCAGTGACGTAGGCAAAGGTTCGTTGCCGCACGGACTGAAGCTCGCCGAAGATCACGCGTTTATTTATGCCGCCGTCGGTTTGCATCCGCACGAAGCGAGTTTGTTTGACGACGAACTCGAAGCCACGCTCATCAACGCGGCGCGGCATGCGAAAGTGATTGGCTGGGGCGAGATCGGGTTGGATTACCATTACAACCACAGCCCGCGCTCAGTGCAACGCGAGGTTTTCGCGCGGCAACTTGAGTTGGCGTTGGCTGAGAAATTGCCAGTCATCATTCATACGCGCGAAGCTGATGACGACACAATTGCGATTTTACAGCAGCATTGGGCGGATAAAGGTGGCAGCGGGATGGGCGGCATCATTCATTGCTTTACGGGTACGCAAGCGTTGGCTGACGCGGCGCTGGCGATGGGCTTTCACATTTCGTTTTCCGGCGTAGTTACGTTCAAAGCGGCAGATGAATTACGCGCTGTGGCACTTACCGTACCGTCAGATCGCTTGCTGATCGAAACCGATTGCCCCTTTCTCGCGCCGATTCCGTATCGCGGCAAACGCAACGAACCGGCCTATGTCGTAGAAACTGCCAAGCAGTTGGCGACCTTACGCGGCGTGTCGGTTGAAGAAATCGCACAAGTTACGACTACGAATTTCAAACGGCTTTTTGGTTTGAAGGCGGCGTGAGCTTTGGCAATTTGCCATTCGTGCCGAACCGCTTGGCAAATTGACAAGCGCGCGAAGGCAAGGGTAAAAGACCTACCTGCCTCAATACACAGCATTTACCCAAACGAAATACCGCCCCGACTTGTGCGGCGCGAGGATTGCTTAACGGATAACTTATGGCGCAACAAAACAGCTTCGACATTTATTCAGAAATTGATCAAGCCGAGGTCGTGAACGCGATCAATCAGGCGATGAAAGAGGTGCAGACGCGCTTTGATTTCAAAGACAGCAAGAGCAAGATCGAACTCGAAGGCAAAGAGGCCATCGTTTTGTCGTCAGAGGACGAATACAAATTGCACAGCCTGACCGACATCCTGCAAACGAAGCTCATCAAGCGCAACGTTCCGCTCAAGGGGCTGACGTATGAAAAGATCGAAGCGGCGGCGGGCAATACGGTGCGCCAGCAGGTGAAGCTGCAACAGGGCATTCCGCAGGACAAGGCGAAAGAAATCGTCAAGTTCATCAAAGACGAGAAATTCAAAGTGCAGGCTTCGATTCAAGGCGATCTGGTGCGCGTGTCAGGCAAAGACCGCGACACGTTGCAAGATGTAATCGGCAAGTTGAAAGCACAGGATTTCGGCGTTGACGTGCAATTCGGTAACTTTCGTTCTAATTGATCGGCTAACTAACTTTCTTCTCGATGAGTACTTTCGATACGTTAAAAAGTGTAATGGCTGCGCCTTCGGCAGTGCGCGCCAAGATCACGGCCAAACAGATTTTTCGCTTGATCGAAAGCGAGATGGCGGCGGTCGAAATTGAATTCGAGCGGCAGGCGCGCTCCAACCTTCAAATCGTTCAGCACATCGGCAAATACCTGCACCAGACCGGCGGCAAGCGCGTAAGGCCCGCCTTGCTGATTCTCGCGGCGAAAATCTTTGGCGAAGAAATCAACGAACCCGTGATCGAAATGGCGACGGTCATGGAGTTTCTGCATACGGCGACGCTCGTGCATGACGACATCATTGACGGAGCCGAAACGCGGCGCGGCCATCGCACCGTCGCGGCGGAATGGGGCAAT
>JAYSVR010000258.1:0-5692 GCA_043718445.1 Acidobacteriota bacterium | reverse complement strand
CGACGCCAGCCAGCGTCAAACACGCAAAGCCACCGCGAGCTTCGTGGCAAGCCACAGACCTGCGCTCGTACTCGCCGCCTGTCGGCACTCTCTGCCGCGTGCCACTATTGCTTGACCGATAAGGAGAGCAATAAGCTATGCACGCTATGTCAATACTCATCGCCGAAGACAACGTCGCCCAACGCAGTTATTTACGTGAATTGCTCGAACGCAAGTTCGGCGATTACGCGCCGATTCTCGAAGCGCCTGACGGCGAGACCGTCGTCAAGCTCGCGCTCGAACACCGTCCGCAACTGTGCGTACTCGACATTCAGATGCCTGGCCTGTCAGGCGTGAAAGCCGCGCGCGCCATCTGGAAAGGCTTTCCCGCCGCGCGCATCATTTTCTGGACGCAGTTTCCGCACGAGATTTACATCAACGAAATCCGCAAGCTGGTGCGGCAGGTGCAACCGCAACCCGCTTACGGATTCATTGACAAGAACAATCCCGAAGGCCGCTTCCTGCGCTTCGTCGCCACCGTACTCGAAGACGGCGCGGACATGATTGATCCGAATTTCAAGGACGCTTTCACGCAACCGCTGCTGACCGACTTTGAAGCCGAGGCGCTTTATTACCTCGCGCTCGGCTTATCGAATTGGGCTATCGCGCGCAAATGCCATCTGAGTTTGCGCGGCGTCGAAAGCCGGTTGACGACGTTGTATGAAAAGCTGATGCCGACGAATGCGGAAGGCACGGCGGATGAAGGCTACGACAAGCTGGCGTTCAACGTTCGCACCCGCGCTTATTTCGAAGCGCTGCGGCGCGGGCTGCTCAATCAAGACGAACTGGCAAAGGCGAGCGATGAGTTAGAGAGGTGGTTAGAGAAGGATCGGAAGAAATATGCGACGGAGCAGAAATGAAGTTTTGGTTAATCGCAATCATCGTGTTTTCGAAAAAAATGGCGAACTATTTCGCCGCCTTGCCGAATGGCCGACAGAGAAGATAGGGCGGGAGCAGGATCATAAGCCGCACGCCGCCCAGCAAAGCGTGCATCCATAATTCGGTTGCCAATAACCTTTGCCGCGCTAGAATGCCTGGGTAAGTTACCCATTAAACAGATTGGAGAAGTTATGACCGGAACACAGATTGTCACTGTCAACGAAACCGCTGGCTTCACCCTGACGCCGGAATGGTTGCAGCAAATCGGCGTCAAAGTAGGCGACCAAATCGAGATTGCCGTGAACGAACGGTCTCTTACGGTTCGTTCACTTGAATGCCACGAAATCGCAGAAAAAATGGATCAGATCGTTGAGTCCCTGATGGAACGGCGGCGCGGCTTGTACGAACGTTTAGCTGAAGGCCCGAAATAAAAATCATCACGGGCTGTTTATGATCTTCCCCTGCAAAAAGAAAGTTCTCGAATATCACGCACTGCAAATTGAAGCATTCGGCGGCTCGCACGGGCTGCGTGACGAGGGCGCTCTCGAATCAGCACTCATGGCTCCACGGAATCGCTACGATTACGAAGGTGCTGATTTAGCGACTTGCGCCGCTACCTACGCCTATCACTTGTGCAAAGCGCATGCCTTCATTGACGGCAATAAACGCGTCGCGGCAGTCGTGGCGGAACTTGTCGTGGAAATCAATCAAGCCGTATTAAACGCCACCGATGATGAAATGGAAGAATTGATTCTCGGCATCGCAGACAGCCGTATCACCCGCGAAGAAGTTGAACAACGTTTCGCGCAATGGGTAACGCCGCTTGCCTAAAAGCGCCATGCCTCGTCCATCTCTGCTCAAAACTTATCTGCTATTGCTGATTGCCCTCATCGCGGCAACCGCGCAAACACCGAACAATCCGACTCCGTCCTCAACTGGCACAGAAGAACCCAGCCTAACTGCAATCACTATCCCGCAAACCGACGACGCCACCTTGAACTTACATCGTTGGGGTGCCGTCACGCTCTTTCACGGACTGCCTTCTGATCGAGTACGCGCCATCGTGCAAGACCCGCGCGGCGCGATGTGGATCGGTACGGATAACGGCCTCGTGCGTTATGACGGACGCACGACGCAGGAGTTTGTGCGCGCGAGTGAATTGCCTTCGCGGCGCATCTTGGCGCTGGCGTTTGATGCGAAGGGCAATTTGTGGATCGGTACGGAAAGCGGCGCGGCGCGCGTGCGCAACGAGCAAGTTGAAAACCTGCCCGAAACCAAAGACCAGCCCGTCACCGGCATTGCGACGAATGCGCAAAACGAAACGGTGGTCGTCACCGCGCAAGGCCGCGTGTTGCGTTACCGCGAGACGACTGGAGCCACGGCGCAAAGCGAACGCGGCGCAGCCACGCAACTCAGCGCGCAAGAACTCAATGCGACCACGCATCGGTTGCTGAGTTTGACCGATACGCCGAACGCTGGGAGCAACGGCAACGCTACGCATTTGACGACGGCGACGCTTGCGCCCAACGGCGAATTCGTCGTCGGTTCGTTGGGACGCGGCGTAATGTTGCAAACCAAAGCCGACGGCGCACACCACGAACAGTTGCGTGAACTCGCGTTGCAACCGCCGCGTCCTTATCACATCAACGCGCTTTATCATGACGGAGCTACGCTGTGGATCGGCGAGCAAAGCAACAAAGCGCCGGGCTTGTGGACGTATGCCAACAGCACGTTGCTGCATTCGGGCTTGATCGCCAGCGAAGTCACCGCCGTGCATGGCGGTGAAGCTGACGTATGGCTCGGCACGCGCACGCAAGGCGCTTATCTGATTCGCAACGGACAAGTCATCGAACATCTCACGTTTGAAAACACTGGCGGTGGCTTGCGGTCGAACCGCGTCAATACGCTTTACCGTGACCGCGAAGGCATCGTGTGGTTCGGCACCGATCGTGGCGTATGCCGTTATGACCGCGAAGGCTTTCGCGCGGCGACATTAAGTGACAACGGCAACAGCAATTTTGTACGCGCGCTGCTGGCGGCATCGAACGGCGATACGTGGTGCGCGACGAATCGCGGACTTTTCCGCCTGCCCGCCGGAGCCGACCTCGGCCCGTGGCAGCCTGTCGCCGCTATCGAAAGCCGTCCGGTTTATGCGCTGTGGGAAGACAGCCAGCACAACGTATGGGCGGGTACGAATAGCGGCTTGTTCGTGAAAGGCGCGTCGTCGGTTGAGTTCGCACGCGCGGAAGACAGAGAGAAGGAGAGACGGAGAGACGGAGAGACGGAGAGACCGGTAGACGACCAAACACAGGGGACAGAAAACGCGGCAGCCAATCCGCAGTCAGCAGCGGCTGAAGAGAATCCGCAAGCAAGAGAAAGCGTTCGCGCGCTCACGGGCTTTCGCGGCGCAATCTATGCAGCGGTGTTTGAACGCGGCTTGCGCCGTTTCGTCGAAGGCAAAGATTCAGCGTTGGTCTTGCGCGAAGCGGCGGCGCAAAAGGCCGTGTGTCTGGCGAACGAAGAAGACCGCGCGTTGTGGCTCGGTACGACCGAAGGGCAGTTATTGCGATGGGATGGAAACAAGCTCGAACGCATCGCGTTGCCCACAAAAACTCCGGCAGCGGTGCGGGCGTTGGCGTGGCACGGCGGCAAGTTGTGGATGGGTACGGCACAAGGGCTGTTCGTGCGCGAAGCCGAACAGTGGCGCGAGTTGCTGCCCAATGTTGACGTATTCGGTTTGCTCGCCGTCAACGAAAGCGAGGCGCGCGAAGTCGTATGGGTGGCAACCAAAAACGCCGGGCTTTATAAATTGCTGCCGCGCGAAAACGCGACGATTCGTTTTGACACCGAACAGGGTTTGGCTTCGTCGCAAGTGTTCGCGCTGGCTACGCGCGGGAACGGGGATAGCACCATCTGGATTGGCACGGCGCGTGGCCTGGTGCGGCATCGTCCGAGTCTGGCTGCGCCGCAACTCGAAATCCGACGCATCGTAGCCGACAAAATTTATACGCCCGACTATCTCACCGCCGAGCTTTCGCTGCCGCCCGACGTGCGCGGCTTGCTGGTCGAAGCCACTGCGTTGGGCAGCCGCACGTTTGCGAGCCAGTATCAATACGAGTTTTTCCTGCGGCGACTGAGCGGCGCAGAAGGCAAAACCGTTCGTTCGACTACGCCGCAATTCGCTGGCGAAGGCTTGCGCGCGGGGCCTTATCTTTTGACGGTGCGCGCTTTCAGCCGCGACCTCGTTGCGTCAGAACCGCTGACGATTCGCTTGCGCATTCAGGATCAGCCGTTTCGCAAAGATACGTTGTTGCTGGCGGGCTTGCTGATTGGCACGGCTGCCATCGCCTTCTGGATTTATCGCCAGCGCCAACGCCTCACGGCGACGAACGCTTCGCTCGAAACGACGAACGCTGAGTTGCGCGATACGCGGCTCAGGCTCGCGCGCGAAACCGAAGCCGAACGCGCTCGCATCGCCCGCGACCTGCACGATCAAACCCTGTCAGACTTGCGCAATCTGTTAGTGCTGACCGATCAATTGCCACAAGCCAAACATGACAGCGGCACACTCGCGCCACCGTCTTCCATGCCTGCAATGATGCGCCGCAAGATCGAAAGTATCTCGAACGAGATTCGCCACATTTGCGAAGACCTCAGCCCTTCGGTGTTGACGAACATCGGCTTTCTGCCGGCGCTCGAATGGGCTTTGAGCGATGCCGTAGCCCAATTGCCACTAGCAGAAAAATTCGCTTATCAGTTCGATTGCGCCGCTGACCTCGAAGACCGTTTGCAACTTTCAGAGATTGAACAAATCCAGCTTTATCGCATCGTGCAAGAAGCCCTCAGCAACGTCGCCCGCCACGCCCAAGCGCGCAACATAACGCTCGCCGCGCAACTCGAAGAACCGCCAACCCTGACCATCACCATTACCGACAACGGCGTAGGCTTTGACGGCACGGCGTCACACGCTACCGGACACGGACTCAGCAACATTCATTCGCGCGCCAACCTGATCGGCGCAACCGTCACGTGGGAACGTTTGTCGCCGGGTTGCCGGTTCACCGTGCGATTGGAAACATCGCCAATGCCGCTGAACCTTGTACCGCTTGATCGGAGAACATGATGTTGAAATACCGCGCTCTGACTTATGGACGCGAACTGCGCGCCTATCAAAATGAATTAGCCAAAGCCGCTGCGTTGCATCATCGCGCGGCCAGCACCAAACGCGGGCGCATCGTATTCATCGCCGGGCAGCCGAAAAGCGGACGCACCGATTTGCTCGTATCGCTCGCACGCCATCTCGCTCAACTCAAACCCGCCGCGCACATCATCGGCGGCAAGTTTCACGAACATCGTTATTTCCCCGCGACGCGCGACTTCGTGCTAACCGAGTGGGGCGCAGCCGTAGGCGAAACGCTCGCGCTCGCCGCCAAGCTGATTCCTTCTGAAGTGCCTGCGGCGGCGGCGGCTGATTTCATTGGGCAACTTTTGCAAGCCGGTTCGGCTGCGGAAGCGGCACGCGCCGAAGCCGAAGCGCCGCGCGATTATGCCGAGGAAATCAAACGACACTTACGCCACGCGCCTCCGCAACAACCGCTCATCTATCTCGTAGACAATCTTGATCACGCGGGCAATCTGTGGCTGCCGTGGCTGCTGACCGATTTGGCGACTGAGCTTGACCGCGACTTGCCCTTGCTGGTTTTCGTCACGCTCGCCGCGCCCGCCAAATTAGGCGAAGCCCGCGACGACGAACCCATCGTCTGGAAGGCTGCGC
>JAYSVR010000257.1:0-5702 GCA_043718445.1 Acidobacteriota bacterium | reverse complement strand
TTCGGCACGACCAACGAAGCGCACGTCATCATCAGCGGCGATGGTGAATATCACATCAGCCGCATCATTCAAGGCTCGAACGTCGGCGATATGACGACGTTTGCGCGCTATGAAAAAGATTTTTTACAAGAGAGCTTCCGCAATCAGCTCAATCGTCAAGTCAAGAAAGGACAACTGACCGAAGACGCGGCCCAAACGCTGACGCAGGATTACGAGAGCCATTACGGCTCTTATACCTACCTCGACAGCAACGGGCATCGTTAGAAGTTCAGTTCGTAACTCAAATTAATATGATTCGTCGCATTAAAGGCGCTAAATACCTGACCAAACCTACGCAACCGCTGCAAATTGACCGTGACCGCAGCGTCCCCGGCTTGCTCGACAAGATGGAACACATCTCGTTGCAAGGGCGCAACCTCGCGCTGGCCCAACAGATGTGGCTCTCGATGTTGCAAGACAACTCCGTCGTGTTTATGGGACTGAGCGGCTCGCTCATCCCCGCAGGCATGCGGCGGCTCGTGGCTTATCTCATCAAGAACCGCTGCGTTGACGTACTCGTCACGACCGGCGCGAGCATCTTTCACGACTTGCACGAAACGCTCGGACGGCATCATTACATCGGCGACCCCAAGATCAGCGACGCCGAATTGCACGAAGAAAAAGTTGATCGTATGTACGACACCTTCGCGTCGGAGGAAGAGTTCAAAGAAGCCTATGAATGGATCGGCGGCTTCGCTACGCAATTCGATAACACGCACGCTTATTCGACGCGTGAATTCCTGCACCTGCTCGGACGCGAATTGAGCGAAATCGCCACCGAAGACGGCATTCTGACCGCCGCCTTCAAATCGCGCGTACCGATCTTTTGCCCCGCGATCACCGACAGCGCCTTTGGCGTAGCCATCGGCCTGAGCCGCATCGAAAAGAAAAACCCTTTCCAGTTCGACGTGATTCAAGACGTAGTGGATATGGCCCAAATCGTCGCCAAGTCGCGTTCGACGGGCGTCATCAACTTCGGCGGCGGTACGACGAAAACCTTCATACAGCAAAGTGAAGCGGCTGCCGCGATGTTGCACAACCAACCGCGCGGACATAAATACGCTGTGCAAATCGTCACCGAAGGCCCGGAATACGGCAGTTATTCCGGTGCCGAATTCGAGCAATCTTCGACGTTCGGACGCCTCTCGAAACAGGGCAAATCGGTGACGGTACGCTGCGACGCGACGATTGCGATGCCGCTGCTCGTGACCTCGCTTTCGCAAACAGCTTCCAAAGCAATGCGTACGCGCAA
This sequence comes from Acidobacteriota bacterium, assembly GCA_043718445.1. Taxonomy (GTDB): domain Bacteria; phylum Acidobacteriota; class Blastocatellia; order RBC074; family RBC074; genus JACPYM01. Next base: position 4,411 of record JAYSVR010000257.1, on the reverse strand, counting down.
ACGCATTCAATTTGGTTTCGGACAAAAGGATTTGCAGATCGCTGCACCGTAGTTTGAAAAAAAATAGAGAGAAAGAGCGTGAGAAGGGGAGGCTGTCGTCACAAGCGTACAGTCTCCCTTTTTGCATTTGAATCGTTATGATGAACTTTGCAGACTTGGCACAACGGGCTGATTAGGCTTACGTCTTGAGATGGTGTCGGCGGCTTACCGGTGCTGCGCCTGAGAGTAAGTCGCTTAAGACTTTAACCTATGAGTTATTCGAGGTACTCAACGGCATGGGTTCAAAATACCATATTATTATTTTTCGTAGATGCTTATGAGCGGTTTATTGCTTGTGCTTATTTTGCTTTCCCACTGCGATGGATACTTTTGGTAGTCTGAACGCCTGATGGCGAGGTAAAAGGCAAGTTAAGAGATTGAATGGAACAGTGGATAAAGGATCTTCCAGATCAATTAATTCATCGAGTGAATTTATATCGTAGTGAGGTCTTATGGGTTGTGTTTAAGCATCTTGTACTTAGCGTTACTGCTGGCTCTCATGCCGTTGTTTTTATGGCTATTGGTTGAGTATTTTAGATGTATTCCTCTTTTTTCCTACCTTTTCAGGTTGTTGAAAAGGCTGCACGAACATAATCTGAATGTAGCTCTTGATTTGTTCTCTAAGTCAAAGAGCTTGCTCATTGGTGGAAGAAAGACAAAGGTTAAGAGTGGGATCAGCTTTCTCTCACGGCCTTCCCCCTGGCAGGATAAAGTCTTAGCGGTTCTGGTCCATCTGTAATATAAAAGTATCTATCTGCCACTCAATCGGTTGTCTTGCCAAGCCCCAAACCCTGTGGTAGTTTTGCCCTGCTTTTCCAGCACAATCCGTTTTCAACCTAAAACTTCAATCTGCTAACTTCTTTTTTTTGGAGGCCCTATGACGATTAATGAGCGCAAGAGCGGCGACGTAACCATCCTCGATGTCGAAGGCAAAATTTTGCTGGGCGAGGGTGACGTACAACTCAAGCACAAGATGGAAGAATTGCTCGAAGCCAAGTCCCACAAGATATTGCTGAATCTGGCGAACGTTCCCTATATGGACAGCGGCGGCCTCGGCGAAATCGTGCGCAGCTATACGACCGTGAAAAAAGCGGGCGGCGAATTGAAGCTGCTGAACGCTACGACGCGTATCAAAGACTTGCTCACCATTACCAAGCTCGTGACCGTGTTTGACGTACACGAAGATGAAGCCGCTGGCGTCGCCAGCTTCGCCTAGTGATTGCCGCATAACGTCGCAATCTTGAGCTTACCTACTTCATGCGGTTTGCGTTGAATCATTCAGCGCAAACCGCATTTCTATTTTCCCGTCTCTTTTTTCAGCCGGTATTTCGCATACCTGCCGCGATACCGTTAATCGTCAGCAAAATCGCATAAAGCAAATCTTCATCGGTACTCTTAAGTTTGCGTTTGCGCGCGAGCAATTCGACTTGCAGATAACTCATCGGATCAACGTAAGGATTGCGCACCGCAATCGAACGTTGCAGCACGGGCGTACGGTTGAGCAACTGCTTTTCATTCGTGATTTGCAGCACGACGTGCGCGGTTTTGGCGTGTTCAGCTTCGAGCAACGTGAAGATGCGTTGGGCCTGTTGCTGATTCGCCGCGCGTTCGGCGTATTGCCGCGCGATCTGAAAATCGCTTTTCGCCAGCGTCATTTCAATGTTGGAAATGGTCGAGCGAAAGAACGGCCATTGCTCATACATCTCGCGCAATAACGCGAGATGTTCGGTTTTGTTTGGGCGAATGAAACGCTCCAGCGCCGTGCCTACCGCCAGCCAGCCGGGCAGCAAGTGGCGGCTTTGTGTCCAGCCAAAAACCCACGGAATCGCGCGCAGATCATCAATGCTTTGCGAACCGGCTTTGCGTTTGGCCGGACGCGAACCGATGCGCATGTGTTGCAATTCTTCGACTGGCGTCGCTTGTGTGAAGTAATCGTAAAAGCCCGGCGTCGCGCGTACGACCTTGCGATAGGCGGCAAAAGCCGTCACCGAAAGCTCTTCCATCACGTCGCGCCAATGTTGCGGTATGGCTTGTGCGGCAGCTTGCGGCAAACTCGCGGCAATGACCGCCGAAGTTTTCAGTTCAAGGCTACGCAAAGCGATGTCAGCCAGGCTGTATTTCGACGAGATGACTTCGCCTTGCTCAGTGATCTTGATGCGTCCGGCGATGGTGTTGGGCGGTTGCGCGAGAATGGCTTCGTGGCTAGGGCCGCCGCCGCGCCCGACTGTACCGCCGCGTCCGTGAAAGAGCCGCAACGTAATGCCATGCCGTTGTGCGACTTCTGACAAACGTTCCTGCGCTTTATACAACTCCCAACTTGAGGTGAAGATGCCGCCGTCCTTGCTGCTGTCTGAATAGCCGATCATCACTTCCTGCAAATTGCCTTGCGCTGCCAGCACCTCACGATAAACCGGATTCGTAAACAACCGCTCCATCACATCGGGCGCGTGGCGCAGGTCTTCGATAGTCTCGAACAGCGGAGCCACTGCAATGCGGAGTGCGGAGTGCGGAGTGCGGAGTGCGGAGTCTTGTGCCACCGCCTTTGCTTGACGTTGCAAAGCCTTTGTTAGAGCGGTCGTCGTTGAAGCGGAAACTCCGCACTCCGCACTCCGCACTCCGCACTCCACGAGTCCCGCTTGTTTCGCCAGCACCAACACGCCTAGCAAGTCGCTCACATCGCGGGTCATGCTGACGATATAAGTGCGCAAACAGCGCGGACTGATTTCGTCGAGCGCGCGGCGCATTACGCGAAAGACATTGAGCGATTCATTGGTCTCGGCGCTGTAATGATCGTCTGAACTCACCAGCGGGCGCGGCGTTTGCAGTTCGCTCGTGAGCCACTTGGTGCGTTCGGCTTCATTCATCTGCGCGTAGCTTTTCGCCAAACCCAACCGCGCCGTGATTTCGTCGAGTGCGGCGGTGTGGCGTTCGCTGTGTTGGCGCAAATCAAGTTGCGCCAGATGCAGCCCAAACGTAGCCACTTGTCTCATCAGTCGTTCAATCTGGCGCGCGGCGTAAACGGCTTTGCCCGAACGCAGGCTGTCGCGCACTACGCGCAAATCGTCATAGAGCTGCTGCCCCGCAACGTAAATCGCCTGACTGTCAGTCGCGGCATCCATCAGTTGCGTAATGATCGGCAAGCCCGGACGAATCGAAATCAGCGCGTCGGTCGGCGTTGTTACGTGCAGCGCTTTTTCCAACTGTTCGTTGCGGCGCAGCGTGTTTTCAAGCCGCGTGTAAATAAACGAAAACTTCTGGCGATAAGGTTCTTCGGGGTTGCGTCGCCGCACGCGCTCTGCGAGTTCAGGCATCGCTACCGCATCGCGTTGAATGGATTCTTGAAGCTCTGCGGTCGCGTCGCAAAACCGCATGGATTCACTCGCGCGACGGCTGAGGTCGGCGACGGTGTCACGATAATTGCGCAAGACGGTGCGCTGTTGCAGCCGCAAGGTTTCCCAAGTCGTTTCGGGTTTCACATTCGGATTGCCGTCTCGGTCGCCGCCCACCCAGGTACCGAAACGCAACGGCACGGCGGCTTCACGCAACTTGACCGTAGGAAAATGTGCAGCGAGTTGGCGTTCGAGTTCTTCCAGCAAATCGGGTACGGCTTCGAACAACGTCGTCTCAAAGTAGTAGAGCGCGTTATTCACCTCGTCCAAAACGGTGGGTTGCGTATGCCGCACCTCATCGGTTTGCCAGATGGCTTCGACTTCGGCGGCGAGTTGCACGTTCAACTCATCGCGCTGACGCGCTGAAAGATTTGTTTCATCCAGCGCCGCCAACGTATCGGCAATGCGCCGATGTTTTTCGAGCAATGTGCGCCGCGCCGCTTCGGTCGGATGCGCCGTCATCACCGGCACGATTTCGAGTTGATCGAGCAGCGTTTGCAACGTCTCCGGTCTCACCTTTTGCCGCGCCAACGCACGCAACGTATCAGCCAGCGAACCGCGCTGCGGCTCATTCGGCGTATGCCTTTCGTAAAACCTCTTGCGACGGATGCGATGATGCTGTTCGGCCAGATTGACCAGTTGAAAGTAAACCGAAAACGCGCGAATCACGCCGATGGCATCGCTCAAACTCAGTCCGTGCAACAATCGTTTGAGTTGCTTTTCTAGCTTGGCGGCCTGCGGCGTCGCATGCGCTGCGCGCAGGTCTTTGCATAAAGCGCGTACGGCTTCTTCGGTTTCGAACAGCCGCGCACCGCCGAAGCGTTTTAACGTATCGCCCAGCAGCATGCCTAGTTGGCGGATGTCGTTGCGCAACGGCGCGTCTTTGTCGGTGGTTTCAGTCGGTTTATTCATGGTTTGTAAGTGGCGCAGACTTCAGTCTGTGACCCGTTGTGTGGACTTTAGTCCGCGCGATATAGAACTGC
>JAYSVR010000256.1:0-1999 GCA_043718445.1 Acidobacteriota bacterium | reverse complement strand
TCATTTACATTTCGCACCGGCTCGAAGAACTCAACTTCATCGCCGATCACCTGACGATCTTGCGCGATGGGCACGCGGTTTATAACGGCAAGTGGGGCGAAATCACGACCGATGAAATGATTCGCCACATGGCCGGACGCGCGTTGAAAGAAATCTTTCCGCCGCGACGCGCCAGCTTGGGCGAAGTGAAGCTGCGCGTGAATAACTTGTCGCGTCCGCCCAAATTCGACAGCGTGAATTTCACCGCGCGCGCAGGCGAAGTCGTAGGCATCGCCGGACTCGCAGGCGCAGGCCGCACCGAACTCGTCGAAGCAATCTATGGCGCACAACCCGCCAAAAGCGGCGCAATCGTCATAAACGGCACTGCGCATAAGCCCACGCATCCGCATCAATCGGTCGCGCGCGGCATCGGCCTGTTGACCGAAGACCGCAAGCGCACGGGCTTGTGTTTGAATCTGCCTGTCTCGACCAACATCACGCTGGCGAATGTCGGCGCGTTGCTCAGTGGTTTCACGTTGCAAGGCAAACGCGAACTCGCCGCGACGCAAGATTACATCGGCAAGCTCGGCATCAAGCCGCCTTCGCCTTATAAAATCGTAGGCCGTATGAGCGGCGGCAATCAGCAAAAGTCACTGCTCGCGCGCTGGCTGTTTGCCGACTCGAAAGTGTTTTTGCTGGATGAGCCTACGCGTGGCGTAGACGTGGCGGCGCGCTCCGAAATTTACCGCGAGATCAACGAACTCGCCGAAGCCGGTGCGTGCATCGTGATGGTTTCGTCTGACCTGCCCGAACTGCTGGGCATGACTGACCGCATTCTCGTGATGCGGCGCGGCAAGCTCGTCGCTGAATTGGTGACGAAAGAGACTACGCAGGAAGAAGTACTGAAACACGCAGCGGTTGAATAAATCGCTGCCACAAGGAACCCCGTTTATGACACCCAAAACCTTACGCATTATCGGAGCCGTTTGCTGCGGTATGGCCGCCGTCATCGGCGTACTGAATTTGCAACGCACCGCCAATCTCGGCTTAAAAGTGGTTCCACTCATTCTGATAATTGTGGGCGCGCGGCAATTCGTGCGGGCGCGCAAGTTGGAACAACAACGATAAGCCGAGGAATGCTGCCATGTCTTTTCAAGGGCGTCGCCTCATCGGCATCATCGCTATGTTGATGGGTACGTTTATCATCGCGCGGAACCTGTCGCGCGGTCAGCCCAACGGATTGTTTCCGTTTATGTTGCTGTTCATCGGCATCGTTTATTTGCTGCTCACTTGGGGTGGCAACGAAGACAAATAGAAATTTTGACCGGAGGATTTCAAATGACGGCAAACCAAAAACACAAATTAGGCTCGGTGCTACTCATAATTTCTACGGTAGTCATGCTGTTAAACATTGTGTTGAAAAACCATGGCATTCCCTATGTCAAATTTTTTGGGCTTCCGCTTTTCTTTGTGGGCTTCTGGCTAGCCTTTATGAACTCCGGCAAAGACGCTGACTCAAATCCTGACCAGAATTCTGACTGATGGAGATGTTGCCTTGTTGAACGATCCGATTGCGCTGCGCATTGTCGGTATCATTGCCATCATTGGCGGCATCACTATCGCTTTTCAGGATTGGTCAACACCGTGGCATTGGTGGCAGTTGCCTATGTTGGCTTTGGTGTTCGGTGTCGCAGCCTTCATTCGCTCGTTTTTGATCGAACAAGGTTACATCAACAAACCATAAGCGCGCGGTCACAAATCGCACAGCACTGGATTGCCAATCCGCAATCTGAAATCTGCAATCCGCAATCAAACTATGTCTGACTGGCTTAAACGTTTTCTTCCTTTCATCAGCCTGCTGTTGCTGTGCCTGCTCATTCCGGCGGGCGAGTATTGGCTGCTCGACAAGAATCCGGTTTTCTTCACGGCGAATAATCTGTCGGCCATCGCGCGGCAAACGGCGGTGATTACGATTATGGCGATGGGGATGACGATGGTGATGGTGTCGGGCGCGATTGAT
>JAYSVR010000255.1:0-5714 GCA_043718445.1 Acidobacteriota bacterium | reverse complement strand
GCAAAACGCTCACTGAAATCACGCGCCGTATTTGCGAATTGATGGGAGTCACAACGCGCATCTTCCCCGTCACCGACGCCTTTGTGCCGACCACGATTGTGACCGATCAGGGAGCGATGCACTTTCAGGAATATCTCATCCGCCATCGCGCGCAGCCGGTGGTGCAAGAGATTCGCTTCGAGAATATCGAAGACGCAGTGGCTACGCCTGAAACGATTGACGCAATTGTCAGCGCCGAAGCCATCGTGATCTGCCCCAGCAATCCGCTCATCAGCATCGGCCCGATTCTCACCGTGCCCGGCGTACGCAAATTGTTAGAGCAAGCCTCCGCGCCGAAAATCGCCATTAGTCCGATCATCAAAGGTCAGGCGCTCAAAGGCCCGGCAGATCGAATGCTCGCGCAAACTGGTTCACCCGCAACGGCCCTCGGCGTAGCGCAAATTTACGCCAATCTCATAGACGGTTTCATCATTGACGAGCAGGATGCTGGCCTGAAAGAAGAGATCGAAAAGCTGGGGCTAAAGGTGTTTGTGACGAATACGGTGATGAGTGGTGCGGCAGAGAAATATGCGCTGGCGTTGTTTACGATGCAGGCGATAAAAGAGTTGCAATCAACATTACGCATCGCATCGAAGTCAAAGCCTTGAGCGACATTGATGCGGAACTCAAACGCTGGCTCAAGGTGGCTTACGAAATGGATGCGTGGTGCTGAACGATGAAGATCTGAATTGAATTCCAAAAAAGCGGATAGTACGTGTCGCCTTCTCCAATCTACACCCGCCAACTCTTCATTCACGCCTGCCAATTACCTGACAAAACCGCTTGTTTTGCAGGGAGGCACTCTTCTGGTAAATCCAAATTATTAAAGCGGAACGCTCTTTGCCTTGAAATAAAACTCCAAGAAAGAGTATGTTCTGAATGCTTCTTCGTCATTTGGCGAGAAGTTGCAACGAGCATCGGCCAATACACGGTTTGATACGGAATCGTAACCATTAAACTTGAGTACCTTTTCACAGGGCTTTGCAGGAAGTCAGCTTTGTTCGGATTTACTTGTCAACGTTTTGACAGAACAGTCTGACACGATGGGAAGCCTTTTTAGGAACTGACCCAAATTCACTTACAGAGCGAGGACTTTATGAACAAAACTGGCAAAAAAGTCTCTGTCTTGTTGGCTTGTATCAATCTTGTTTTGCTGCTGGCGGCTGGGGCGCTGGCGCAAACGGGTACGTCAACACTGAGAGGCACTATTTCGGACGCACAAGGCAAGGTTGTGGCTGGCGCTACCATCACCGTTAAAAACGAAGATAAGAACTTCAGCCGAACCGCTACGACTGAAAGCAATGGTGCTTACGTTTTCACTAGCATTCCGCCCGGCGTTTATACGGTGGAAGTGGAGGCGCAAAATTTCAAGAAGGCGGTTTCGAATAACGTCAAGGCGTTGGTTGATACGCCCTCGACTATAGACATCTCGCTGGAAGTTGGCGCAGTAACCGAAGTCGTCACGATTACCACCGCCACTGACATCACCGTAAACACGCAGGACGCCTCGCTGGGAACGGTAATCACCAACAATCAGATCATCCAACTGCCCATGCCGGATCGCAATCCGGCGACCCTGCTCACCTTGCAAGCGGGCGTCACGAGGGAAGGTTACGTGGCAGGCGCGCGCAGCGACCAATCGAACATTACGCTTGATGGCGTAGACATCAATAATGCCCAGACTAATTCGCTGGATGCGCCCGTTTTGCGGCTGAATACCGAGGCCATCGAAGAGTTCCGCGTTACGACTTCTAATGCCAATGCCAATCAGGGGCGTTCTTCCGGCGCGCAAATTTCGCTAGTGACCAAAGGCGGAACGAATAACTTACACGGCGCACTTTTTTACGGCGGACGCAACGACGTTTTCAACGCGAACGACTTTTTCAATAACCGCAGCGGTGTCCCCACACCAGCGAGAAGACGGCACTTCTTCGGTGGCGCTATCGGCGGTCCGATAGTCAAAGACCGCGCCTTTTTCTTTTACAGTTTTGAAGGGTTGCGCGAAAAACGCGGAGTTCCTGTCACTCGAACGGTTCCGCTGGCAACGTTGGGGCAAGGCATCGTGCGTTATCGCAATGCCACTACGAGCGCGATTGAACAGCTTACTGCGGCGCAAATCAGAACCGTCTTCCCGAATGCTGGAACTAATCCGGCAGCAATCGCCGCGTTGGCGGCAGCGGCTGCACGTTATCCGGCGAACGATTTCAACGCAGGCGATAGCGCGCCGGGACGGTTGCTCAACACGGCAGGTTTTCGCTTCAACGCACCGGTCACGGAAAGACGCAATTCGCACGTAGCGAAATTCGACTTTAACTTGACCGAAAAGCATCTGGTCTTTGCTCGTGCAAATTACATTCACGACAATCTGGGCAACGTGCAAATGTTCCTCGATACTCCGCAGCCCACGACCTGGAGTCATCCTACGGGTTTGAGCGCTGGTCACACTTGGACGATCTCCAATAGTTTAGTGAACAACTTCCGCTACGGGCGCACGCGCGATGCGTTTAGCCTGCAAGGCGATTCCAGCGCGAATGCGATCACATTCCGTTTTATCTTTGATCCGCTGCTATTCAGTCGCACACTCAGTCGCGTCACGCCGGTTGATAACATCACCAACGATCTTTCGTGGACGAAGGGCAAACACACGGCTGGTTTCGGAACCAACATCCGCTTGATTCGCAATCATCGCGTTTCTTTTGCTAACTCATTCGACAACGCGGTGACGAATCCGTCGTTTTATCCTGGTGGCGGGACCTCCATTACCTCGCCGATTCTCGCGGCGGGATTCAATATCGCCGGAGGCGACATCACGCCGGTTCAGAATGCCGTGACCGCGCTAGTTGGGCGTTTCAGTCAATTTGCAGGCAACTTCATCTTCAACAAAGACGGCTCTCTGTCGGCAGCGGGATCACCTGCCGATCGCACTTTTGCGACGGAAGAATATGACTTGTATGCGCAGGACTCGTGGCGCATTCGGTCGAATTTTACGGTGACTTACGGCTTGCGTTACGGCATCAGCACGCCGGTGTATGAGAAGTTTGGGTTTGAAGTGAAACCGAATATCGGCCTGGGCGAATACTTCAATCGCCGCATTGCCGGCATGAATGCGGGTACGCCTTACAACGAACTCATCTCGCTCAACCTGTCTGGCAAAGCGAACGGCAGAAGCGGCGCTTATCAATTCGACAAGAACAACTTCCAACCGCGCATTTCGGCTTCGTGGTCGCCTGATTTTAAGGAAGGCTTCTTGCGCAAGGTGTTTGGCGATCAAGGTAAGTCGGTCTTTCGTGGCGGTTTCTCGATGTTCAACGATTACTACGGCCAACAACTGGCGGTGACTTTCGACTTGAACAATACGGTTGGCTTCTCGTCGAGTGCTGTGACGGCAGCTAACACTTTTAACCTGACGACCAATCCTGGCCCACTGTTTACGGGTTTAGGACAAGCCGTTCGCGGCTTGCCGGGCGTGACTGTGCCAGGCAGCATTACCTTCCCGCGTACGCCGCGCACGCGCGCCTTCCCTGGCAACATCGAAGGCAGCCTCGACGACACGATTGTCGCGCCGACGCATTACAACTATAGCTTCACTTATGAGCGGGAGTTCTCTACCGGTACGATCTTCCAGGCATCACTGATTGGGCGCAACGCGAGAAAGCTGCTGGCAGCACGCGACGTTATGTCCATCAATAACCTGAGAGACCCGGCTTCCGGTTTGGATTGGTATACGGCTGCGGGGCAACTTGAAGGCTTCCGTGCTTCGGGCCGAGCGGTTTCGAGCATCACGCAAATTCCGTATTTCGCCAATCTGTTCCCGGCGAATCTGGCTGGCACTCTGGGCTTGAACCCTGCTTATAACCAAACGCAGGCGATTTATGCTTTGACGGTTCCTGCTGCGCTGGGCGGCGATAGCGGTTACAACTATGGCAATGACTGGACGAGTGTTTTGTTCGACGCCTCGACGTTGAGCAATGCCGTATGCAAACCGGCGAATCCCAATTTCAGCGCGGCTTGCCACGCTTACTATCAACCGCAATGGGGTACGCTGGGTGCGTGGAGTTCGATTGCGAATTCCGACTATCGTGCGCTCACACTCTCGATTCGTCAGCGTTACAAAACGTCTCTGACGATGGATTTGAATTACACGCTCTCAAATTCGAAAGATGATGCTTCCGGTTTGATGAACGCGGGAGTCACCGGTGGTTCAGCATTCATTCTGAACCCGTTCCGTCAACGCGATAACTATTCGTTCTCGAATTTCGACGTGAGGCACATCCTCAATTCCAACTTCGTATGGCAATTACCCTTCGGCAAAGGACGCAAATTCCTGGGCAAAAGCGGCAAGCTCGCTGACAGCTTGTTGGGCGGTTGGCAGCTTTCAGGTATCGTTCGTTATAACTCCGGCTTGCCGTTTGGCGCGCCTTACGACGATGCACGTTGGGCAACCAACTGGAATGTGCAAAGCAACTCCACCCGCACCAGAGCCGTTGATACGTGTCCGACGCGTGGAGGAAGCGTCTTTGGATGCAATACGACGCAAGCTTTCCAGAGCTTCCGCAACGCTCGTCCAGGTGAAACCGGAGAACGCAACACCTTCAGAAACGTTGGTTTTGTGAACACGGACATGGGCTTGGGCAAAACGTTCAAGATGCCGTGGGAAGGCCACGGACTACAATTGCGTTGGGAAGTTTTCAATCTTGCCAACTACCAACCGATGGGAGCGTTCGACACCGGCCGCAGCGGTTATGGCATTCCGCTCGATCCGGGTACGAAGCAACCGCCAGTCAACTTTGGTCGCTACACAGCGATTCAAGGAGATCCGCGCTATATGCAGTTCTTCCTGCGGTATAGCTTCTAACTTTCCCAGTTGTTTTAGGAACAACAAAAAAGCGGGCGAAGGATTTCCTTCGCCCGCTTTTTTTGTGCAGAAAAACAAAAACGCCGTCCGACAGAACACCGAAAGAACGATTTCTCTCAGCCCCCTTTACGTCTGTCGGACGGCGTTTTTTCCGGCGCAACCGAGTTTGATTGCGTGGAAGTTACGGACGCGCGTTGGAGAAAGATTTCAGAAAACTGCGGGCGATCCGAAGCTCCGAAATACCCCCTTGCTCTCCTACGCGCGCCGATCTTGCAAAGAACTTGTTAGGCGTTAGCGACGCCTGCGGTTGCGATAACGGTCGTAGACATTGCAATTGTCACGATCCCAATTGCCACCCCCACCGTTACCCCAACCATTGCCGCCGCGTCCGAAGCCGTTGCGGTAGCCGTTTTCGAATCCTTGCCGGAACGCCTGCCGATAATCTTCTTCGTCATCAAAAGCATCTCGATAGCCTTGCGTCGCTTCGCGGTAAACGCGGTTGCGGCGAAAATCGAATGAACGCCAATCGCGTCGGTCTTCGCGGCCTTCGCGTAAGCCGCATTCATAACCGTTGCGTTGCGCGATTTCGCGTATCTCACGTTCGCTGTAACGAGTATTGGCGAAAGCCGTCAGTCCCGTCATCAGCGTCATCATCATCACTATTTGGGTTGTCAAAACGATCATTAACCAAGTCGTGCGTTTCATAGCCTTTATCCTCCTGCTGCTTACTAGGCCGCGCTTGCTTGGCTCCACATTGAGAGTTGCCTCCCAACTTCTCCCTTGCGGTTTCTGCTGGTTGGAAACCTTATGTTTTTTCAAT
>JAYSVR010000254.1:0-19363 GCA_043718445.1 Acidobacteriota bacterium | reverse complement strand
GCACGGCGGTTTTTGTTTTTTGAAATATCGTTTGCGCTTGTCACCGTTCAATCAACTGCATCGCGTGCGCATCCGGGTCGCGCACCAGCAAACCGCGCTTGAAGCCCAACAACGCTTCGGGCAATTGCACCAAGCCTGATGAAACGAATGTATAACGCCCTTCGCGTAAGCGCACCGCTGCCGATTCAAGGTCATTCGCCACCAGTTTGGTTTGCCAGTGCGCCAAGTCATTCGATTTCTGTTTCGCTCAAACTGGTGATTTGGGCGATGAATGTCAGCGGTCGGTTGACGTCCAGGAGTTTGCGCGCCACCTCGCGCGAGGCTTCTTGGCGTCCTTCCGCACGTGCTTTCTCGTAAGCCTCCTGATATGCGTAAGCCATCACATTTTCATAATCGCGGAAAGGTTTCAGTCGTAGTTGGCACTGCTGCATCTCGCGGTAAGGGTATTTAGCCTGTGCCTCCAAGACTTCAAACTCCAGCATTTCAGCGGCGGTGTAAGTGGGACGAACAGCGGCGAGGGCGTCCCGTCCTTCGTGATAAGGTCTGAGGAGTTCGACACAGCGGTCATATTCGGTACCGTGCCTTTCGCAGTCCGCGATAATCTCTTTGTAGCGCCGGTCTTCTTCCGGGGTAAACGGATTAGGCATTGGCATAAGTTTGTTTCCTCGTGTGATGAATTACTCACGCAAGGCTTCAATTTCCGCTTCCGTGAAGCCTGTGACTCTGGCGACGAAGCTGACTGGCATGTTTTCCTGCAATAATTGGCGCACCATTGCCTGTGCTTTTTTCAACTCGCCCTTCGCCAACCCGATTTCCTCGCCTTTCGCCAACCCGATTTCTTCGCCTTTCGCCAAGCCCTCGGCTTTGGATTCCTGCATCGCCGTGTCAAACACGTTTTTGTTGTCGCGGTAAACCTTCAGGCTCTCTTCGTAAAGCGCCAATTCGTCGCGGCTGAATTTGCCCACTTCCGCCGTCTCGAACAAATGCGTGAAGATGCGCTCTTGCAATTTCGCCGGACGATCTATCAGCTTGGGCAAATGCCGCAGCACGTAAAGCCATTTGTCGAAGGTGTTTTCCAACTCGGCTTCGGTTTTGGTGAACTTCGGCATTTCCAGATAGATGAACGTCAGCTTGTCGTAAAACACGCGATCAAACTGGTCTTTCAACTGCACGCGATGACAGGCCCCGGTGTCGTTTGGGTCTTCGTCTTTTTCAGGGTCAAAAACAAAATCGAGGATGGCGACCAGATAAACCGGTTCGAGTTTGTAGTTCCATTCTCCGCGTTGCGCCTGCTCCTGAATCGGGAAGGTCGCGTAAAAAACGCTGCGGTCTTTGAAATAAGTCTGCTTGGCGCGCTGCATTTCGACGATGAAGCGTTCGCCGCTCACGGCGGTGCAAAACAAATCGAAGATGGCACGCCGGTCGAATTCGGTGCGTCCGACTTGCTCGTTGCGCGCAAAGGTCAATTCCTGAATCTGGTGTTGCGGCGGCAACAGTTGATTGAGGAAATCAATCAGCAAGTCTTTGTTCGGCTCGCTGCCGAACAGTTTCTTGAAACCATAGTCAGTGAAGGGGTCTAGATATTTTTCGGTGACTGCCATAGCGGCGGCATTATCGCCTTGCTCACAGTTTGCGCCAATGCCACGCAAAAAAATCTTCCTGACTCGTGAGCCAGTTTGCCAACCGTTTGCGCGATGTGGATTGAGCGGCGAATGGATCGTCGCTCTTTCAACCCAAAGGAGACCCGTTATGTCGTCACGCAAACTCATTTCACTTGGCTGGCTGCTGGCGCTGTTGGCTATCGTCGCCCATGCGCAAAGCACAGCTTTCACGCATCAAGGCCGTTTGACCGACAACAACGCAGCGGCCAACGGCGCTTACGATCTGCAATTCGCGTTGTTTGACGCACTGACCGGCGGCGCGCAGCAAGGCGCAACCATTACCCGCGATGACGTAGCCGTGAGCAACGGCGTCTTTACCGTCCAACTCGATTTCGGCGCGGCTCCGTTCACGGGGGCGGTGCGCTGGCTGCAAATCAGCGTGCGGGCGGGCGCGTTCACGCTGCTCAATCCGCGCCAGCCGCTCAGCGCGACGCCCTACGCCGTGCGCAGCCTGAACGCGACAAATGCCGTCAATGCGACGCAGCAGCGATAGCGTAATAGTGGCCGGCACTTTCAACTCGGGGCCAATCACTGTCAGCGGCGGTATCGGCACAACGGGGGCAATCACTGCGAACGGCGGCCTTACCTCATTTGGGGCAATCACTCGGCGGCATCAACCTACAAGGTGGCAACCTCGCCCTCAACGACAACTCGATACGGTTGCGCAACGGCAACGATTCCAACCATGCGATTTTTTATAACTCGAACGTTGATGGCATCGAGTTCAGAGCCAACGACGCGTTCGTCTGGTCGCGTGCCAATGGCAACACCGCACAGATGACTCTGCGCGGCGACGGCGTCCTGATAACTAGAGCCGGCTTCAACGGCAGATGTACTGCCCTCTTCTTCGGCGATGGCTTGTGCAATCAGGACCTGGCCGAAACCTTCCGCACCAAAGAACAGACCGAACCCGGCGATGTCGTCACCCTCATCCCCCAGTACCACGACCGCCCGACCGTGCGCCGTTCGTTGCGCGCTTACGATGAACACCTGGTCGGCGTCGTCTCGACCAATCCGGGACTGATCTTTGACGAAGGCGAAACCAAGCTGGCAGGGGCGAACGACAAGTTCATCACCAAAGAGAAAGCCCCCGTCGCCGCCGTCGGGCGCGTGCCGGTCAAATTCACGTTGGAGAATGGCGCGATCAACGTGGGCGACCCGCTGACCAGCAGCGCCACTGAACCGGGCAAAGCGATGAAGGCGACGGGCGCGGGCAAGATCATCGGCATTGCGCTGGAAAGCTCGGCCAAAGCGCAAGCAGGCCCTACCAAAGACAAGCTGCTGATGTGGTTGCAAGTCGGCGAGCGCAACGCCAGCGCGGACTGGCAGGCGGTCAAAATCCAACTCGACCGCGTCACCGGCGAAAACGCCGAACTCAAAGCGCAATTGCACGCCACCCAGCAGGAGCAACGGCAACAGAACGCCGAACTCAAAGCTCAACTGGCCGCGTTGCTGACGCAGTTGTCGCAGGCGAAAGTGACCGACCGGCGCTAAGGCCGAGAGCGGCGTGTTTCATTCTGCTCTGTGCCGACGCGGCGCAGGCGGCGGTGCGGTACAGGGAGCGGTAGCGACCTGGTGACTCCGAATGCGCACCACTCGGAGGCACCAGGTCGCTACCGCTCCCTGCACTGCACCGCCATTTTTTTGCGCACCGGCGTGAGCCAGTTTTGCGCCGCTTTGCGCCATGACCGGCGAGCAGCGGCTTGACGCTGATTTTTCAGATCAACAAATTCGTATTGGGGAGATAACCATGAAAAGCCTGAACCAATTTTCGACTCGTCTCAAACTCACCGTGGGCGCGCTGCATTGCCTGAGCGCCTTCCTGCTGTTGGCGCGCAGCGAAGTTTTGCACGCCGTCCAGCGCGTCATCAGTCAAAAGCCGTTGGGCAAGCCGTTGGGCAAGCCGTTGGGCAAGTTGCCGTGAGCGCCACTGCGCCACTGCGGGTGTCTGTTGCGCGCCACCACAGCGTCGCCGCGCCCGTCAGCGCGCCGCTGCAAACGAGCGGCAACTTCGCGCTGCCGCAAACGGTGTTCGCCGGAGGCGGTGGCGTCAGCAACGGCGGCAGCTTTCAAATGCAAAGCACCAGCGGCCAAAGCCTGACCGGCGTTTCCAGCGGCAGCTCATTCAATTTGGCGAGCGGTTTCTGGCCCAGCGGCACGCCTTGCTCAACGATTACAGTAACGAACCCGGCAGTGGCAAGCACCACAGCGGGTACGGCTTTCAGTCAGAGCTTCACGCAAAGCGGTGGCGTCGGAGCGACAACGTTTAGCACGGTGAATGCGTTGCCGACGGGCTTGATACTTTTGCCGTCAGGCGTGTTGAGCGGTACGCCGACGCAGGTGGGTACGTTTGGCATTGTCGTAAAAGCGACTGATAGCAACGGTTGCAATGGCACGGGTACGACCTATTCGTTAGTGATCGGTTGTCCGACGGCGGCGACCCTCCCCACGACGTTGCCCAACGGCACGGGCGGCACGGCGTATTCCGCCAGTGTCACGGCAACACCGAGCGGGACTTATGTTTATAGCGTCACGGCAGGCGCATTGCCTGATGGCTTAACGTTCAATGCGGCGACGGGTGCGTTGACGGGTACGCCGATGATGTCGAACACGTTTAACTTCACCATCACGGCGACGCGGTATGGCGCTTGTGCTTCGAGTCAGGCTTACAGCGTGAGCATCGCCTGTCCGCGCTTGATAGACCTGTCACCCAAGCCGCAGGTGGCTAGCGGCACAGGGGTTTATACGAACCTGCCCGTCGCCACGGTGGATCGGACTTACACGACGACGGTGACGGCGACGCCAGCGGGCGGGAATTACATCTTCATCCTGATTCCGAGTCCGCAGAGCCTGCCGCCGGGGTTGAGCCTGAATTCGAATACCGGTGTGATAGCGGGTACGGCGACGGTGACGGGCAGCTATAGCAGGCTACCGGATTCGGCGCGTGCAGCGGCTGGCGGTTGTATCGGTTGCAGGTGAATGAGGCCACCAAGCTGGCAGCCCGCGCCAATCAAATAGATTTCGACGGTGACGGCAACTCTGACCTGTGGAGCTACCACGCAGAAGATGGGCGCTGGCTGATTCAACGTAGCAGCGACCAGGCGCTGGCAGTGGCGAAACTCGGTTCAGCGAGTGAAGCGGCGGTTCCGGCAGATTACAACGGCGACGGGAAGACCGATGTGGCGGTTTACGACGTGGCGGCGCAACGCTGGCAAATCGTCAACAGCCGCGATGGTGCGTCGCGTGAAGCAGTCTTCGGCAGCAAAAACGCGCAAGCCTATCCGGCAGATTACGACGGCGATGGCAAAGCTGATCTGGCAGTTCGCCAGGCCAACGGTGACTGGCAAATTCGCCGCAGCCGTGACGGTGAACTCATCCGCTTCGCGTTGGGAACGGCGGAAGACACTGCGGTGATTGGCGATTTCGATGGCGACGGATTGACCGATGCGGCGGTTTATCGCGCGTCTGAAAAGCTGGCGCTGATTCGACACAGCCGCGACGGCGCAGTGATGGAAGTGCAGTTGCCTTACGCAGAAGGCACTTTGTGGGCGGCAGATTTCGACGGCGACACCAAAGCGGAGTTGGCGTGCTGGTCGGCTGAACGAGCGACGCTCAGTTTCAAGCGCAGTTCCGACCAGCAGGAACAACAACTGACGATCAATGGCAGCGGGTTGTTATTGGGTGATTACGACGGCGACGGCAAGAGCGATTGCGCGAGTTGGCAAAAGGTTGGTTGGCAGATGCTTCTGAGTTCGCGCGCGTGGGAATCGCGCTAGGCGGGCGTGAAAAAGAACGTGGCAGTCAGGGCTTGGGCGCACTGACTGCCACGTGAATTTTATGAGCGCGTTCTCAAGGCGTATTCCAGCGCGTTCATCGCAATATCGCGCGAACGTTCGGTCCAACCCATCTTCTCGCGGTTTAGTTCATATTCGCGACGAACGCGTTCTTTCAGTCGTTCGATGAACTCTTCGCCGTTAGGCGCTTTCTCAATCGCACCATCAATTTCGCGGTAAGCGTTGTTGATGGTGGTCAGCCATTCGGCGGCTTGATATTCGGGTGAATCAGGATCGTGCGTCATTTTTGCAGTCGGCATACAGGGTTGGTCTCTCCTCAAATAATCTGTAGGGCAGGTTCTTAACCTGCCCGGTTAAGTTGAAAAATGCGGGTAGGGCAGGTTGAGAACCTGCCCTACAAAATTTATCAGGCTGCCGCCGCCAACAGCTTGCGCGCCATTGCGGCGTAAGTGTTCACGGCTTCGGCCAGCTCGTCTTTGATGATGAATTCGTGTTTGGTGTGCGCGTCGTGAATCGAACCGGGGCCGAACAGCAGCGGCTGTCCCCAGTTCGACAAGCACGGAATGTCAGTGCCGAAGCGCACAATGCTGGTCGGGATGTGTTCCATTCCTTCGACTACGTTCAAGTGCATTGTAGGCAAGTGAAATCCACGTTTGATCGTTGCGCGTCCGGCGACGATTTCGACGACGTGCGCGTACATTTCTTCAGCGTCACTCACGATGCGAAACATCAATTCGCTCGCGGCCATATCGGGAATCACATTGGGTTTGCGTCCGCCGCTCAGGTTGCCGATGTTGCAGGTCGTCGGGCCGAGCTGCTCATCCGTCGGCCACTCAGCGTTACGAATGTCTTGCAGAATGTCTAACAACTTTTCAATCGCGGACTCGCCGAGTTCAGGATAAGCCGAATGAGCCGTGCGGCCTTGCGCTTCAAGCGTAACGCGCAACGCGCCTTTGGTCGCCAGCGCCTGATGGCTTTCAGTCGGTTCGCCGTTAATCAGAAACTTGCTGCGCGTAGGAATGTCGTTCGCCAGTTTCGCGCCGTCGCTACCGTCTTCTTCACCGACGACGAAAAGCAGTCCGAGGTGATTTGCGCCTTCTTCGGCGAGTTGTTTGGCCGCGAAAATCTGCGCGGCGATTAAGCCTTTGGCGTCACAGGCTCCGCGTCCATAAATGTTCTTGTCGTCTTCGCTGGAAGGGATGAACGGCGGAACCGTATCCATATGCGTCGAGAGCGTCACCAGCGGGTCGCCGAGTTTGGCATAAACATTCAGGCGGTCGCCCGTGACGGCTTGCGTCTCGACAGCAAAGCCCAAATCGGTCAGATAATCACCCAAAAAATCTTTTAGATAACGACCGACTGCGCCTTCGTTGAAAGTGATGGATTCCACCTCGATCAACTCGCGGGTTAATTGAAATACGTTCATAAGGCTTCTTGATAAGAGTGATTTTCAGGAAGCCCGATTGTGGCACAAGCTCTGAGCTTGTGCCACAGGCTCAGAGCTTATCGTTGGGCCAACCCTACGCTAGCGCGCAAGGCGGCGAGGTTGTTTCCGCGCTCGCTGAAATGCGTCAACAGGTTGCGCGACAACAAGGCATCGGCATCGGCTCCCGCTACGGCTTTTTGCAGGTGCGCGCGTTGAATGGCTTTGTCGTCGTAACGAATCAGCGCGGCGGCGAATTCCATCGCCGCGTCCTTGCCGCGCAAGGCGATGGCCTTTTGCACCAGCGCGTAACCATTTTGCTGCGCCAATGCGCCGCGTTCGCTGATGGGCACCCCGTTCTTCCACGTTTCGATGAAATAGCCTGCATCAAAGAGCGCGAGCGCCGCGCCGGATTTGGCGCGTTCCTGCAAGCGCGCCAGCAAAGTTTCAGCCGCTTTGCTGTCACGCACCGCGTAGCCCACCTCTTTGTCATAACGCGCCCAGACTGAATAAATCGCCGCGCGCCGCAAGGTTTCCATCCTGACAATGATGGGCGCATCCGGCGTGAGCAACGCCAGCGTGTCGTCCGTCAGCCGATTCAAATCGTAATCGGTTTTGATGTCGCGCCATTCCTTGCCAGCCCACGGCAATGATTTCGCGTTGCCGATTTCGTATGGATGACAAATCAGCGGCGGCCCCGCCTGAGCCTGTTGTTGAAGCGACAAGACGATCAACACGGTCAATGCGATTGGCGAAATTAAACTAAGCAGTTTTTGTGACATAACGATCCCTCCTTTTGAGATGTTGAGTTGAGAGTTTAACCGAAGGGTTACTTTTCAGCGGATGGCACTGGCCCTTTCCAGATGCGCCACCAGCTTGCACTGTCGAGTCCGAGCAAATCCCACATACCGTCAATCATCGCGCGATTGCCTTGCATGACACCTTCACGCGTAAGATGCGGTGGTGTGGTCGCTAACGAAGTAAAGCGGTCATACACGCGCCCGCGCTCGTCGCCGTGCGTGCGCGAGAGCAAATGCCAAAGCGTGAGCGCGTCTTGCTTGCGCGCTTCAGCCAGTAGGTTCGTTAAAGCCTGAGCGCGCGCTTCGCTGTTATTCGGCGACGAGTCAAATTGCGCGAGTGCTTGCTGAAACGGTTCCGCTGCACTTTCAAAATAAGGCGTACCCGGCCCGAAGCCAGGCCGCGTGATGCACATCGCGGCGGCGGGCACGAATGACTCGACGCCGTTTAATTCAAACGCGACCCAGCCGGTCGTGACGCGCAAGATGCTCTGGCCTGTGTCGTCAACTTCGAGATCGTAAGAACAACCTAAATCCACCGCCGTAGCTGAAGGCGTGTTCACATAAAACTGCTTCGGCGGTGCCCAGATATAAGCGTGCAGCTTGCCGCGCTTCATCGCCAGCCGATGTTCCTCGGCGCGCGCCGTGACCAGTTGCATTTCAGTATTCGGTTCGACTTTGACGAACCCGATCTCACCTACGCGGACGAGCGCGCTCGAAGTGTCGTCGGTTTGTAACCAGTCGCCCGGTGTAAATCTTCCCCCTCGTTCTCCTGCTTGAATAGCTTGCGTGCCGACGCGCGGCGTACCCGCGAGTTGCGTGACTTCCCACCACGGGCGCGTGAGCCACTGATAAAGCCAAATCGAACTTGCGATCACGATGGCGCAGGCGGCGGCTGTTGCGAAAGCCAGACGCGGCGTGAATTGCCAGCTTGTTTTTGGTTGGGGTTTGGGTTGCGGCAATCGTTGTTCGACCTCGTGCCACAACGACGTGGGCGCTGTTTGCAAAGGCAATTGCGCGAATAGCGCGGCGCTTTGTTCAATTGCTTCAAGTTCAGTGTGACACGTTGCGCATTGCGTCAGATGCTGCGCCACACGCTGTGCGTCGGGCGCAGCCAGCTCGCCGTGGTGATAAGCCGTGAGTTGTTCGCTTACGTGATTGCTCAAAGTCATTGTGCAATGCGCCAATGCGCGAGTTTTACCGCCAGTGCCTTGTGGCCGCGATTCATCCGCGAAGCCACCGTGCCCATCGAACAGTTCAAAGCGGCGGCGATTTCTTCATAAGAAAAATCCGCGAAGTATTTCAACAACAGCGTCATTTTTATTTGCGGATTCAATTCGTCCAACGCGGCTCGCATCGCAGCCGACATCTCTTGTTGCGATACGTTCGCGTCTTGCAAAGGTGCAACCGGCGGCAGTATGTCGTCTGTGTTTTCTTCTTCGTCATCATCGCGCCGCCAAAAATCAAAAGAGAAAAAACGACGCGACTTGCGTTGTTCATCCAGACAAATATTTACGACCAACCGATAAAGCCACGTCGCAAATTTTGCGTCGCGGCGAAACTGTGACAACGAAGCAAAGAGCTTCAGAAAAACCTGTTGCGCTACGTCGTGCGCGGCTGACTCGTTGCCGGTGTAATGCAACGCAATCGTCCAGACGCGCGCCTGATGCAATTCATATAACGCGCGAAACGCTTCACGGTCGCCCCGTTGGCAAGCGGCGATCAGTTCGGATTCGTGCGCAGAATCTTTTCTCAGTGGCATCAAGGGCATCGGGTGCGTCTCGTCGGATTAATCTCGTTACCATGGCTTAGACGAAGCAGGTGGCGGGTTTCTTCCCGGTGGGCTGAAGATTTTTTTGATCCTGGGAGCGCCCGCATCCTGCGGGCTGTAAAAAAAGCCGCGAAGCGTTCCTTATTCCGGTCTCTCGCATAGATGCCAATCAGGAAAAGGAAGGCTTCGCCGCTTCACAGATAGCCCGCAGGATGCGGGCGCACCCAGGGATCACCACTCGCCCGCGTATTCCGCGAGCATGGCGCAAAGCTGATCTATCGCGCTGGTCACCTCGCGTCCCGCGCCGACGTAGTTGTTCCCATAAAAACTCACGATCAACGCTTGTCCGCTCGCCGTGGTCAGATAGCCCGACAGCGCATTCACAAAACTTAGCGTACCGGTTTTGGCGCGCAAGTTTCCTTCGGCTGCCGTGCCTTTCATGCGGCGTTTGAGCGTACCGTCAAAGCCCGCAACGGGCAGCGATTCGCGGAAGACCGTTGCGTGCTGATGCGTACGCATAAACTCAAGCAATTGCGACGTAGCGCGCGGCGTCACCAAATCAGACCGCGACAAGCCCGAACCGTCACGCAAACTCAGCGGCGCAATGTTCAAGCCCGCTTTGGTCAAAAACTGTTTGCGGGCTTCGTTGGCGCGCTCAAACGTAGGCTTCGGTCTGCCGTATTCATCAAGCTCGTGTGGTGCGTTGGGTGCGTTGGGTGTCACGCCCAATTGGCGCAGCATCATTTCGGTGTGCAGGTTTTGGCTGGGCTTGTTGACGACCTTGAGCAACGTCGCCATCGGTTGCGATTCAATGAACGCGAGTTCGGTCAGCTTGCTCGCGTCGAATGGATTGCTCGTGCGATCAATGGCATTTAGAGCTTTAGCCTTGCCGCGCACACGAATGCCGCGCCGTTGCAGCGCCTCTTTCAAGAGCGTTGCCGCAAAGGCGGCAGGCGATTGGACGGCGATTTCTACGTCAAACTCGCCTGCGTTGCGCGGGATCGTACCGAAAAATTCGAGCGTGTCGCGGTCGAGGCTGCGATGGACGCCGATGCGTGTGCGTTCATTAACAGCGATGGCGGCGCTGGTCTTGGCGTGATTGATTATAGTAGGGAAAGCCGTCGCCGGGCGCGTGCGAATCACGGGCGCATCACCAACACGCTGGCCGGGCGTGACGACATAAGTGAGGGCGTTGTCATTCACCGTCAAAGCGCTGATCGGTGCGCCGTAATAAAACTGCAAATCGTCCCATTCCCAGCCCGTACCGAGCGCGTCGCCCGCGAAATAGCTTTCGTCGCCGATTAAATTGCCGGTGATGATTTTTACGCCAGCGGCTTTGAGTTGATCGGCGAGTTGTTCGATAGCGGCAATCTTGTCTGCCGGATAAAAGTCGCCAAACTTGTCAGGGTTCTCTGCGTCAAAGCGCGCCGAAAGATTGGTGTCGCCGCGTCCATACAAAACCACGTCACCCACGATCACGCCTTTCTTGGCAGGCTTGGCGGCATAGACCGAAGTCTTGATTTTGTAATCCGGCCCGAAGGCATCCAGCACGGCGGCGCTGGTGTAAAGCTTCATATTTGACGCAGGCGTGAAAGCTTTGTCGGCGTCGCGTTCAAAAATGATTTTGCCTTTGTCCGTGCGAATAAGCGCGCCCCAACGCATCGAGACGAATTTCGGATCGTCTAATAACGCAACGATACGCGCTTGCAATTCGGCCAGCGTTTGCGGTTTCAGAATCGGTGCGGGCGCGACAGCTTGCTGCGCTAACGCGGGCGCTGCAACTAAAGCGATGATGAGTGCGATAGAAAGAATCTTGTGCATAGCGGTTAAGGGGTTTTGCGTTCGAGAATTTTGATGAAAAAGCGCGAGTCGCCGATGGCGATATTGGGTTCATCAGCCGCGCCGCAAACTTGAACGACACGATAATCTTGCTTCAAGGTTTCGCCAATACGTTGATAAAAATCCTGCCCGAAAGCTGTCGCGCCGAATTCACGCATCGGACGATTGACGATCAGCACATAACGAATGTCGCGCAACTGTTCTATCACGAGTGCCTCGGCACGCGCGCTCACGAGGCCGGGAATGTAAATCTGATGACGCAACGGCATACGTCGTCCGCTGAAAAATGCGAGGTCGCTGCCTTCTGGGAAAACGGCGATGGATTCGTTAACGCGAATGCGTAGTTTTAGCGCCCCCAATGCTTCGCCGTAAGCCGCGCCTACATTGCGCGGCGCGTAAAAAGTGCCGCGCGTCGTTTCGATCAAATGGGTATAAGTGCGCCGATAGCGCACGCCGAAAACTCCGGCACTGATAATCAAAGCGATCACTAATAACGCCCAACCGCACCGTCGCGCCCGTGCTGCTGTTTCAGTTTCATTCGACCAATGCGCCAACGCTTCAGGCAGGACGTGTAACAAACTATGAACTAGCAAGATCAACGAAGTCGGCAAAAAGAAACTGCCGAAGGCTCCGCCGCTGGGTACGCGCAATACGACCCGCGCGAGTGCCGCCAGGCTATAAGCCGCAATGATGAAAAGTGCGCCGTGCTTGTCGCGCGTGAGCCACAACACCGCGACTAAAAAAAGCGGCAACGCGCGCAACGGGCTGCCGTCCCATTGTCCGCGCGTGATATATCCGACCAGCAACGCCGACAGTAAAGCGATGACCCCAAGCGTTATGGCAAACCGTCTTAGGTCGCTCGCTTTTTTGATGCTCAACGCGGCAATCGCACAGGCTATGCCGCAGGCCACCGCCGCGCCGCCCAGCATTTGCGCCAGCGAAGCAAGCGGCGCATTCAGCCCGGTGCGTTGCGCGTTATAGAAACGCAACGACGCGGGCAGGTTCGTGAAAAACAAATGACAATCATTGACGAGCAAGTCCCAGCCGAGCCAGTTTCCCCACCAGCCCAAGGCGATGGCTAATAACGATATGCTGACGAACGAAGGCAAGAGCAACGAACGCATCTTGCGTTCTGGGTTTTGCCATGCGGCGGCGAGCAGCGCTGCACCGGTAACCACTGCGAATTCCTGTTTCGCCAAGACTGCCAACGCCAATAATAATCCAGCCGCCATGAGCCGCCCGTGCAAACACGCCAGCAAACACGCGAGCGCGATAACCATTCCGTAAAGAGCCGAATAGGAATAAGGCGAGATCAGATTGCCTGCGGGTTTGAAGACGCAAAAGATAATGACGCCGCTCACCGCGAGCGCGCTTTCGGCAGGCGTGAGCAAGTGCCGCGCGATGCGATAGCACAGCCAGACGATCAGTAACGCGCAAATCACGCCACTGGCTTGCAAGGTTTCGAGCCGCGCACCGAACCACGCATAAAGCTGCGCGTTCAGATAAGGCGCAAGCGGCGTATACAAAAAATGTACGTCACGATAAAGCGTCTCGCCGTTCAGCAAGCGCAGCGGCAAATCCAGTTCGCGCCCACTGTCGGCGATGATGCTCACCCAACGCCGCCACGACACGGCGAGCATCACCGCAAACACGCAAAGGATTGCGGATTGCGGAGTGCGGAGTGCGGAGTGCAAACGCTGTGTGTGTTTTGGGGACGTCGTCATCAGGTGTGTCAGGTCAGTCAAAAACGGCGAGATCATAGATTCGTACTCCGCACTCCGCAATCCGCAATCCGCACTTTCGCCGTGGTTGTCAGGCTTTTGCGGCGTGGGGTAACATCCGGTTTCACTCAACAACGAAATCTTTTCACTTCACAGAATCACTCATGAAAAAAGTTGCGCTCGCAAGCGATCACGCCGGATTCGACGGCAAAGAAGCAGTCAAACATACGCTCGACGCGCTGGGCGTAGCCTACGACGATTTCGGCACGCACAGTCTCGATTCCGTAGACTATCCCGATTACGCCGAAAAGGTGGCGCGGGCTGTGGCGGCGGGTGATTACGACAAAGGCATTCTCGTGTGCGGTTCGGGCATCGGCATGGAAATCGCGGCAAATAAAGTTCACGGCATTCGCGCGGCGCTCGCTTGGAACGAAGAAACCGCGAGACTGGCGCGTACGCATAACGACGCGAACATCGTCGCCGTTGGTTATCGCACAACGCCAGCAGATACGATTCAAAACATCATCCGCATCTTTTTAACGACCGAATTTGAAGGCGGACGCCATCAGCGCCGCGTCGAGAAAATTACCCAATTGGAGTCTTGAGAGGTGTTATGACGAATACTGTTGAACTAAATCAGACGGAAGCAGAAATACTTAAAGCGCTGCTGGCGAAAGCCAGCCTGAACGGCACGCATAATGGCAAACCTATTGAGCTTACCGTAAAAGGCAGCGAAGACGTGGTTGTTCCGCAAGCCAGCAGTTATCAACAATTGCTTGACGAGATTGAAGAAGCTGAAACGATTGCCGCCATCAACGAAGGATTGGCGGATATAGAAGCTGGTCGCACACGCCCCGCTAGAGAAGTGATGGAAGAGTTATGCCGGGAATTTGGTCTTTCTGAACCACGGGTAAACCTGAGATGAGCTATCAGGTAATTCTGGCTGAACGTGCCCACGAGGACTTGCGAGCGATCATGCGCCGAATGGAAAAGACCAATCCTACAAAACTGGACGACTGGCATTCCGATTTTTGGGAAGCCGTAGGAAGTTTGGAAGAATTACCTGCACGCTGCTCGATGATTAAGGAAGAAGTACAACGCAAAGGCTTGCGCCATCTATTATTCGAAAATTACCGCCTCGTTTTTTCTATCGGCGATGGAGTGGTTGAGATTGCTCGAATAAGACACCAGCGACAACAACCGCTTACCTCTGATGACCTCTGAGATAAAATTCAAATGACGAACTATTACCAAAACCTAGCTGCATATGACCCTGACGTGTTCGCCGCCGTGCAAAACGAAACGCGCCGCCAACACGAAGGACTCGAACTCATCGCTTCGGAAAATTTCACTTCCGAAGCCGTACTCGAAGCTGCGGGTACGACGTTTACCAACAAATACGCTGAAGGCTATCCGGGCAAGCGTTATTACGGCGGGTGCGAGTTTAGCGATGTGGTCGAGAACCTCGCCATCGAACGCGCCAAACAATTGTTCGGTTGCGAACACGCCAATGTGCAACCGCATTCGGGCAGTCAGGCGAATATGGCGGTTTATCTTTCGGTGTTGAATTACGGCGACACGGTGATGGGTTTCGACCTTTCGCACGGCGGACATTTGACGCACGGGCATCCGCTGAATTTTTCGGGCAAGAGTTACAAGATCGTGCCTTACGGTGTGACGAAAGAAGCCGAGACGATTGATTACGAAGCATTCGAGCGCCTTGCGCATGAAAACAACCCGAAGCTGATCTTGTGCGGTGCGTCGGCTTATTCGCGCGTGATTGATTTTGAGCGTATCGCAGGCATTGCCAAAGCGGTCGGCGCGTTGTGTATGGCTGACATCGCGCACATCGCGGGTTTGGTGGCGACGGGCGAACATCCTTCGCCGTTTCCGTTTATGGATTTCGTCACGACCACGACGCACAAGACGCTGCGTGGCCCACGGGCGGGCATCATTATGTGCAAAGAGCAATTCGCCAAAGACGTAGACCGCGCGCTGTTCCCCGGCATTCAAGGCGGCCCGCTGATGCACATCATTGCGGCCAAAGCTGTGGCGTTCAAAGAAGCCTTGCAGCCCTCGTTCAAAACCTATCAGCAACAGGTCAAAAAGAACGCGCAGGTGCTGGCGAACGAACTGGCTGCCGCAGGCTTCCGCATTGTGTCGGGCGGCACTGACAATCACGTCTTCCTGCTTGACGTATTCAGCAAGGGCTTGTTCGGCAAAGACGCTGAAAAATCGCTCGACGCGGCGCACATTACGGTGAACAAAAACTCAATTCCGTTCGATCAAAATCCGCCGATGAAAGCCAGCGGCATCCGCATCGGTTCGCCGGCTGTGACTACGCGCGGAATGAAAGAAGCCGAGATGAAACAAATCGCGGCGCTGATTGCCGAAGTCCTGGCTGCGCCGAATGATGAAACGGTACGCGCAAATGTGACGACGAAGGTCAAAGCATTGACGGCACAATTTCCGCTGTACGCGAACCGCCTGAGCATGGCGAGTGGCGCAGCAGGGGATTAAGAGAACGCAGTAGCGTAACCTGCCGAGGTTGCGTCGCTGCTCATGTTTTAACTTCACCAAAGGCGCAGAGCTTCGGCAGCTTGCGCTACGGTTTTTTATGGGCATCGCAGCTTTACAAGCCGTTAAAGTCGGCTCTTATATTTTCAAGCAGAAGTTCAAAGGCAATAAAAAATATCCGCTGGTGTTGATGCTCGAACCACTCTTTCGCTGCAATCTGGCATGCGTAGGCTGCGGCAAAATTCAGCATCCGACCGATATATTGAAAAAGAATATGTCGCCTGAACAAGCCTTCAAGGCGCTGGACGAATGCGGCGCGCCGGTCGTCACCATCGCGGGCGGCGAACCGTTGCTGCACCCCGAAATTGACGTGATGACCAAAGGCATGATCGCGCGCAAGAAATTCGTTTACCTTTGCACGAACGCCATCCTGCTTGAGAAAAATTTGCATCGCTTTGAGCCTTCGCCCTACCTCACTTTCAATGTACATCTCGACGGAATGAAAGATCGTCACGATCATTCAGTTGATCGCGATGGCATCTTCGACATTGCCGTCAGCGCGATCAAAAAGACCAAAGCAGCGGGCTTTCGCGTGAATACGAATACGACGGTGTTTGAGGGCGAAACGGCTGAGGGCTTGCACGAAATGTTCGATATGCTGACCGAACTTGGCGTTGACGGGATGACCATCGCGCCCGGTTACAGTTACGAAAAAGCGCCCGATCAAGATCACTTCCTCACGCGGCAACAGACGAACGAGTTGTTCAAACAAGTCCTCGCGCCGATGGTGATGAGGAAAGGGAAGCGTTGGCAATTCAATCAATCGCCGCTCTATCTCAAATTCCTGATGGGCGAAATTGATTATGAATGCACGCCGTGGGGCAGTCCGAATTACAACCTGTTTGGCTGGCAAAAACCTTGTTATATGTTCAGCGATGGTTATGCGGCCACGTTCAAGGAATATCTCGAAAAGACTGACTGGACGAAGTACGGACGCGCGAGCGGCAACGCCAAATGTGCCGATTGCATGATGCATTGCGGGCATGAGCCGACAGCGGCGATTGACGCCACGAGCAGTCTGCGCGGGATGTTGGTTTCGATCAAAGGATTGACGTAAAGTCCCGGCTATGAAGGTCAGAAGGAGGTTTTGTTATGTCACGGTCAACCGTCACGCACGAAAAACTTATACTGCCGGTAAACGGTCATTACGCGACTGAGCCTGCGTCGGTGCGCAGTAACGGAAAATCAAATGGGCTGAAGCCGCACAAGGGACCGCTGTATGCGCGCAATGCCGCCGAACTCGAAGCCATACGCGCCCAAGCCATTCATATCGTAACGGAGGATCACGAACCCGTGGATAGTTATTATGCAGCCAAGTTGCAACGTTCGATCATTGATGCGCTCGTCTGTTCGTGGACGCCGCCGCCGCATCCTGCGCGTCCCGACCAACCGCGTACTTTTCAAGCCGTGGCGAATGTGGGGATTTTCGATGACCTAAACACGCACGGCATCGCACCGGATATGATGGTCAGCCTGGATATTAAGGTGGATGGGGCTTTGATGCTCACGCATCATCGCTCTTACTTTACGTGGGAGTTCGGCAAGCCGCCTGACCTCGTCATCGAAATCGTTTCAGACCGCAGAGGCGGCGAACTTACACATAAAAAAGCGCGTTATCTGGCAATGCCGGTTCCTTATTACGTCGTGCATGATCCCGACCTGTTTTTGTCGAAGCGTAGCTTGCAAGTATTCGAGTTGCGCAATGGAAAATACTATCTGCGCAAAGACGATTGCCTGCCGGGCTTGGGGTTGAAAATGATTCTGGTAGACGAAAGTTTTGAAAGGTGGCCTCGCGTTTGGCTGCGCGTGGCTGACCTCGCAGGCAATACGTTGCTGATGGGAGTTGAACGTGAGCAACAGTTCAAAGCACAAGCCCAACAGGACGTGCTGGCTCGCCAACAGGCCGAAGCGCAATCCCAGCAGGACACGCTGGCTCGCCAAAAAGCCGAAGCGCAATCTAAGCAGGACACGCAGGCTCGCCAACAAGCCGAAGCGGAAGCCGCACGACTGACCGCGAAGTTGCGCGAACTGGGAATTGATCCCAACTTTTTACGGTGAAGGCGAGTATGCTCATCACCAGTCCCGCCAACGAACGTCTCAAACACGCGCGCCGCGTCCGCGAAGGCCGCGAGCCTGAGTTGATTTTCATCGAAGGCGAACGCCTCGTTGCCGAAGCCCAGCAAGCCCAACTCATCTTGCACACGGCCTTTCATCAACCCGAACCGAACGAACGCGCCGCCGCTTTGCTAAACGAAATGAACTGCCCGCATTACGCCGTCAGCGAAGCGGTGATGACGACGTTGTGCGATACCGTTACGACGCAAGGCTTGATCGTATTAGCCGAACGCCCGCAGGCGACTTTAGCCAAAGCCCTTTCAACCGGTTCGTTATTCGTAGCGTTAGACGCCGTGCAAGACCCCGGCAACGCAGGCACGATCTTGCGCAGCGCCGAAGCCGCCGGAACCGCTGCGGTCATTGCGCTCAAAGGCACGGTGGACTTGCTCGCGCCCAAAGTGTTGCGCTCCGCGATGGGTTCGGCGTTTCGGTTGCCATTGGCGATTGACGTAATTGGATCGGAGTTGTTAGCGCAATGCGACGGCATTCAAACCGTAGCCGCGACGATGGATGCCGAACTGGATTACGACGAATATGATTGGCGGCAGCCTTCGCTGTTGATCTTGGGCAACGAAGGCAATGGCGTCACGCCCGCTTTGCTCGACCGCGTCAACGTTCGCGTACGCATCCCGCTACGTCCGCCCGTTGAATCGCTAAACGTCGCCGCCGCTGCCGCCGTGATTTTGTTTGAAGCCGCGCGCCAACGACGACATTGAACCTATTGCCTAGAGACCGCGTATAATCCCGCGCACTATGAGCGAGACCGACATACCTAATCGCCTTGAATACTACGTCCGCCGCTTCTTTGAGCGCGTAGGCGGTACGTTGGATTTCGCTTTGCGTCGTCCGTTGAACTCGCAAGCGCGAACCGACCTGACCTCGTTGCTGCCGCAAATCGAACGCGCTGTCGAAGCCAAACTGCGCCGCGAAGCCCATCGTATCGTCGCACCGAACCTGATCGAGTTGCGGTATGACTACGAAACTTATGGACAGATGAACGACGCGCGACGAGCCTATCTCGAAAAAGAAATCGCTGCGAGTTTGTATGAATACGCGGTCAATCATCGTTACGTGACGTTGGGCAAGCTGGCGGTCAGCGTGACCTTTGACGTATTCACGCGGCAACTCACGATCAAGGCTGCGTTCCCTGACGAGCCTGCGCACGAGGCTGGTACGGCCCAACCAGCGAATGAAAAAGCAACGCCTGCCGCTTTGCCTGCTGCGTCTATCAAATTGATTTTGCGTGCTGCTGGTCAACCTGATTTACGTACAATGCTCACCGACCGCGCCGCCGTAGGCCGCAGCCACGACAATGCGCTGTGCATCAGCGACGCTTCGGTGTCGAGCTTTCACGCCGTCTTCACCGTCGGCGCAAATGGTGCCATTTGGCTGACCGACATTGGCAGCAGCAACGGCACGATCGTGAACGGCGTGCGTATCAATGAAGGCGACAAGACGATTGTGCGCGATGGTGATCGCGTGCAGTTCGGCGATGTCGAACTGAAACTCGAATTGCGATAGCTTTGGAGTGCGGCGGCTCGACGCCGCTTTGTTACTCCATTTGGGTTTTTCGCGCGATGGTTGAGCCGGACGTCACGCGGCTTCCTGCATTCCGGCTTGCAATCAACGGGCATAACAAAGCGGCGTCGAGCCGCCGCACTCCAA
>JAYSVR010000253.1:0-19400 GCA_043718445.1 Acidobacteriota bacterium | reverse complement strand
CTTCTCCTCAACCGCTATGCGGCGTAAGCCTTAATCCTCAACCTCAGGCTCAGGTGAAGACCAGTTGTTCGGGCGTGTTGGTCGCTGCAAACGTAGTGGCAACGGTCGGGCATTGCATCAATCAACTAGCTGGGGCGAACCTTAACGCAGCAAACCTGCGAGTAGTTTTTGGTTACCGTTATAATACTGCTTCCTCAGCCCAATTTGCGACCAGTATTTATGAAGTTGATAAAATCGTGGGACATTATCATCACCGATGTATGCGAAATAAGAACCATCTCGATTGGGGCTTGTTATTACTCAAACCGCCTCCTGCGGGCACGCCTCCTTTACCGGCCCCGGCGACGATCAGTACGGGGACGATAAGTGTTAATAGCCCTATTTACGTAATCGGATACCCCAGAGGTCTGCCGCTCAAGTTATCCGAACAGGCTAATATCAAAGCGGTTGGGACTAACTATTTCGACGGCTCAACGATGTGCGCGATGGGCCAAAGTTCCGGCTCGCCGGTTTTTAATAGCAATAACAAGGTAATCGGACTGGTTTCTGAAGTGCTGGGTGACATGGAACCCCGAGCCATCAAAGCATGTCAGTTGAGCCAATGCCTTGGCTCAAATCCGGGGGTTTGCACAGGGTATCGGCAATGCCTTACGACTTTACGAACTAAGAACAAGAAATGTAAGCCGAACGGCCGACTTGATCCTTGCACTAATTGTTAGTAATGAGTTTTTCCTATCTTGCCCGGCATAAGGTTAAAGCCGGTCTGAAAAAGCAGTGACGCGAGTGCAGATTTGCCGCAACGTCGTGTCTTGAGGATAAATCTTGCTAGCCAAATAAGAGCGATTGGCTTCGTCACGTTTCCATTCAAAATGCCGCGCATGAACCTTTGACAGAATGCCTTCGAGTTCATGCGTCTCGCTGTTAAAGACGGGGGAGCCGGAATTGCCGGGAAAGGCGTCTAGGTTGGTTTCAAAGGTTTGCGCTGCGAAATGCGGATTGGCGCTTTCAAAAACCGTTCCGTCTGTAGCGATTTTGAGCGGCAAGCCTAACGGGTGACCAATAAGGTGGACAGCTTGGCCTGAGGCAACCTGTCCCTTGCGACGAATTTGAGCAGGGCGGTGATTGGACACAGGCCGGGTAAGCCTAACCAATGCCCAATCAGCGTCTTGCCTCACATCCCATTCGCTGGCGATAACGGATTGGGCGCAATAAACCTCATTGGTAAGAAGAATGGTTTGCGCTTCGATTGTTCCTGCTTCGTTTCGCTGCATCCGAAAGCCGAAAACGAATCGTAGCTCTTCGAGCTTAGCAGCAGCGAGTGAATGACCGGCAAGCGCTACGACATCGGGGGCAAGCAGCACGCCGGTTGCCACGCCGATGTCGTCAATGAATGGCTGCCCATAAAACCTTTCATCGGGAGAAATTGGAACGCCGCCCAGTGAAGTGAAAGCATTTGTTTTCAGCATCACTTCTTCGGGCCGACCATAAATAGCAATGACTGCCGCCGCCTTTACCACTAGAACAACACTGTCAGCATCATTCTGTAATGAGGCAGCTACCTCCTGAAAATCCTTACGGTGGTCACGACCATAGATCATTAGCGAAGCAAGTTAGTCTGGCGGTACAGCCCGTTCGGTAAGTTTCCGCTCAACGCCGCCAGAGTCCAGAAATCCAATCCCACCAGAAAATTGGTATACACGGGTATTCATCGCCAGTTTGCACGAGGTAACTCAACTCAAGTTGTTCTTCTTCCAGCACGCCGTGAATGACTTCATAGTAAATTGGTAAATCGCTGGTCATTTTCGGGTAAGTCTTACCTACGTCTTCGGAACAGTTGTTGTTGAATACGACCTGATAATACTGCCCCGATTTCGGTTTAGTCAGGTCAGGTAACAACTCGCGGTTCCCCTGCTTCACTGACAGCTTGCTCTCAGCGTCGTTCAGGTAAACGTTCGCGCCAATGACTGCGGCTATGTCGTGCATCAGCAAGGCATTCGGGCGAGTCGCCGCGCTGATGCCAGGCGGAATGGCTTGCGGTGAGAACGGTTTGTCGCGCAGCAAATGCAGCGGCGTGTTCGGGCGAAACAGCTTGTGGGTATAAAACACTCCGTGATTCAGGCGAATGGTGGGCGTGACGCCGCTTTCATCCACTTCCAACTCGCGCTCGTGGAAGCGCGGGAAATCCATCGTCCAGCGAAAATCTTTCTGCTGGCTTGGTGAAGGGTTTTCCCGATTCAGCGGTTCGTCTGTGGCATAAACGCTCAAACCTTGTTGTTGAGGGTTCTGTACGTCAAGACAAACGTCTTCGGTCAGCGGCTCTTGGCTGTCCCAGCGTTCCAGCACCTTTTCAGTCGCGCGTTCCCGCAATTCAACCGACAGACGAAGATGATGATCTCCGGTGCGGTCGTGTACGCCAGCTTCAAACAACTGACCGCTTTTCTCAAAGCGCATCAACATCAGTCCTGTGAAAGTAACTTCTACGTCAGCTTGCGGCAGGTTGGTAACAGTCGAAATGCTCATATACTTTCCCCTTTCATGGAATGTTCGGTTAGTAAATGTCCGATAGGTTCAACAATCTGATCGGGCAAGAATTTTGTACGCCGCATTGAAAGCCATTGGCGAGCATTGCACAAGGATTTCGCACGGCGCTACCCACCAATTCGCAAAAAAGTGTTTACCCTGTTAATCGCCGTGAAGCCGCTACGTTTAAGCCAATGTAAGTCGTTGACTGACGAGGAGGAGAAAACGTGATTGCCACTGCGACCAGTTTGCGCGCCGTAACGGGACGCGCTCTAACAATGAATCTCAAAGCGCCGAAAACGCCGCTCGAAAATCTGTTCCGTGAACATCACGACCGCGTATACCGCGCGGCCTATCGTGTGACAGGCAGCGCGACGGACGCGGAAGACGTGCTGCAAACCGTTTTCTTGCGGTTGGCGCGGCAGGGCGCTGAGTTGAATCTGGAACCGCATCCGGCCAGTTATTTGCACCGGGCGGCGGTGAACGCTTCGCTTGATTTGTTGCGTCAACGCGGACGCGCCGCCGTGGTGCCGCTGGATGAGGCAGCGACGGTCAGCGGAACGGATGATCCGGCGCGGGCGCATCACGACCGCGAGTTGCAACGCGCGATGCGCGATGCCGTCGCGCAACTCAATGACAATCAGGCGCAGATGTTCGCGTTGAAATACTTTGAGGGCTACGACAATCAGCAGATCGCCGAGTTGCTTGATACGTCACCGATGGTCGTAGGCGTCCTGCTCCACCGAGCGCGCGCCCGCATCAAAAAGGCTTTGGCGGCTTACGCATAAAATCTTGTAGGGTAGGTTCTCAACCTGCCCTATGCCTTGAACGCAAGCAGGTAGGGCAGGTTAAGAACCTACCCTACAGGTTTTCTGAGGGAGGGAGAGCTTAATTATGAAACGCAATCTTAACGAAACATTCGATCAAACGGCGCAAGCCATTCGTCAAACCGAACCGGGCGCGACGCAACTCGACGCGGCGGCTGACAACGTCTGGGCGCGCATCGCGCAGGAAGACACAAGCGCGATGGCTCCGGTAGCAATGCCTGAGTCTATTCGCGGCTGTTCAGATTTTCAGGCGCTGATTCCGGCTTATCTGGGCGGACAACTCGCACAAGCCCGTACGATGTTGTTGGAAGACCATACGCGCGAATGTCTGCCGTGCCGTCGTGCATTGAAAGACGCGCGCAGCGGGAATCAGGCGGTGAAAGTCGTACCTGCCGCCAAACCGGCGCGCAGCTTCTGGCCGAACTTGCAGATGCCCCAAATGCAATCGTTGCATTGGGCGATGGCGGCGGCAGCAGTGCTGGTCATCGGGGTTGCGTCGTGGCCGTTCGCGCAACGCTTTATGAATTCGGTTGGCACTTTAAGCGCGATTGTCGAAGCCTCGAATGGCAGCGTCTTTCGCGTGACAGCGAACGCGACCGAGCCGTTGGCGACGGGTACGCAACTTAAGGCGGGCGAACGGTTGCGCACTGCCAAAGAAGCAGGTGCGGTGGTCAAACTCAGTGACGGTTCGCGCATCGAAACGCGCGAGCGTTCTGAATTTTCGATCAATGAATCGCTCGACGGCACTACGATTAATCTCGAACGCGGACAGGTGATCGTGCAGGCTGCCAAGCAGAACGGCGGACGCAAGCTGTTTGTGGCTACGCCGGACGCGATGGTCGCGGTGAAAGGGACGATCTTCGCGGTCAACAGCGGCACAAAAGGCGCGCGCGTTTCGGTCGTCGAGGGCGAAGTCGAACTCAATCACGGTGGCAAGAAATCTTTGCTGCATTCGGGCGAACAAGCCGTCACGCACGAGAGCATTGCGCCGGTGCGCGTGCGCGAAGAAGTCGCGTGGAGCCGCGACGCCAATCGCTATCAGCAATTGCTCGACACCGTCAAACGTGACATTGACGCTCGCGTAGCGATGCCGGGCAATCGTTATTCGACGCGCTTGCTTGACCTGATGCCTGAGGGCACGGCGGTGTATGTCGCGTTGCCCAACCTCTCGACGACGCTGGCGCAGGCGCAACAAATTCTGGATGAAAACATTCAGCAAAACCCTGAGTTGCGCGAATGGTACGAACGCGAAAACGCTGATAACGGCAAGGGCCCAAGAAAAAATAATAAAGATATTCACGCGGTGCTGGATAAGCTGGTTTCGTTTGGCAATCAGTTAGGCGCTGAAATTGCCATCGGCGTTCAGTTCGACACGACGTCTGACAAGAACGGTCACGTATTGGCTTTGGCTGAAATCAATGACGCCAACGCTTTTCGCGCGGCGGCTGAAACGCAACTCGCCGAACTCAACGCCGAGAGCAAAGAAAAACTGTCGGTGCAATTTGTGGACGATCCTTTCAAAGTGAGTTCGGTTAAAGGCGACGCCAGAAACAACGAGAGCCTGATGCTGTGGTTGCACGACGGATTGCTGGCGGCTTCGACCGATGCGGCTTCGTTGCAACGCGCAGCGACGGCTTTAAATGGCAAAGCCAGCGGATTCAAGGCTTCGGCTTTTCACGCGCGGCTGGCTGATGTTTATCGTGAAGGCGCAGGCTTTCTGGTCGCCGCCGATCTCGAAAAATTCATCGGCTTGGCGTTGACCGCGAAAAAACAAGCCAACGAAACGGAAGGGTTGAGCGCCCTAGGCGTCAATGGGTTGAAACATTTCATCGCCGAGATGAAAGAATCGAACGGCAAGGCGACCAATCGCGCGCTGGTGACTTATGAACCCAACCAGCAACACGGCGTGACTTCGTGGCTGGCTGCGCCGGGGCCAATGGGCGCGCTGCAATTCATCTCGCCCGACGCAAACGTAGTTGCCGCGTTTGTCGTGCAAAGCCCGACGGCGTTGTTCGATGATTTGATGAATGCACTCAAGACGGCTGACCCGCAAGATTGGCAACAGTTTCAAGACCTGCAAGCGCAACACGGCATCAACTTGCGCGAAGACTTTGCGGCAGCGTTGGGCGGCGAGTTCGCCGCTGCTTTAGACGGCCCCGTGCTGCCTACGCCTGCCTGGAAAGTCGTCGCCGAAGTGAACGATGCCGTGAAGTTGCAAGCCAGTTTGGAACGCGCTGTGACTGAAATGAATAAACTCGCCGCGCAACACAATCACGCGGGCTTGTTGTGGGAACGCGCTGAAGTCGGCGGCAAAATTTACTATCGGTTGAAAGCGACTTCCACGACGGGCGGCGGCGTGGCCGAAGTGAATTACGCTTACGCTTACGGCTATCTGATTGCTGCGCCCAGCCGCGCGCTGGTCGAGAACGCGATCAAATACCGCGAGTCGGGTTATACGATTTTGCAATCGTCGAAATTCAAAGCGGCCTTGCCCGCAGACAAGCAGGCCAATTTCTCGGCGCTGATTTATCAAAACCTCGACTCGGTGTTGTCGCCGTTGACCAAAGGCGCTTCACGTTTAGGCGTAGGCAAGACGGAACAAGGCGACGCGCCCGCAATGTTGCGCAAGCTGTTCGGCTCGAAAGCGGGCTTGGCTTATGCCTACGCTTTGGGCGACCGGATGGTGTTCTCGCTCAACTCGGAAGACGGCGGCGGGCTGTTGACGCCTTCGAGCTTGCTGGGTTTGGACGGCGGCGGCTTGTTCATAATGGGCAAGAAAGCAACGCGATAACGAACCCTGGGTGCGTCCGCATCTTGCGGGCTGTAAAAGAAGCTGCGAAGCCTTCCTTGATTTCAACTTTTGCTATGCGAGAGACTGAGAAAAAGGAAGGCTTCGCAGCTTCTTTTACAGCCCGCAAGATGCGGGCGCACCCAGGCTTTTTCACGCCAATCGGTCGGAACCTGATTCCGCCGGTTGGCGTAAGCGTTTTGGCATTACCCAATCTCATTTGAAAGGTCACGTATGAAAGGCTTGAAAGGTCTCGCACTGATTTTGGCGCTCGCGCTCGTCGCGCTTTCGCTGCTGTCGCGCTTTGTGCAAACGCGCTCTGTACCCAGCAGCGCTGCTGTCAGTAAAGACGCTGTTGCAACCGAAGTTGTCGCCAAATCTGACACCGCGTCGCCAGAGCAAATTGATTTCGCCGTCAAACAGGAGGTTCGCAAAGAGTTCACCTTGAAGCCCGGCGCAGTGGTTTATGTATACGGCATCAATGGCAAGCTTGACGTGACGACCAGTGTCACCGACAAAGCCGAAGTTTATCTCGTTCGTTCCGCGCGCAAAGCCGAAGACTTTGAAGAACGCAATGTGCGGATACGGTTGGGTGAGAACGAAAGCCTCGAAATCGAGATTCGCAAAAACCGCCACCTCAGCCTCTGGGCAGGTCTCAGTTCGCGCAACGAAGAACGCCAGCGTTTAGAATTGAAGCTGCCGCGCAACGTGGTCTTTCACGCCAACCACACCAACGGCAACATTACGATTGGCGAACTGGACAACGCCCTCATGCTGGATGGTTTGAACGGCAACCTGAAGGCTGCGCGGGCGACAACGCGCGGCGTCTTCGAAGACATCAACGGCAATGTGGATGCCACCTTTGCCAACCTCACGA
Organism: Acidobacteriota bacterium; assembly: GCA_043718445.1. GTDB lineage: Bacteria > Acidobacteriota > Blastocatellia > RBC074 > RBC074 > JACPYM01. The sequence goes on along the minus strand of JAYSVR010000253.1, from coordinate 12,388 downwards.
GAGGTCTGGCAATACAAGACATCAACGGCAATCTCGATTTTCACTTCGCCGAGGCTGTCAACGCCGACGTAGAAATTCGCGGACACAGCGGAAAGGTCAAGAGCGAATTGCCCAACACGACCGTCAGCCAGGAAAAGCATGGCAAGTATGAAGCCCGCATCGGCAATGGCGGCGTTTCGATTGAAGGCAACGGCATCAACGGCAATGTCAATTTGTTGACGGCGGCGAAAACGGCGAACAAATAAAACGGCGAAGCCTTTGGAGTGCGGCGGCTGCGACGCCGCTTTCCCATTCCACTTCGCAACCGAAGCGTCAAAGCAGAACAGACGCAGTTGTCTTCGTTGATTCTCAATGTGCGCTATGCCACGGGAATGAGAAAGCGGCGTCGCAGCCGCCGCACTCCAAAGGCTTCGCCGACTCAAATTATATGAACCATCCTGTCATCGAACTCGACAACCTGCGCGTAGACCTCGGCAAACGCACCATCCTGCATAACCTGAACATCGCCTTGCGCGGACGTTGCATCGGTTTGCTCGGCCCGAACGGCGCGGGCAAGACGACGTTGATTCATACGCTGTTGGGTTTTTATCAGCCGTCGGCGGGTACGGCACGCTTGCTTGAGAAAGACATTCGCAGCGAAGCCAAAGCAGTACGCGCGCAGATCGGCTATATGCCCGAACGCGATTCGTTCATTGCGAATATGAACGCCGTACATTTCGTGCGGCTGATGGGCGAACTGTCGGGCTTGCCGCGCGAAGCCGCTCTTGAACGCGCACACGAGGCTTTGTTTTATGTCGGCCTCGGCGAAGCGCGTTACCGCGAACTCGGCGGTTATTCGCTGGGCATGAAACAACTCGCCAAACTCGCGCAAGCGATTGTTCACGGGCCGCGACTGATTTTTCTGGATGAGCCGACGAACGGGTTAGACCCGCCCGCCCGCAAACGCATGATCGAATTGATTCGTGAAGTGCGTGATTCGGGCAAAGCCAATATCGTGCTTTCTTCGCACCTGTTGCGCGATGTCGAAGAGTGTTGCGATGAGATTTTGATTCTAAAAGACGGACACATCGCAGCGCATTGCGACCTCGAAGCCGAACGCCGCGCCAATCGCAAGTTCATCGAGATGGAAGCGCGCGGCGTCAACGAAGGCTTCGTCAACGAATTGGGCGCGCTGGGTTGCGAGTATGCTTTCAGCAACGCCGAACGGCTCAAGCTGGTGTTGCAGGAAGGCTTTGAACTGCGCGATGTCTATGCGTTGGCCGCGCGCAATCAGGTGCAAATTCGCCGCATGAATTTCAAACGCGACTCGCTGGAAGACATCTTCCTCAAAGCGATGGATAATTGAGGTAGCAAATCGTTTCTTCCGCAAAGCAAGGGAGTCAGGAGACAGAATTCAGGAGTCAGAATTGGTGGCGATCTGAATTCTGTCTCCTGAATTCTGTCTCCTGTCTCCCTGCTTCATTTTGATCCCACGCAATGTTTGGAGAGAACCATAGTGAATCGTTGGTTATTTGTTCTTTTGTTTTGCTGTTCGTTGAATGCCTTCGCGCAAACGCCCGAACCTGATGAACCCGTGCGCGTCTCGACCGAACTGGTCATCGTTGACACGCTGGTCACGCGGCAGTCTGACGGCAAGCCCGTCGGCGGCATGAAGCCCGAAGATTTCGTCCTCACTGAAAACGGCGTCGCGCAAGACGTGACCGTTTTCAGCCAAGACAAGCTGGCGCTGTCGGTCGTGTTGTTTTTCGATTTGACCGATACGTCGCAACCGGTGTTGAAGCGTCTGGCGACCGGCGCATTGGAAGCCCTCACGCATTTCAAGCCGCAGGATGAAATCGCAGTGGTGGCTTATGCGAGCCGGATTCTGTTGCTGCAATCTTTCACGCGTGATCGCATCGCGGTGTTTGACGCCATTGCCAACGCTGCGCAAATGAATGCGCCCGAACAACTCGCGCTGTTTAACGAATCGGTCTGGCGGACGGCGGATTACATGCGAGCCGACGCAAAGCCGAAACATCGCCGCGTGATTTTGTGGTTGAGCGATAACCTGCCGAATAAACCTACGCGGGCGGCGCATACCGAAAAAGAAGCGCTCGACCAATTATTCGAGAACGACATTTCGGTCTTCGGCGTAATGATGCAAACCAAAGAAGGCAAGTTGATTGATTGGGTCGGTCGCCCGAAAGGTTCGGGCAATATGCTCACTTACGCCGAACAAACCGGCGGCGAAATCATCAAAGCCGAAACCGAAAAAGTCAGCGAACGGCTGGGCGAGATTATTGATCGAATGCGGGCGCGTTATGCGCTGGGTTACGTTTCGACCAATAACGGCGCGGGGTTTCGCACCATCCGCATCAAGCTCAACCCCGAAATCGAAAAGCGCATTGGCAAAGTGACCTTGAGAGGCAAAGCTGGTTACTTTGCCAAATAACGTGACGCAGACTTCAGTCTGTGACCTGTCTCGTGGACTTTAGTCCGCGAGTGATGCGCAACCGCGCGGACTAAAGTCCACGAGACGGGGCACAGGCTGAAGCCTGCGCCACGAGAAACTTATGGCCGTATACGAACACAGTTACAAACCTTATGACGGCGTGCTGACGCCCGCGTGGTCACGCTTTTTGGTATTGCCGCGCTACGCTTACGAGACCGTCTTCAAATCGAAATTCGCCATCGCCTTTTTGGTCGCGTGCATGGTTGTGCCGCTGCTTTACACGATTTTGATTTACCTCAATCACAACGTCAGCGCGCTAGAAATTTTAGGTCTGCCCGCAGGCGCAGCAATTCCTATCACGCCGGAATTTTTCGGCATCTTGATCGGGTTGCAAACGGGCTTGGGCTTTTTGTTCACGGTGGTGAATGGCCCGGTGTTGCTGTCGCGCGACTTGGCGAATAACGCGCTGCCGCTTTATCTGTGCCGTCCGTTTAACCGGTGGGAATATGTCGCGGGCAAGGCTTCGGTGTTGTTGATCGTGTGGTCTTCGATTACGTGGATTCCCGGCTTGTTGCTGTTTCTCTTTCAAAGTTATCTAGCGGGTGGCAGTTGGTTTGCCAACAACCTGTGGGTAGCGCGCGCCATTCTCATCAGCAGCTTGGCGTGGAGCATCAGTTGGACGCTGTTGGCGATGGCTTTTTCAGCCTGGATCAAATGGCGCACGGCGGCAAGCGCGGCGCTGTTTGCGATCTTCGTGATTCCCACACCCATTGCCGGAGCGATGGCAGGCCTCTTTCACACCCAACGCGGATTCCTGTTCAACATCGCTTTCCTGCTGGGTGAAATGACTGCGCGGATGTTCGGCAATCCGCCGGAATTCAAATTCGCTACGTGGGAAATATGGATTGCGCTGGCGTGTTTCGCACTCGTGAGCTTGTGGATGATCTCGCGCAAGTTACGCGCGTATGAGGTGGTGTCGTGATGGAAGCGAATAACCTCGCAGGCAACCTCATAGTCTTTGAAAACGTCTCGAAATTTTATGGCGAAGTGCTCGGCGTCAATCGCGTCAGTCTGACTATCGCGCCTGGTATTACTTCGTTGGTCGGGCCGAACGGTTCGGGCAAGACAACGCTGATGAATTTGATGACGGGTTTGATTCAGCCTACGCGGGGCAGGGTTTCGATTCTCGGCATCGCGCCCGACGACCCGCAAACGCTCTTTCGCAAAGTAGGTTATTGCGGACAATTCGATTCATTCCCGCGCGGCGTGACGGGCTATGAATTCATTCACGGCTTTTTGTTGCTGCACGGCTTTGCGAGCAAAGACGCCGAAGCCCGCGCGTGGCGAGCGCTTGATCGCGTGAGTTTGCGCGATGCGGCGTTGCGCAAGGTGGATGGTTACAGCAAAGGCATGCGGCAGCGCGTGCGGCTGGCGCAATCCATCGCGCACGATCCGACGGTGATGATCCTCGATGAACCGCTTAACGGACTCGACCCGATGGCGCGCGCCGAAACCATCGCGTTGTTTCGCCAACTGGCAGCCGCCGGTTCGCACCTCGTCGTGTCGAGCCACATCCTGCACGAACTCGACGCGATGTCAGACCGCGTAGTGCTGATTAACAACGGCTACGTTTTGGCCGAAGGTGGCGCGAGTGGCGCTGAAGGAGTACGCGCTGAGATGCTCGATCATCCGCTGCAAATCATGGTGCGTTGCGACCGCGCCAGCGAACTCGCCGCGCGCATGTTCGGCGAAACCCACATCGTCGAAGCCCAACTGCACGAAGACCGTAACGGCGTCTTCATCAAGACGCGCAACCCTGATGCCTTCTATGCGCTGCTCAATCAAATGGTCGTCGAGCAGGGCTTGAATCTCGAAGCCGTCACGCCCGTGGATGACGACTTGAACGCGGTTTATCACTACTTGATTGGCAACAACGGATAAAAAGCATGTAGTCCCGCCTTGAGGCGGAATGTCGTGGACGCGCGATACATTCCGCCTCAAGGCGGGACTACATGCGACTGAAACTCATTTATGGAAATCGCTCAAGCAATCAAACCGCTCGCTCAAACAACCGACTCTTCGCTGTGGCTGCGTCAGGTCAGCGCGATCCTACGCATGGAGTTTCGCAAAAATTTTTGGGGCAAGCGCGCGCTGTTGATGTATCTGCTCGCCGCCGTGCCCGTGGTGATGTTTGCGGCGCTCGCGCTTTATCCTGAAACGGCGCGCGACATCCGACGCGGCGCTGAGTCGGACGTGATTTTCGCCAATCTGTTTGAAGGTTTGATCTTGCGGACGATTGTGTTTTTCGGCTGCGCGTGGGTGTTTATGAATCTCTTTCGCGGCGAGATCGTAGACAAGTCGCTGCACTATTACTTTCTCGCGCCCGTGCGCCGCGAAGTGCTGGTCGTCGGCAAATACCTGTCAGGCTTGCTGGCGAGCATCGTTTTATTTGGCGCGTCTACGCTGGTTTCGCTGCTGTTCTTTTATTCGGCACGCGGTTATCTCGACAACCTGTTTGCCAGCGGGAAGCTGGGGCAAGCGATGACTTATGTTTGCTTGTCAGTGCTGGCGTGCGTCGGTTATGGCGCGATGTTTCTGGTGATTGGTTTGTTCTTCCGCAATCCGATTTTCCCGGGGCTGTTGGTTTACGGTTGGGAGTGGCTGAACTTCCTGCTGCCGCCCTTGCTGAAAAAAATCAGCATCATTCATTACCTGCACACGCTTGCGCCCGTGCCTGTGCCTGAAGGCCCCTTCGCCACCGTCACCGAAAGCACGCCCGTTTGGATTTCGGTACCAAGCCTGTTGATATTCACCGCGCTGGTGTTGGTGCTGGCGAGCATCCGCATTCGCCAGATGGAAGTGCGCTACGGTTCTGAATAAAAAGCTGTGCTATGCTCCGGTGCGAGGAGGTCGTTCAAGCACATGACAGAAGCAGGAACTCAGCAAGCTCCGCTTTCACTACAATCTAATCAACCATCCACATTCTTCCCGTTAGACCAACGCGTGATGCAACTCTGGCGTTTCAGTGACGCGCTGGGTTACGGCATCTTTTGGGGAATCGTGTTGGTTGTCGTATTGGTGTTAAGTTGGTTTCGCATCGGCTGGGCGCTGCCGCTATTGTGTGGATGGAGCGCACTCGCGCTCGTAACCGTCGCGTGGGTCATGTGGTATCCGGCGCGTGCTTATCGTGCGTGGTCGTGGCGCATTGACGGTCACGTACTCGAAACCCGCAGCGGCATTTGGTTTCGGCATACGCGGTTGTTGCCGCTCTCACGGTTGCAACATATTGATCTCGAAAGCGGCCCACTGGCGCGGCGCTTCGGCTTGGCTTCGTTGATTCTGCATACGGCGGGAACCCAAAACGCGAGTCTGACGATTCCGGGACTGGATGCCGCTTACGCTGAACAGTTGCGCAACTGGCTGGTCGAACTCGGAGGCGCAGATGTCCTCTGAGATGTCGCCTGAAAGTGCCACCATCTTTACCGGCAGGCTGCATCCACTCACGTTAGTTTTTGGCGTATGGCAAGGCTTGCGCGGCATCTGGCCGCTCTTGTTGCTCGGCGTCGTTGGCAATCGTTGGTGGGGCATCGCTATCTTTGCCACGCTCTCGCTGGGCGGTTCAGTAGCGTTCGCCGCCTTCAGATATTTTTCCTTCAGCTATCGCATCGAAAACAACGAACTCATCACGAAAGAAGGCTGGCTGGGACGTTCAGAACGCCACATTCCACTGGCGCGCGTACAGGAAATCAGAATCGAGCAACACCTGTTACATCGCATCTTTGGCGTAGTAGACGCGCAAATCGAAACCGCCAGCGGACAAGGCGCAGAGGCTAAGTTGTCAGTGCTGTCGCGCGCCGAAGCCGAGCGCTTGCGCCAAGCCGTATTCAATCGCGGCGCGCAAGTTGAAACAGCTCAATCCGCCACCGCACTGCCTGAAGCCGTGTTGGTGCGACGCCTCACGTTGCGCGAACTCGCGCTGGCGGGACTCACTTCGAATCATCTGGTTTCTGCGTTGGTGATTGTCGGAGCGATTTGGCAATTCGCCGATAACGCTTTGCCGCAAGCCTTACGCGCGCGCTTGCGTACCTTCACCACCCAAACGCTGGCTGGTTTCGTTATGCACGGCGGCGCGTTTTCGCTGTGGTTTTGGGCGGCAGCCGTCGTCTCGGTGTTGTTGGTGAGCATGCTGTTTTCGATGGTGGGTTCGATTGTGTTGTTTTTCGATTTCACGCTGACGCGGCAAGGCGACGACTTGCAGCGTCGCTACGGCTTGCTCACGCGCCGCAGCAGTAACCTGCCGCGCCGCCGCATTCAGGTGCTGAAAATCGAAGAGAGCTTTTTGCGTCGCTGGCTGGGCTTCGCCACGATCAGCGCCGACGTGTCAGGCAATCAACGCGAAGACAACGCTGACAGCAAAGGTCGTGACGTACTCATCCCGTTGTTGCGACGCAATGAATACGAAAAGTTACTGCCGATCTTTTTGCCTGATTTGGCTGCGCCGCGCACCGTGTGGCGACCGGTTTCGCCGCGCGCCATTAAACGAGGCACGATGAAAAGCGCACGGCTGTTGGTGTTGCTCGCGGCGGCATGGTTTTTCTGGCAGTGGAACTGGCTGGCAGCTTGGCCGTTGTTATTGATTCCAGTAGCGTATCTCTTCCATCGTGAAAGCTATCGCCATCTTGGATACGCCATGACACAGAAGTATCTGTTTACCCGCGAAGGCTGGCTCGGACGCGCCACGCGCATCATTCCGATCAGCAAAATTCAAGGACTCGAAATTACGCAAACGCCTTTTGATCAGCGGCTGGGGTTGGCAGCGTTGAACATTGATACGGCAGGGCAAGCCTTCACTGGCGGCGTTCCGCGCATCAAAAATCTGCCGCTCGCCGAAGCCGAAGAACTCGCCCGCACCCTGGCTCACCAAGCCGGACTGACGCCATATCGCGGCTAACGAATTGCCATAGCCGGTTTGCCACAGAGGCACAGAGACATAGAGACACAGAGGAATTTTAGCGAAAGGGAGAAGCGTCTTGTGCCCTCGAACTTTATACAGTCCCTGCGATAGTCTCCAGTTCGCAAATTTTTCTCTGTGCCTCTGTACCTCTGTGACAAAACTTCTTAGCTGATTCCCTGCTTCACCGAACCGTGCTAAGTTCAGGCTATGGCAATCAAACTGATCGCGCTCGACATTGACGGAACGCTGCTCACCTATCACAGCGAACTCACGCCCCGCACCCGCGCCGCGATCACTGCTGCGCAAGCGCAAGGCGTGACAGTTGCGTTAGTCACCGGTCGCCGTTTTGGTTCAGCCCATCAACTCATCAACGAACTCGGCCTTGACGTATTGCTCGTCACTCACAACGGCGCGCTCACCAAAGATTGCGCTACGCTGGCGACGCTTGATTATCATCCGCTCGCTGCCGACACCGCGCGCGCCGTCACCGAACACGGACGCGCCGCCAGTGCCGATGCCATCTGCAACGACGATCCGCACGGACACGGCATTATGGTGATGGAAAAACTGTCTGAAGAGAACGGCGCGTTGCATCGTTACCTCGCCAAGTATTGGGACAGCGTTCGCCATGTGCCTGACCTGATTGATTATCTCGACCACGACCCGATTCAAATGATGTTTTCCGGGCATTGCGAACCGATGGAGGTATTTGCCGCTTCGCTTAAAACGACGATGGCGGGGCGCGTCCAGCTTTTCAAAACCCGCTATCGTTCGATTGATCTGACCATTCTGGACGTGTTGAGCGTGACGGCGTCAAAAGGCGCGAGCGTCGCTGCGCTGGCCGCGCAACACGGCATCACCAGCGAAGAAGTCATGGCAATCGGCGACAATTTCAACGACCTGACGATGCTTCGCTACGCAGGCAAGCCGCTGGTGATGGGCAACGCCGAAGACGAACTCAAGGCGCTCGGCTTTGAACTCACCGACACCAACGAAGCCGATGGCGTAGCCAAAGCGATTGAGAAATACGTGCTTGGTTGAGTTGTGATAAAACACCGACGTTGCCTCTCAGCAATACCGACGGCAACGAACTGGCACCATGAACCGTTTAGAAGAAAAGCCCTTCACACAATTCACCGATGAATTCGGCGCGATAGACCGCGAAGTTTATGACGCTGCGGTCGCGCTCTTGCCGCGCGTAGAAAGTTACGCCCAACGAACGCTCGGCGATGCGGCAGCCGGTCAGCGTCTGTTGATGAAAGCCAGCGCATTGGTCACGCGCCGTTGCCAAGCCGGTGACGAATTCGCCAATCTCGCGGGTTATCTTTATCGCACCTGGCAACGGTTACTATTAGCCGAACTCGAAAAGGCCAATGGACATCGCAGTATCGAAGCCGATCTCGCCGCCGCCAGCCCGCGCCACACTAGCGAAGACCTTGACCGCCGCATCCTGCTGCAACAAATCATCCGGCACATGGACGACTGGACGCGGCGCGTCTTTGAATATCTCGCGCTCGATTTCACCTACGATCAAATCGCTGCGGAACTGGGCGGCAACGACCACGCGCTTCGCATGAAATACGACCGCAAGCTGCAAGCACTGGCGCAACGTCTCAACGCAGGCAAAGGAGCATCGCAATGATTTTTTTACTCCATCGCCGTGCGGTTCATCCTTATTCATCCCCTCATGCAAACGGGAGAAGGAGTAACCAATGAACAAGCAGCAAGAGAATGGCAAATCACTTGAACTGCATCCTGACGCGCTGCGCGAGTTGGCAAGCGAGTATTTTGCCGAAGACTTCCCGAACCCCGACCGTAACGAATGCCCTACGCCCGTGCGCTGGCAAGCACTCGCGCAAACAGGCCGCCTGCCCGATGACGAATTGCGCGCGCACCTGTTCGGTTGTTCTGCCTGCTTCACCGCCTATCGTGAAGCGCGCGCCCTGCTGCCCGTCACCGCGCCGCCGTTAAGCTGGCGCGACAAATTGGCAACGACTTTCGTTTGGCGCCCCGGCCTTGCCTGGGCAGGCGCGGCGGTTTTATTGCTCGGCTTAGTTTGCCTAGCTTGGTTGATGCGAACGCCGCGCCGCCCTGAGCCTGATTCAGCACTGATACTGATTGCGCAACAATCACCTACGCCAATCGCCACGCCCGCCCCGACGCTGGTGGCTGCGCCGCCGCCATCCGCGCCTGTAACCATTACCAACCTCATAGACCTCAACGACTATCTCGCCCTACGCGACGTAGCCGCCGCGAACAGCGAGCGCGCCATTCAACTCGCGCCTGTGCTGACGCGGCTGCAATTGCGCTTGCCCGAAGGCAGCCTGCCGGGTGTTTACGCAGTGAGTTTGGTGGGTGATTCAGAAAAGCCTGTACTGCCCGTGCAAACCATCCGCAGTCACAGAGGCTCGTTGATTGCGACACTGGATTTGCGGCGTCTCGCTGCCAAGAAACTGCGGCTGCGGATTCAAGGCCCAGGCGAAGCGCCTGATTTTTACCCCGTCCAGCTTGGTTCCGCGACTCGCCAGCCTTGATGCGAAGCCTATGAACCAAATACGAAACGCTGGCAAGCAGGCTTTCGTGAGCGTAAAAAGAAGGTAGCGAAATGAAATGCTTAGTTTGTAAACATAATCGTTTTAAGAAGGGCACCACCTTGCTGCCGATTGAACGCGGCAAGGCGATTTTGCTCATCACTGAGATTCCGGCGCGCGTCTGCGCCAATTGCGGCGAGCCATATTTGGACGAAGCGACGGCCCAGGACGTTCAAACCTTAGCCAATGAACGCTTGAGCGGCGAAATCCGCTATACCAAAGCCCGCACTGAACGGACGGTTCTGGTCGCAGCCTTTCGCTGATGCTTGCACCCACTCAATGCTCTGGCGTGCGCGTTTGGTGCTGGAAGTTGCCTACTCCCAGCTTGAGCTTCACCCAGCCCAATCTGCCTTTTCTGATTGCGGAAATTGAACGGGAACTGTCGGGAATGACTGCCGCTTGACCTGCCAACCCGCTTCATTTGCCGCTACGCCAACTTTCTGAAGATTTTTTTCGCCGTGCGTGTGCGGTTTGGTCGCGCTCAATCTCTCATGCGAGTAGGCAAGGAAAACGATCAAGCAACTGACCCGAATGCTGCAACGCCGTGAGCTTCACAACCGACTCACGCGAACCCCACAAGCTGATTCAAGCATACGCTCCGCTTTCCGCGCCTGCCCCAAACAATCCGGCATCAAGCTTCATTCATTCATGGCTGCAAGGGAATCACTCGCTTATGGGCGTCGCCTATACGTGTCCCTATACGTGTCAATGATAAACCTTGTGGTTTAGGGTCAAGACTCGCTTGCTTAACGTTCGGGAACCAGAAAATCACCATGTCAAAACGTAATCTCTCCCTTACTCTTTGTTGCTTTGTCGTCGTGTCGCTCACAGCGGCTTGGGCACAAGCGCAGCCGCGTCTGCAAGCGGCTTCGTCCAGTTCCAGCGCCAAAGAAACACTCACCAATGTTTCGATTGTCGAACTCGCGCAACTCGGTTTTAGCGATGCCGTTATCATCGAAAAAATCCATCAATCGGATTGCCGGTTCGATACCAGCCTGAACGGACTCAAACAACTTAAAGCCGCTCGCGTCACTGATGCGGTGTTAGCCGCGATGATGAATCCAACGGCGAAACCTGCCAGCCCGACCGCTGCAAACGCGGCTTCATCACCCACATCGCTTTCGTTTACGGGTAACACTCCGCCCGCAACCAATGCCGCGAACGTTGCAAAACCCGTAGCCGCAGGCGTCCGTGACAGTCGCGGCAATGCGGTCGCCTTGCCGCCTGACAAGGGCGCTTACCTGTGGGATGGCAACAAACATACGCTGCTCACGCAAAACCAGGTCTCGCAAATGGGCGCTAACGTAGGCAGTCTCTTGAAATCAGCCGTCGTACCTTTCGCCAAAAACAAACTCGAATTGCAACTGATCGGCAGCAACGCACAGGCGAGTTTTGACGATCAGCAACCCGTCATTTTGTTATCCGGGCTGGGCGACGTAATCCCCGGCGTACCGTCTTATCGCCTGCTGTATGTGAAACAAGGCGGCATGCGCAAAGACCGCCGCATCCTCGGCACCTACGACATCGGCGGTTTCGGCAGCGTAGCCATGGTGGACAACGAAATCCCCTGCGAAATCAAAAAAGTCGCCGATGGCATTTACGCCCTCAAACCCCAACGCCCCTTGCGCGACGGCGAATATGGCCTCGTACCGGTTACTCGCGCGGCAGATATGCAATCAAACTCGAAATCAATGGGGATGCCGCCCGTGTGGGATTTCGGGATTTATGCTGAGGGGAAAAATAACGCTAGATAGGCGATTGATCTAAGTATTTTCTGAATACCTTCACCAACATTTTGAACGAATATGACAAACTTTACTTTCAAACGCAGCCTGCGGCTTGCCGCCTTTTTCGCCCTCGTATCGTTGCTGATTGCACTGCCTCTCTCCTGTTATTTTGGAAAGATTGGTTTGACTGCTAACGGGCAAGTAATTCTTAAGAACTTTAATCTGAACAACAACCAAGCAGCCGTAACTATTAATAATGCAATTGCCAAGTTGGGCCAATTGCCAGCAATGAAACGTTCAAATACAGACAGTAAAGATGTCACGCTAGATAGAATTAATGGCGCAGTGATGTGGCAGAAGTATCATAGGCTATATGATAAAAGTATTTCTTCGCCAACCGCTTCGATTCTTGGCTACAACACGGCTCACATGTTAAATAGTTGCTCTTATCCCATTTCTGTAAACTCAATCGCCATCAACCCCGCAAACAATAACATTGTGTATGCAACCGGTACTAACGCTGGGGTTTACAAAAGTATCGACAGTGGAACTACCTGGAAGCGACTCGACTCCTATCTGTTAAGTTCTTAAAAGTGACGGGGGTCTGTGGCGAAAACCCCCAACAGCCGCATGAACAAGGCGGTTGACGCTCTTTGACAGCCAAATTGAAATGATGTGCCGGAAC
>JAYSVR010000252.1:0-2012 GCA_043718445.1 Acidobacteriota bacterium | reverse complement strand
AAGTTCTCAATCGAACAAATGATGACGACGTTGTCGGCGAGGTCGCGCATCACTTCGAGTTCGTATTCCTTCCAGCCGATGATGGATTCTTCGACGAGAATTTCGCTGATCGGGCTAGCCGCCAAGCCGCGTTCGCAAATCTCTTCAAACTCTTCGTAGTTATAAGCGATGCCTCCGCCTGTGCCGCCGAGCGTGAACGCGGGGCGAATGATGATGGGAAAATCATTTTCTTCAGCGGCAGCATTGGCTTCGTCCATGTTGTGGCAGAACCGCGCCATCGGCATCAGCAAGCCGATTTCATCCATCGCCTTTTTGAACAACTGCCGGTTTTCGCCGATGTTGATGGCAGAGAGTTTCGCGCCGATCAATTCGACGCCATATTTCTCAAACACGCCAGCTTCAGAAAGTTTAACGGCCAGGTTGAGCGCGGTCTGTCCGCCCACAGTAGGCAATACGGCATCAGGACGTTCGCGTTCGATGATAGCGGTGACGGTCTCGAGGTTGAGCGGTTCGATGTAAGTGCGATCAGCCAACTCAGGATCGGTCATGATCGTCGCCGGATTGGAGTTGACCAGTACGACCTCGAAGCCTTCCTGCCGCAAAGCGCGACAGGCTTGCGTGCCGGAATAATCGAATTCGCAGGCTTGGCCGATCACGATAGGGCCAGAGCCGATGATAAGAATTTTATGGATGTCAGTACGTTTGGGCATTAGTTGGTTTTCAGTTGTTGTTTGCGTTGGGCGAGTTGTTCGACAAAAGCGGCGTGCGCGGGTGACGCGATGCCGCGTTGTAATTCAGCGAGTACGGTAGCCATATCGCCCGCGAGTAAGGCGGGTACGTTGAGGCGCAGGCCGGGGAAGACGGTGCTTTCGATGACGCCGTTGGCGTCGGGTTCGATCTTGACGAAGGCGTTGTTTTCCAGACGAAGCCAATCGAGCGCCTGCTTTTCGGTGCGCCAGATGATGTATTCACGCACGCCGTTTTGTTCGTATACATCTTTCTTGTGGGTGAGATCGTGGCGGCTGGTGCTGCCTGATACTTCGACAACGAGTTCGGGCAAGCCCGCCAAATAATCGTCTTCGTCTATGTAAGACTGCCCGCCGTAATCCGGCAATAGGGAAAGCATCGCGTCCGGCTGCGGCATGTTTTCGTCATCCACGCGCGCGGAACCATTGTCGCCGGTATCCATGCCGGGCGTGGCAGCAGCGTATACGCCGAGCCAAGTGACGGAATGGGTGTGCGGACGGCTGTGATATCTCTGTCTGACGGGTGAACCCATATAAACAATCCCCTTGATTAACTCGGCTTTTTTCAACTCAGGCATGGCATCGAAACGGCGCTCGAACTCAGCGCGCGTGAGCCGGTCACCATTTTTCAAGAGCGGCACGTCATGGTCTTGCGCCTTTTTCACGTTGTGCGCGTAAGGCAGCAACGAAACGGGTTGCGTAGCGATTTGTGGTTTGCTCATCGGCGACGCTCCTTTGGCAGTAAATGCCTATGAATGCTTATCAGTTACGTTGAGTTTGTCAGGCGGCAAGCCGCATTGTTAAGGCGGCGAAATTACCACACCGAGACAAGGCGTGAAAGCACCGCAAAGATTGATTCGCGCGATGACGGCAATGAGAAGGGGGAATGGCTGAGAGTCACCTTACTTTTTGGCTGCGAGCCGCTCACGCGCTGATTTGCTGGCGACCAGTTCGCGCCACACGACGGCTTCGGCGCGGTCAGCGACGGCTTCGAGGGTTTTCAGAAATTCATCGCGCCGGTCAAGCCGATTCATCAAGTCGCGCGTAATCTGTTCAGTCGGCTTGAGCGAACGATGGTGCAATAACAACTCATTCGTTTTTTGCACGAACTCCTGGACTTGGGCGACCTTCTCCAACGAAGTCAGGATGTCGGCGGCGTGCGCCATTTCGTGGCCGAGGACTTCGGCGTAACGCTCATCGTGTTTGAGTTTATCGAAAGGAATAAAGCCGATGGCCCGTCGCGCATCGGCTCCGGTATAAGCCGCG